>URKM01000052.1 GCA_900548365.1 uncultured Collinsella sp. | reverse complement strand
ACCATGCTGAAAAACGAGGGCGGCTATGGTTGACAAAACCATAGAGACACCCCCCAGATTGCTATCGCTTCATGTGGCGTCCGCGGACGGAATACTTCGCACGGGCCGTCGCAAGATACTCGTAATGGCGAGCGCAATGGGCATCGCTCGCAAGATAGCTGTACAAGAACTGGCTGAAGAGCCGTTTGGCGTGCTTGCGCTCCTTGCCGAAGCGGCCACCCGCGATGAAATCCGCGGATGCCTGCAGCTTGCAGCCCATGTGCACGAGGTTCTCGGCGATGCGGATGTCTTTCTGGACCGCCGCATAGCGCTCGGGATGAGCGATGATGACCTCGTATCCCATACCCTGGAGCTCGTAGATCGTACGCTCGAACGAGGTGAATTCAAGCGCCCCCGCACGCGTGGGCAGCTCGAGCAAAAGCTCGTTGCTGCCATCGAAATGCAACCGCTCGGCACTCTGGACGCCGAGCTCCATCAACTTGGAGTAGTGGACCTCGAACCCCATCTGCAGGGGGAAGCCGTCCGCATGGGAGCACAGCATCTCGAAAGCGGCCCACATGGCATCGAAGTCGAAATAAGGGTCGCGGCAGTGCGGGGTGCACACGATCGATGTGACCCCCGCAGCCTTCGCAGCCTCGAGCATAGCGAGGCTCTCATCCAGGTCGCGCGCGCCGTCATCCACGCCGGGAAGAATATGGCAGTGAATATCGCGCATCGTCAGACCGCCTATCGCTTGGCGAATCGGCTGCCGCCACCCTGCGGGCGCTGAGCGCCGTCCGCGGACGAGGCCGAGGGCAGGTCGCTTTCGTTCAGCAGCGCGGAATCAACCGGCTGGGACGCGCCCTTGGTGTAGTAGGAATAGTAATCATCTGCACCCTGGTTGCAGCAGTTCATCACAGTGCCGATGATGTTGACATCGCCCTTGCGCAGCTGCTCGACGGCGGCAACGACCTCGTTGCGCTTGGTAAAGTTCTCGCGGATAACGAACACGACACCATCGACCAGGCGGCCGACCTCGGCGGCATCGACGAAAGCGCCCACCGGCGGAGTGTCGATGACCACGTAGCGGAACTGGCTCTCGAGATGCGCGATCAGATCCGCGAATCGACGCGAGGCGATGATATCCGCAGGGTTGGGGATATGCGGTTCGCAATCAAGGAAGAACAGGTTCATCTGATCGGTCTCGACCAGCGCCTCATCGAGCGTCATCTGCTCGGACAGCACGGAATACAGACCGCCCGTAGTGTGAACGCCCAACAGCCCCGCGAGCGTGCGGCGGCGCATATCGCACTCGACCAACACGACGCTGGCGCCACTCGAGGCAATCGCGCGGGCGAGGTTGCACGCCGTGGTGGACTTGCCCTCCTTGGGTTTGGCGGACGTGATGGCGACGGACTGGATCGGACGATCGACGCCGGCGAAGCGAATGTTTGCCAGCAGGGTCTTCATAGCGTTTTGAACGGCGAGCTTGCTGTTGCCCTTGCGCTTTTTGATTGCCATGGTTACTCACCATCCTTCGTCATGGGGATCCAACCGATCACCGGGATGCCGAGCAGTTCCTCCGCATCCTCGGCATTGCGAACGCGGGTATTCAGCATATCCATGAGCACGATGATGGCGACGGCGGCGAAGAGGCCGGCCAGGAAGGCGACGGCGACGTAGAGCCCGCGATTGGGACCGGAAGGACCGGCGGGCGCCTCGGCCTCGTCGATCACGTTGACGCTCTCAGCCATCTGGACCTCGCGGGCCACCTCGGATACCTCGCGCGCCATGGCGTTCGCGACCTGCGCGGTGCTCGCGGCGTCGGGGCCGGTGACGGAAAGCGTGATGACGCGCGACGTGGTCTCGCTCGAAACGCTCACCTTGTAGTTGGCCAGGCTCTTCATAGAGAGCTCCTGCGCCGTACCTTTCAGAACAACATCGCTCTGAAGCAGGCGAGCGACGTCGTTCGCGATCATCTGCGAGGCATTGAGGTCCGAATAGTTCGTGCCCTCTTGCTCGCCGCCCGTGCGTGCCAAGATATACATGCTGGTCTGAGCCGTGTACGTATCCTCCATCACGAAGAAACTGGCGGCACCCATAACCAGCGCGCAAGCGATCGGCAAAACGATCACCAGCGCCATGTGCTTTTTGATCAGCTGAAATAACTCGAGCAGGGTCATCCCATAAACCTCCCCAATGATGCAGTAGCCTTCATATGGTAGCGCATCGGTGTTGATGCGCCAAAGCGCAGCGGGCTCACCGCATGTTCCACATACAACCGCAGCAATGCCACAAATGCAGGTTATGCCACGTCGACGTGGGAATACGTCTTGGGGAACCGAACGGTGATGCACGTCCCCTCGCCGAGCTCGCTTTCGATCCGGATCGTCGCATCATGGAACAGCGCCGCGTGCTTGACGATCGCCAGCCCCAGACCGGTGCCCCCGCGCATCTTCGACCGACTCTTATCGACGCGGTAAAAACGCTCGAACACCTTCTCCTGCTCTTCCTTCGCGATGCCGATGCCCGTGTCCTCAACGCGGATGAACGGAACACCCTCCTCGATGCCGCAGCCCAGCTCGACCGTCCCCGCGGGGCGATTGTAGCGAATCGCGTTGCTCGCCAGGTTGTATACCATGCCGTCGAGCAGCCGCGGTACCCCCTCGACGATGACGGGGTCGCACGCGGTGGAGAGCTTGACATCGGAAGCCGCCGCCACGCCCTCGAGCCGCTGCGCGACGGAATCGATCAGACGGGGAACGTCGACGGGCTCCCGGGACCCCAGGGTCTCGAGGGCGCCGGCGTCGTCGCTATGCTCGGCCTCGTCGAGATTGGACAGGGTGAGGATATCGTTCACCAGCGAGGTGAGCCTTCCCGCCTCCGCGTGGATGCGGCGGGCGAAATCGCGCTGGTCCGCCTCGTCCTCGACCATGCCGCTGCCGAGCAGTTCGGCATAGCCCGAGATCGCGGTGAGCGGGGTCTTGAGCTCGTGGGTGATATTGGCGGTGAACTCGCGGCGCATGCGGTCGTTATCAGCCAACACGCGCATCTGCCGCTTGAGCTCCTGCCGCTGGTTCTCGATGCGCTCGAGCATGGGAACCATCTCGGCATACGCGTGCTCGAGGTTGTTCTTGGGATGGTCCAGGTCGACCAGCAGCAGCGGCGCGATGATGGCATCCGCCTCGCGGCGCGCGGCGAACCACGCGATAACCGCCGCGACCGCGCTCAGCGCCAGCAGCGGGACGAGCAGCCGGGCGAAGATCGCGATATAGCCCTCCTGCGGCTTTGCCAGGCGGATGATGCGCCCGTCGCTCAGGCGCACCGCCTCGTAGACCATGGTCTCGCCGATCGTCGAGCTGGCTCGCTCCGCCGACCCCGATCCGGTCTGGACCGCCTCGCGAACCTCCGGCCTGCTGGCATGGTTGCCCATGACCTGCGGATCCTCTTCGTTGTCATAGAGAACGGTGCCATCCTGCGCGAGCAGCGTCAGACGGCTGTCGCCCAGATCGAGCGATTCCAGCAGTTCTTGGCTGCTGGGGCTCTGCTCCAAGGCGGCCGCGACGACGTCGGCCTCCTCGCAGAGCTCCTCGCGGGTCGATTCGACCAGGTTCTTCTGCAGATACGCCGTGCCCGCCAGCGTGAACGCCGCGATCGCCACGATCGCCACCAGAAAGATCGTCGAGAAGACGCGATGGGAAAGCGAATGCTTGGCCTTCACCGTCCGCACGTCCCCTAATCCGTCGAGCGGTCGGCGAAGCGATAGCCCACGCCGCGGACCGTCTCGATGCAGCCCGCGCGCTCACCGAGCTTCTGGCGCAGCGTCTGCACGTGCACATCCACCGTGCGGGAGCCGCCGTCGAAATCCCAGCCCCACACGCTCTGCAGCAGCGCCTCGCGCGAGAAGACGATGCCCGGCTTGCGCATGAGGTACTCGAGCAGCTCGAACTCGCGCAGGGTCAACTTCACCTCGGCGCCATCGACCGTTACCTGGCGATGGCTCGGCGACAGCACGATGCCGTTCGCCGACAGCGTATCGCTCACCTTCTTCATCATGCCGCCCCGGCGCAGCAGCGCGCGGCAGCGGCTGGTAAGCTCCATGAGCGAGAACGGCTTGGTCAGGTAGTCGTCGGCGCCGCCATCGAGCGCGATGACCTTATCCAGCTCGGTGTCCTTCGCGGTAAGCATCATGATGGGGAGCGTGGCGGTCTCCTGATCCGCACGCAGGCGCTGCAGGATCTCCAGGCCGTCCGTATCGGGAAGCATGATGTCGAGCAGCACGGCGTCGGGCACGCGCTTGGCGACCGCCGCCTTGAACTCGCTGTCGCACGAAAAGCCCTCGGCCTCGATCCCCTGTTGGCGCAGCGCGTACAGCGTCAGGCCGCGGATGTTGTCGTCGTCTTCGACGTAATAAATCATGAAACGTACCTCCCAACATGCTTACCAGCCATCATACCCCCTCGCCGCTATCCGAAGCGCCCGGTGAGGTAATCCTGCGTGCGCACGTCGCGGGGATTGCGGAACAGCTCGCCCGTCTCGCCGTGTTCCACAAGCTCGCCCAGCAGGAAGAACGCCACGGAGTTCGAGATGCGCGACGCCTGCTGCATGTTGTGCGTGACGACCACGAGCGCATAGTCCTCCTTGAGCTCGAGGGCAAGCTGCTCGATCATCACCGTCGAGACCGGATCGAGCGCCGAGGTGGGCTCGTCCATCAACAGCACCTCGGGCTTCACGGCGAGCGCTCGCGCGATGCACAGGCGCTGCTGCTGGCCGCCGGACAGACCCAGTCCGGACTGCTTCAGCTTGTCCTTGACCTCGTCCCACAGCGCGGCGCGGCGCAGCGAATCCTCGACGAGGCCGTCCAGCTCATCGCGATCCTTGATGCCGAGGCCGCGCGGACCGTACGCCACGTTATCGTAGATGCTCATGGGGAACGGGTTGGGGCGCTGGAACACCATGCCGACCTGCCGGCGCAGGCGCGTGACGTTGTAATCCTGGTAGATGTCCTGGCCGTCGAGCTCGATCGAACCCTCGATGCGGCAGTCCTTCACCATGTCGTTCATGCGGTTGAAGCAGCGCAGCAGCGTCGATTTACCGCAGCCGGAAGGGCCGATGAACGACGTGATCTCGCGATCCTTGATATCGATCGACACGTTCTTGAGCGCATGGTGGTCGCCGTAGAACAAATCGAGATCGCGCACGGTGATGCGCGACGGATGGTCCTCCGCCTTCGTAAGCGCTTCGTTCAGCACGCCCATCTCGGCGTTGCGCGCGGCATCGACCGCCGCGCTCCACCCCTGCTGTGCCTCGTCCACCTAACAGCCTCCTCTTACACCACCGGGTATAGCTCATCAGATGGTACGCGACCCGTTTCATGCAGGCGAAAGGCGCATGTTAAGACAACGTAAGCTCCGAGTGGCACGCCTGCGCGGGCAGGTCGATGTTGAACACCGTGTGTTCCGGCGTGGAGATGCAGCTGATCGCGCCGTCGTGCGCGCACACGATCTCCTTGGCAATCGCCAGGCCCAATCCCGCTCCGCCGCGATTGGTCGCACGCGCCGCATCGAGACGATAGAACTTCTCGAAGATCACCTTCAGCTTGGGCTCCGGGATGGGGTCGCCCTGGTTCTCGAAGCTGATGCGCACGGTGCCGTCGGAGCGGCGCTCGGCGAAAACGCGAATGGTCGAGCCCTCGTAGCTGTACGCGATCGCGTTCTTCAT
Source organism: uncultured Collinsella sp. (assembly GCA_900548365.1). Taxonomy (GTDB): domain Bacteria; phylum Actinomycetota; class Coriobacteriia; order Coriobacteriales; family Coriobacteriaceae; genus Collinsella. The sequence continues at coordinate 7,262 of URKM01000052.1, read as the reverse complement.
CACGTTGTTGAACACGCGCGCCATCTTGTCGCCGTCGACCAGCACCGTCAGGCCGTCGGGCACGTCGATCTCGGCGCGCTTGCCCTGCTCGGATAGGATGGGATAGAACTCGTCGGCCACCTGAGCCAGCATGAGCGCCAGATCGATATAGCCGCGCGTGAGCACGATATCGTGGAAGTCGAAGCGAGTTATGTCGAAAAACTCCTCGATCAGCGCGTCGAGGCGATGAGCCTTCTCCAGCGCGACGCCCGTGAAGCGGACGCGCTGCTCGGCGGGCAGGTCGGGCGCCTCCTCGAGCAGCGAGAGGTATCCCACCACGCTCGCAAGCGGCGTTTTGAGGTCATGCGCCAGGTAGGTCACCAGGTCGTCCTTGCGGCGCGCCTCGTCCCGCAGGGCCTGATCGCTCTGGCGCTCGCGGGCCCGCACGCGGTTGATCGCCCCCTCTACCTCGAGATAGTCTCCGTCCAGGTGGTCCCAGCTATCGCGATGGTCGACCAGGCGGTCGACCACGTGCCGGGCGATGACCTCGTCGGCCTGCTCGCGGCCGCGACGCTGCCCGTACATGAACATGGCGCGCCCGGCGAAGAACGTTCCGCACACCGCGAGGGCGAGGAAGAAGCCGCAGAACATGAAAAAGTAATCGATATCCAGAAACAGGGGGCCGGCCGTCCTGCGAACCACATTGCCCAGCAGCAGCAGCGACTCCCACGCGATGCCGCCCATCACCACGCTGCGCCGCACGTTGATGAAGCGGTCGACCAGGATGTAGCCCACCAGATAGCAGAAGAGCAGCACGACGATGTTGCCGATTCCCACCAGTTCGAACAGCAGCACCGCGAGCACCACCAGCGCCACCACGCGGCTGTCGAAGAACACCTTGAGCTTCTCGAACGCGTCCTCGATGTGATCGCCCGAAGCCGCGACCGCAGCGACCTGGCCGGACGATGACGCGGCGTCGGAGCCGACCGCCTCGCAGCCCGCGGCCGCAGGAGGGTTTCCGGCTACGGCGGCGCGGGAAGCCGCCCCGTCCCCGCACGGACGCGGGGCCCCGGCACCGGCCGCCCCGCCCTCCCATGCGTTCGGGGAGCCCGTCATGGGATTGATCGGCGCCTGCGGCGCCTTCCGTTTTAAAACAGCCTTCTTCGCCACCAGATATCCCCTATCGTCTCGAACCGCTTCGACCGCACGGAAACCCCGCCAGCCTCGGGCTCCGCGCCGGCGCCCATCTCACCTGGCGAGCGCCCGCCTACTTCTCGATGGTGTAGCCCACGCCCCAGATGTTCTTGATGAAGCGCGGGTTCTGGGCGTCGTCGCCGATCTTCTCGCGCAGATGGCGGATGTGCACCATGACGGTGTTGTTGGAGCTCGCCATGAACTCCTCGTCCCACACGGCCTGGAACAGCTCGCCGACCGGCACCACGCGCCCGCGGTTTTCCGCGAGATACAACAGAATCGAGTACTCGAGCGGCGTCAGGCGAACCGGCTTCTCGTCGACCATCACGCTGCGGGCATCGCGGTTGATCACCAGGCCGTTGAACGCGAGCGTGGCGGCCGCCTCCTCCGCTTCGCTACGCGTACCGTAGCTGGTATAGCGCCTGAGCTGCGCCTTCACGCGAGCAACGAGCTCGAGAGGCCGAAACGGCTTGACCACGTAGTCGTCGGCGCCGAGCGACAGCCCCTCGATCTTGTCGGTCTGGCTATCGCGCGCCGTCAGCATGATCACGGGATAGGTGTGGTCGGCACGGATCGTGCGCAACAGCTCGAAGCCGTCGATATCGGGCAGCATGATGTCCAGCACCGCCAGGTCGAACTCGCGGCTCAAGATCTCGCGCGCCGCATCGGCCCCCGTGTACGCCAGGGTCACCTCGAACCCCTCGTTGCGCAGATAGATTCCAACAAGGTCCGTGATCGTCTTCTCATCGTCAACCACGAGAATGCGCGTTTGCATATCGAACTCCCTTCAGCGTTCCCATTATCGCCGCGAGCCATCGCGACGGCGAGACGCCTCGGTACGGGTTAAGCACACTTTAAGGTATTACCCAAACGAACCCCACAGCGAACTGCCGCTATACTCATGCTCAGCAACCAACCCCCGCATGCGAAGGAACCGATTCCTAATGGATAGCCTGATCAACACCGCCCGGCGCGCACGCGCGGCGCACCGCCTCCTCGCCGTCCTGGCCTTCGGCCTCGCGCTCGGCGCCTCACCCGCCGGCGCATACGCCGAGATGCGCGACACCGACGCCATCTGCGGACGCACCTACACCGAGGAGACGCGCGAGACCGAAGACCGACCCGATATCGCCTGCCAGGAGGCCATCGTCATGGGCAAGGACGGAACGGTCTATTTTGAGCGCGACGCAGACAAAGAGGTGAAGATCGCCTCCATCACCAAGGTGATGACCGCCATCGTCGTGCTTGAGAACACCAGCGCCGACGACGAACTCGTTGTCGACCATCGCGCGGCGACGGTCGGTCAGTCCTCGGCCGACCTGCGCGAAGGCGATGTGCTCACACGCGACGAGGCGCTCAAGGCGCTCATGATCCCCTCGGGCAACGACGCGGCCATGGCGCTCGCCACCTTCACCGGGTCCAAAATCGATCCCGCGAGCTCCGATCCCTACCAGGTCTTCATCGACGCCATGAACGCCAAGGCCCAGGAACTCGGCATGGAGCACTCCGTCTTCGCGAACCCGCACGGCCTCGATTTCGACGGCTGGGAGGGCGACTTCCATTCCACCGCTCGCGACGTGGCGACCATGTTCGCCCACGCGATGGAAGATGAAACGTTCCGCGAGCTCACCGCCAATCCGGACAACCAGATCACGGTCACCTCCGCCGATGGAACCGAGCGCACGATCGACATGGTCGAACGCAACAAGATCCTCGGCACCGAGGGCAACATCGGAGGCAAGACCGGCGGCACCTACGAGGCGCTGCAGTGCTTCGTCGGCGCGTTCCAGCGCGACGCCGGCGGCGAGATCTACACCGTCACCCTCGGGTCGGACGGAGACCAGCAGCGCTGGGATGACACGCTCGCGCTTGCGAACTGGTACTACGACCACGTGGTCGCCTACCCCATCGCGCCCACGACGCGCACCTGCGGCGACGGCATGCCGCTGGTCGCCAAGGCGCCCCATGCCGACTGGTCGGATAAAACGATCGATATCACCGTCGAGCACCCCGACCAGACGGTCGACCTCTTCAGCCTGGCGGGCGATGTCAAACTCGAGCTCGATCTGACCGAGCTGCACGGCGACGTGAAGACCGGGGACGCCGCGGGGACGATCCGCGTCATGCAGAACGGCGCCGAGGTCGGCCAAGGCGCCCTCGTCTGCGCCGAGGACCAGGCCGCGCCCGCCGGCTTCGACTGGATCATGGTCCAGCTCGACCGCCTCTTCCGCTTGATGAGCGGACGCCCCGGCACGGCAGAAGTCAAGCAATATGCCGCCGCCATCAACGCGCACGACTTCGACATGGCATCGTAGCGCGCTCTAGGCAACGAGGCCGCCCGCGGCAGTCATCTGCCACAGGCGGCCTCGTCGTTTAACGGAGACGCACGCTTATTTCTTCTTGCGCCGACGCTTCTTCGCCTGCTTCGCCTCTTGCTCCTCGCGCTTGCGGCGCTCGGCGGCGTCGCGGAGGACCTGGCGCTGCTCGGCATACTTGACCTCGGTAAGCTGCTTGGCCTGACGACGCGAGGCGAACCACACGACGAACGCCACGACGAACAGAACCGAGGTGGCGATACCCGCCACATGCTCGAGCCCCTGGTTGCCCAGATACCCGCCGAGCCTGAAGACGGCATAGCCGAAAACCGTCAGCGCGAGCAGCGCGTATGCCACGCGGGCGAGCGGCAGGCTGCGATGGATCTCGCCATCGACGTTCGGACCGCCCAGAGCGGCCTCGCGGCGCTCGCGCAGGATCTGATCGGTCGTCTTTTCAGCCGCCGGCTCCCGATGCTCCGGCGACGCCGCGTCGACCGCGTCCGAAACAGGCTCCCGCAGTGACCTATCTTCCATCATCCACGCCTTCCAAACAGCTTCGTTGCGTTGCGCCAGACAGCATACGCGATATCCTCAGGGTTTTCACCCGTCCTGGCTGAACGGTCCCCCGTCAGCGCGGCGGCGGTCCAAGCGATCATGGCCGGCTCGCATTCCAAACCGCGCAACGGCTCGGGCGCCATGTAGGGACAATCCGTCTCGAGCAGCAGTCGATCGAGCGGACATGCCGCGAACGCCTCGCGCACCTCGTCGTTTCGCTTGAACGTCGCCGCGCCGCCGAACGCGATGTGGCAACCCAGGTCGCAGAAGCGCTCCATCGTAGCGCGGTCCTCGCCGAAGCAGTGCAGCACGCAGCCGGCGTCCGGAATGCCGACCTCCCTGAGCACGCGATAAGCATCCGCATGCGACGTGCGGGCAAGGTCATCCGCCTCATGCCGCACATGGAGCTCGACGGGGACGTTGCGCGCGCACGCAAGCTCGAGCTGCCGCGCCATGACCTCCATCTGCAGATCATGCGGCGCGGCCTCGATGTCGTCTTCGGCATCGAAATGATAATCGAGGCCGATCTCTCCGATACCCCGGCACAACGGGTCATCCAACGCCGCCTCGACCTGTGCATGCACCTCGTCGCTGTACGACGGCGCGCCATACGGATGCACGCCCGCCAAGTATCCTATGCGGTCGAGCAGCGCCGTCAGCCTTCCCAGCGAAGGGTCTTGCCCCGACGGGTCCGCAACGGGGTAGGCCTCCGCATCCAGGTGCCCGGCCTCCTCGAGCAGCCGGCGCGCATCCTCGATCCATCCGCTCAGCTGCTCCGCATGCATTCGGGGGTCGCGTTCGTCGGCCAACGGGTCGTAGACCGTGGTCATCTGCCGTACGCCGGCCAACGCGGCGCGCGTGATCACCTCAGCTGGATCCTTGCCCCAAAAGCTCATGAGGTGCGCATGGGTGTCGGCAAGGGGCGCCAGCGGCATGGGAACCGCATAGCATTTCTTCTTCTTGCGAAACGCCAGGGCGAAGCGGGCATCCACCGATGCCTCCGCGGCGACTGACGCACCTCCCAGCGGTGACTTCGCATCCGCTCCGGCTAGCATGCGCCCTCCGTCGCGTTCGACCCCAGGACGGAAGCCAGGCGGATGAAGTCCTCGACCTGCAGCGACTCGGCGCGCGCCGTGGGCGCGATCCCGCATGCGGCAAACGCCTCGTCGAGCAGGAGCTTATCGAACCCGCTGGCCGACATCGAGTTGCGGATGGTCTTGCGGCGCTGTGCGAACGCGGCGTCGATCACGCGCGAAACCTCGGCGCGGTCGGGACCTTCGGCCAGCAGGTCGCATACGGTGCCGTCATGGAGGCGCTCGATGCGCACCACCGCCGAATCGACATGCGGAGCCGGCATGAAGCAGCGCGGCGGAACCTCGAAGCGGCCGGTCACGGTGCCATAGAGCCCCAGCTTGGCCGTATATGCCCCGAACGCCTTGGTGCCCGGAACCGCCGAGATTCGATCGGCGACCTCCTTCTGCACCATCACCACGGCAGCATCGAGCGCCGGCATGGTCTGGAAAAACGAGAGGATGATCGTAGCCGCCACGTTGTACGGAAGATTAGCCACCAGCATATCGGGCTCGCCGCCCGATACCTCGGCGATGTGCTCCGGCGACACCGTCAGCGCGTCGCCCATGATGTAGCGAAACGTCGGATGGAGCGCGGCATGGGCGCTCAACACGGGCTCGAGCTCGCCATCCATCTCGATCGACGTGACACTCGCGGCATCTTGCAGCAAGGCGAGCGTCAGAGCACCGATGCCGGGGCCGACCTCGAGCACGCGCTCGCCTCCATCCAGGTCGGCCAGCGCGCAGATGCGCTCGATCACATGGTTATCGATCAGGAAGTTCTGACCCAGGCGGTGCTTGGTGGCCAAACCGTAGGTCTCGAGCAGCGCCCTGGTAGCGGACGGGCTTGCCAAAGGGGAAATAGTCATGAACGCGGTCCTTCGAACGGCGTGGTTTCAAGCCAAACTATAGCTTACAAAAAGTATGGGCACCGTTTTTCGTATAGATTCTGAAACCCTTTAAGTAGCAACCTGTTTTGCTCGACAAAACAGCAGGTCATAGAATTGCCACCATATTGGTATACAAAGCACGACCGAGATTCCGTACGAAAAACGTTACCCACACGTCGGCCAGACACAGCGAATGCCCCATGGAGGCGAAGTTCTGAAGGCCGAAAAAGGAGGGGACGCCACCAAACGGCGCCCCCTCCCCCATTACAGCACGCTGACCATGCGAGTTTACGCCAGGCGCGGGAAGAGCGCCTCGCCCTTCTCGACCGGCAAGCCCGCGGCGAGCTGGCCCCAGGTGCAGGCGGCAGCCATGTCGTCGGTCGCCGCCTCGCCCTCGCAGCCGATACGGCGCAGGGCCTCGGCGCTCGTGCTCGGCATGAGCGGCATGAGCAGGTGCGCGGAGATGCGGATGGCCTCGAGGAGGTTCCAGATCACGTTGGCGAGCTCGCCCGCCTTCGCGGGATCCTTGGCGAGCGTCCAGGGCTCGGAGTCCTCGATGTAGTGGTTGGCGGCGTGGATGAGATCCATGACCTCGCGGGCGGCGTCGCCATAGGCGAAGGCCTCCATCTTCGCGGCATAGCGCTCGAAGATGCCCTCGGCAACCGAGGCCAGGGGGTTCTCGGCGTAGCCGGCGGCGTCGGCGGCGCGCTCGGGAGTGACGCCCTCGAAGTACTTGATGCACATGTTGGTGGAGCGCGAGATCAGGTTGCCCCAGCTGTTGGCCAGGTCGGCGTTGTAAACCTGCTCCATGCGGCCAAAGCTGATGGCGCCGTCGGTACCCGGGGTGACGTCGGTCATGAAGTAATACCGATAGCCCTCGACGCCCAGCTTCTCGATGACCTCGCGCGGGGCGATGGCGTTGCCGCGGGACTTGGACATCTTCTCGGCCTTGCCGGTCTCCTCGTTGCGCACGGTGAGGAAGCCGTGGGCGAAGACGTGCTCGGGCAGGGCCTCGCCCAGCGCCATGAGCATGGCGGGCCAGATCACGCAGTGGAAGCGAATGATGTCCTTGCCCACGATGTGGGTCTGCGCAGGCCAGCGGTAGGCGAAGTCCGCAGCGGCCTCGTCGCCCTCGGCACCGTAGCCCACGGCGGTCATGTAGTTGGTAAGGGCGTCGAACCACACGTAGGTGACGTGCTCATCGTCGAAGGGCACCTCGATGCCCCAGTCGAAGGACGTGCGGGAGACGGAGAGGTCGT
>URKM01000051.1 GCA_900548365.1 uncultured Collinsella sp. | reverse complement strand
CCCGCGCAGACCGAGCTCATCGACCGCATCGGCCGGCCGATCGGCGCCAGCTGCACGAGCAACGGCATCACCATCACGGCCGACGCCATCATCGGCATGCGCCACGCCTACGCGGTGGTCTACACCATCGAGAAGGACGACGGGACCGCGTTCGACGAGCTCACGATGAACGAGAACGGCGGCTACAATCTGTTTCTCGAAGGCGGCGGCAGCATCAACGCGCTGACTGCTTTGCGCCTTGGCGTGAATGGCGGCTACGGCAGCTCCCACACCTTCGACGCCGACCCTGCAGACAACGCCATCCAACTCGTTGAGATGATGAGCCTCACCGGCTCCGACGCCTCGCTCGTGGGCGAGACGCTTCACTTCGACGCCAGCAAGCTCCTCTACTTCCCCGAGGGCAAGCAGGCGGACGGACGAGACCTTCCCGCGGAGGCCATCGCCACCGGCAATTGGAGCATGTCCTTCAAGATCGACTACGAGGACCTCTCCGTCGATCTGCCCGCAGGTCAGACGTTCACCATCAACGGCAACAGCGCCGTCATAAACGAGCTCGCCATCTCCCCGCTCGGCGCGGACGTCACCTACACGGTCGATGCCGTGGACGGCCCCTCCGAACCCACGGGCCGCGAGACCAGCTCCGAGAACCGCGCGGGACACGGCGACTTCACGGTGACCTTCGCCGACGGCACCACGCAGGAGCTTGGCAGCGGTTACGAATCCTGGCAGGAGAGTGGCAAGACCGTCGTTCAAAAGACCTACTTCTTCAGCCAGATCCGCGATGTCGACGATATCGTCAGCATCACCATCGGCGACCTGACGATCCCGGTCGAGTAGGCACGCCATACGAGCGAGCAACGCAGCAGCCGCGCAGAACGAGGCCGCGCCCGGCATCCCCCAAGGGAGCCGGGCGCGGCCTCCGCTGTGTTCCGCCGCCTCAGATTAGGGACAGTCCCTTTTCTGAGCCGGCGGCGATCCCGCAACGATCTCGTCGCGGGAGGGTGCGGCGCTACGACAAGTCGTCCTTGCGGCATCGCGCCCCAAGACCTCAAAAAGTGCCTGTCCCCCATTTGAGGTAGTTGACGCCTTATACTATGCGCCGTATAGTATCGGTCGAAGGGAGGTATCATGGATGCTCAAATGAAGCGCGGCTTCCTCGAGATTTGCGTGCTCGCGTCGCTCCAGGGACGGGACTCCTACGGCTACCAGATCGTGAAGGACGTACCCGACATCCTTGGGCTCACCGAGTCGACACTGTACCCGCTACTTAAGCGCCTCGAGAAGGCCGAGTGCCTGACCGCCTACTCCGTGGAGCACAACGGGCGACTGCGAAAGTACTACCGGCTCACGCCGACCGGCGAGGAGCGCATCGCCGAATTCCTATACGAGCAGGCGGACATCATGTCGATCTATGATTTTGTAAAGCGAGGTGCGCAACGATGACCAAGCAGGAATTCCTCTCCGAGCTGGAGCGGGCGCTGGGCAAGCTCCCGCACGCCGAAGTCGAGCAGGCGCTCGCGTTCTACGACGAGGCCATCAGCGACCGCATGGAAGACGGTCTTTCCGAAGCCGAAGCGGTGGCAGACCTGGGCCCGATCGACGAGATCGCGGCGCAGATCGCCGCGGAGACCCCGCCCATCCCGCGCACCATCGCACGGGCCAACACCGGCAGCCGCACCCTCAACATCGTTTTGCTCACCGTGTTCTCCCCCATCTGGGTGCCCGTCGTGCTCGCGCTCGCGGCAGCGGCGCTCGCCGTATATGTCGCGATCTGGGCGGTCATCGCCGCGCTGTGGGCCGTCGACGCGGTCCTCGTGCTCATGCCCTTCGCAGGAATCGCCGCGCTCGGCTCGACCTTGGGAAGCGGGATGCCGCTGCCCGGCGTCTTCGTCCTCGGCCTTTCGCTCGTGTCGAGCGGCTTCGGGCTCGTCGCTTCCTTCGCCGTCTTCTGGGCCAGCAAGCTGCTCTTCCAGGCAACGCGTACCTTCGCGCGCTGGATCGCGAGCCTTTTCGTGCGCGTGAGCGGCACAGATGACGGCGACACGCCCAATCGCGCAAAGACCCACGGCGGCCCGAGCATGCCCGTGGCCGTCGAGAGCGTTCCCTCCACCCACGCCACCCTCCCGGAAGGAAGCGTCCACAATGCGTAAGGCACCCAAAATCATCCTCATTACCGCCGCGGCGCTCATCGGCACGGGAACGCTGCTCTCGTGTGGCGCCTGGGCGGCAGCCGGATTCGATACGGCCCGCCTGTCCACCGTGAACTACGACTGGCATCAAACGGTGAGCGCGCTCGAGGACGAAGCAACCTCGCCGCACAAGGGCATCGTCATCACGTCAGAATTCGAGAACGTCCTCCTCGAACCCGCCGACGGCGACGCCATCGAACTCGAGTATTGGACGGGAAACTGCCAGAGTGTCTCCGTCGAAGACACGGGCGGCGTGCTCAAGATCGACGTCGACTCGCAGCCCATGGAGGGCGTCATGATCGACCTCTCCCCTGCCGAGGCCGGCGGCGTCGACGACACCACGACCGTGGTTCGCGTGCCCGCGTCGTTCACCGGCGAAATCGAGGTGCACTCCGATTCGGGCGACGTCGTCGCGGCTGACGTGCACGGGCTCGCCGGCCTGTACGCCTCCACCAGCAACGGGAGCCTCGTTACGAAGAGCGTCTCCGCCGCCAAGCTCGACGCGGTCAATGAGAACGGCGACACCCTGCTCTCCGGTGTCGAGGCCGAGGCGATTCTCGCGACCAACTTCAACGGCGACATCTCGCTGGGAGGTGCTGCGGCACGCAAGGCCCAGGTCGTAAACGAGAACGGCGACATCATGCTGGTGGACATGGCGCTGCAGGATGACCTGCTGTGCGAATCCGTGAACGGGGACATCTCGGCGCAGAGGCTCGACATCACCGCGAGTCGGATTGAGAGTGCGAACGGGGACATCTACCTGTCATATCTGGGGGCAGAGAACTCCTATCATATCGATGCCCACACCACCCAGGGCGACATCGTGTCGCCGCGGGGTGCCGACGATGCGGCGCGCACCATCGGCGTCACCAGCAGCCTGGGCGACATCCAGATCAACTTCACCTCGAACTAGCGGCAGTCCCCCACCTCGATTTAGGGACAGTCCCTAAATCGAGGTGGGGACCAAAGCCCACCCGCCCAAGTCCGCATCACGAGCGACACGAATCTCAAATTTGAATCGATGCTATGTCACTGGTGCTGCGGTCCGGCAACCGCGCCGCCGAAACGAGCGCCAAACAAAGTCCTTCCACCCAAAAACCAAGTAATCATCCACCCAACAACCCAATCCACCCGCATCCATCTGGAGGCACCCATGTCATCTCTGGCCGTACGCCTTGCTGGCATCACTAAACGCTACCGTTCGAATACTGTTTTAGGTCCCATTGACCTCGATCTCAAACCGGGTCGCGTCTACGGACTCATCGGCGAGAACGGCGCGGGGAAATCGACGCTCATCCGCATCCTCATGGGACTGAGCAAGCCGACAAGCGGCACCATCGAGATCATGGACGCGTCCACTCCCGATGGACTTCGCCGATCACGGGCGCAAATCGGGTACGTCCCCGATTCGAGTGCGAGCTATCCGCTGCTCAGTGCTGCCGACAACCTCAAGGCGCGTTGCCTTGAATGGGGCTTGGACCAGCGGCAGGTTCCCCGCATTCTCAACATGGTCGGATTGACAGACACGGGCGGCAAACGGGCGCGGAGCTTCTCCCTCGGCATGCGCAAGCGCCTCGACCTGGGCATCGCGCTTTTGGGGCAGCCGCGCATGCTCGTGCTCGACGAACCCACCAACGGGCTCGACCCCCTCGGTACCATCGAGATCCGCGAGCTCATCAAACGCCTCAACCGCGAGCTTGGCACCACGATGCTTATATCGAGCCACAACCTTTCTGAGCTTCATCAAACGGTGACCGACTACATCATCTTGAGTAGCGGTGCACTGGTGGCTCAGCTCACCGCGCATGACGTCGACGACCTGAGCGGCGGCGATCTGGAACAGCTCTACGCGCGCATCATGTTGGGTCGTGACGGCAGGGTCTCTTCGCGTCGCGGCTACCCCCGCGGCTCCGCCTCAGCCTGGAAAGGCGACCATCATGACCGATAGAGCAACGCGCCGACATGGCGTCCCGCATCGACAGAACAGCCACTCGGCTCTGAGACGCGCGCTGGCCAGTGAAATCTTTCTCGCGCGCCGTATTGAGCGCATGATGCCCGTGACCCTCATCGCCCTTTTGACCTGCACAGCCACCGTTTTGAGTCCCGAAGGCGGGCCGTTGTTCATGGTGGCGGGCGACCCGAACGGCACCGCGGGGGTCACCATCGGGTTCATCGGCAACATCATCGACCGCACCCATGTTGCTGAGTCCGCCGTGCGCGCATCGCTCGTCTACACGGTTGCCTGGATCCCCGCGGCGGCGATTCTCGGCGTAACCGCGATTGGCGAAGGAGTCGCATCTAAGAGCGCCCAACTTTCCCAGGCGAAGGGCATGCCAGGCGGGGCGGTCATTCTCGCGAAGGTGGCACCGCAGGCGATGGCAATCGCAGCCGCGTATCTCCTATCGTGCGGCATTGCCTACGCAGCTACATCGGCTGCTTACGGCATAGCATCCAACGCCGCTTGGCAGGTTGCGCTTGCGGTAATACCAACGAACTGCCTCCTCCTGTGCGCCGTCTACCTTACGTCTGCCTGCGTCACCGCCATATGCAGAATGCCCCTGTTTGCAATACTTCTTGCCCTGCTAGTGCACATAGGGCCACTGCTCGTGTACCCAAGAGCGTATGTCGCGGGAACTTCGCCGGAGATTGCCTGGGCAAGTCCCGTGGTTTGGCTCATGCACACGTGCTCCCTCAACATGGCGGGGCCGACCTTCGCCTTCGGGGCGATGGTTGCCGCGGGCATTTGCATCGCCAGCGTGGCTCTCATGTATCTAGTCTGCAATCGTCAGGAGGCTTGTCGATGAACGATGGAACGCACTTCTCAACACCTCATGCGACCGCAAGAAACGGTGGGCCCGCATCGGGATACGCGCCCGCAAAGCGCCCTCGTCCTGCCGTCGCGTCGTTACTCACAGGAGTAAAGGCGCACCTTGGACTTCTTGCGCTCGCCGGCAGTGTGGTCACATGTCTGGTCTACCTCTTCTTCGGCGATGGTTCATGGATGTTCGCTCTCACCGAAGCATCGGGCATCGGCTTTGCGCCCGACCCCGCATATTGGACGGCAAACGCCGGGGCATCGACCGTCGAGGCGCTCACGTGCTCGGCGTTTGCCGGTACGGTGTTCCTGCCGTTCATCGCGCTGGGGGTTTGCGGGCACTTTTGCGGAGCCGTCTATTCAACCGACGCCCGGTCGGTCTCGCAAGCGCGCGGCACATCACCCTGGCTGCTGGCGGCGGGCGATCTTCTAGCCGCCTCGTTTCCCGTGCAGGTTCTCTATGGCGCAACTGTCCTTATAACCGCAACGGCCCTCTGCCTGCAGGTGGGGCAAGTCAACCTCCTTGGAACTGTCCTCGCATCACTCGCGCCGCGCCTCTTGCTCGCACTCGTCGTCAACGAGTCGTTTATCGCCTGCGCACTTGCGCTGTATCGGCTTATCCCCAACCGCGCCGCCGCGTTCGGGATCATGGCCGTCGGCTTCATCGCCTCCTGCGTGGCTCAGCTCTCGTTTCCCGGGGGCATACTGCCGGCACACGCTGGGCTCTGGATGCATGCAAGCAGCACGACTGCTCTGCACGCGCTCACACTGCCGGTCGCCGTCTTCTCGGGAGTCACGGGGTGCGCCGCGCTTGCCCTCTGCGCGCGCGTGCAGCGATTACGGATCTGACCTCGCAGGCAACGGCTTTGTTAACAAGAGAAGGCGAGGAAGAAGAGGTAGAAACAGCTCACGTCTAGCAAAACGGCAGACACAAGCACAATGATGGCAACAATTAGGTCTCGTTCCTCACGCGTGTGAACACCGGGAACGTTGGAGAGCGAAAAATGCCGACAGCATATTCCAAAAATGATCACGCCAATGGAAAAGAGCGGCATGAAGAGATACTCCCACTTGCTTCCAAAGCGGGTTGGAACGTTCCCAAAACCAAAGTGGACGGGAACGACATCAGGCAGCTTCGATACCCGCAAAAGAAACCATGCGAGGGGAACCAGGCAAATCACCAGACTGGCAACATCAATAATCAAACAGAGCCGTTTTCGATTCATGGTCCCACCCCATCGCTCAACCCTACATTGAGATCCGCGGTCTCCTATTCCCCGTTGCCCTTAAGCGCCCATTGCCATGCGAACCGACGGATACTCGTAATGACATGGCTGAGATTGAACGACGCGGGCTCGGCCAGCGCTTCGACAGCCTCGTGGCGCGGACGGGGGTTCGGAAACTCAAAGGCACGGGCCTCTTGCACCAGATCAGCATGGTCAAACGCAGTCAGCGACATTGGGTGCCTCCCTTCCTTCGCCATCAGTATACAAACTTCTCTCTGATGGAGAGAAGTTTGAGGTCTATCTTCGCTCAGTGCCTCCTACTCCCTCACGTGCTCAAGCAGGTATTCGCGCATATAGGGGATCGCAAAGCTAACCACACCGTACGACGGAGCCTCGATGAGCGCCGCATCTACGAGGCGACGACGATAGGTGCTCACGGACGTGGGGGCGACCCCCATCTCGCGCGCGATATCGCCAGACGCCACGGGGCCAGACCCACATCGCGCCATGGCCGCAAGGTACTCGAACTGCTTGCCCGAGACGCGCCTGAGCGCCGGTTCAATCACCATGTTATCGAAGCTCTTGCGCGCCGTCGCGATGCCCTTTTGCGCATCGCGCAGCTCAATCGCATCAGAACCGCGGCGCGAAGCTGACTGCCAGGTGTAATATCCGACAAGCTGAACCATGAAGGGATAGCCGGCAGCGGCGGCCGTGAGCACATCGGACACCCCAGTCGCAACAGATTTGCCCGCGCGCACCATCGTGTCTTCAAACGAATCTCCGACCTCAAAGTCCATAAGGCGCTTGAGCTCGACATGCTTTGCCCGCTGAAGAAACGTCAGGGTCTCGTCCACCACGACACCGTCGACCGAAGCGGGAAGACCCGCGAATGCAAAGGCGACGTTCGCACCCTGGCGCACCAGCAGCTGAATCTCGTTACCCAACTCGCGCATCTCATCGAGCGGCGCATCTTGAATTTCATCGAGCGTGATCAAGAGGCCACCGTTGCGCGAAGCCTCGTACATCGCCTCCCCCAGCTGCGTCGCCGACTTGGATATCTCGACGGAACCCAAGCTCACGCCCAATATAGAAGGGGATATCGACAGCGAGGACACTTCGCGATTCCGCGAGAGGGCACCGAGAATGCGATCGCAAAAGCCCGCGTTCGCGGCGACGTCAACCACATGGAACCCATGCTCGCGTGCGATGTCTCCAAATGCGTTAAGGAGCACGGTCTTACCCACGCCACGGACCCCGGAAACACGAAGTAATCTGTCAGGAGCTCCGGGGCCGTTTTCAAGCGCTTCGGTAAAGTCGTCGAGAATCTCGTCTCGACCGATAAGTTCAGGTGGATTCATTCCAGCCGTCGGCTTGAACGGATTAACGCGCACCACCGCACATCACCCTCTGCGGTCTAAGAAGTTTAACAAGTTGAACAGAGTTTAACAAGTTGAACAGAGTTTAACAAGTTGAACAGAGTCCCCACACCGTAGCCCGCCTCCGCGTGAATACACGAGCTCGGCGAACTGACCGTAGCGGTTGACCGCCTCGAGCGTGAACCTATGCAGCGCCTCGGCCTGCGCGAACAGGGGAATCCCCGCGCCCAACAACACGGGCGCAACCTGCACGATGAGATGGTCGACCATGTCGTGCTCCAGCAAGGGCTTCAAAATGGTGTTTCCGCCCACCACCCAGATATTGCGATCGGGCTCCAGCTTCTCCACGAACGTCACCGGATCCTCCGCGACGGCGATGAAACCGGGGCAGTCGAGCCCGCCATGGGTGAAGACGAAGTTCTCGGTGGTGGGATACGCCGAAGCGGGATCATCGAGCTTCGCGATCTCATCGAAGGTACGGCGGCCCATCAGCGCGACGTCCATGCGGGCGTAGAATTCGTCGTAACCCGTGCCCTCCGTGGTCCCGGTCTCGTACAGCCAATCCAGGTTGTGGTCGCTCTTTGCCAAATATCCGTCCAACGAGACGCATCCATAGAAGAACACAGCCATACCGTCCGCCACCCTTCCTCGGGTACTGTATCTGATATCAGAGTGTCGAAACATCTTCCCACAGTCGACCTCCTGGGCAGATCCGATTCTCTCAAGAATGAAAGCCCGTTAAACACAGCATGCGACAAAGACGGCCATCATACATGGGTGAAGCCCGCGAACTGGCCGTAGCGGGCTTCACCTTTCGACGCGTACCGCGGAATTACCGGAGCGCGGCGCACTCATCATCGGCGACGGGCTCCAGCCACTCGTTGGAGCAGTCCTCGCCGGGAATCTCGTACGCGACATGCGCAAACCAACTGTCCGCTGCCGCGCCGTGCCAGTGCTTGACGCCGGCGGTGATCACCACGATCGAACCGGGAGCGAGCAGCTGGGCGGGCTTGTCCCACTCCTGGTACCAGCCGCGACCATCCGTGCAGATGAGCACCTGGCCGCCGCCGCACCGCGCGTTATGGACGTGCCAGTTGTTGCGGCACCCCGGCTCGAAGGTGACGTTCACGAGCGCAACTCCCGCCTCGTCGGCGTTCGTCACCACGTTGAGATACGAAGCGCCCGTGAAGTACCGTGCGAACCCGTCGTTCGGCGCGCCCAGGCCGAACATCGGCTCGAAGGCAGCATCCTCCGCCTCGCTGGCGCCCTCTTGGCGCGCGTCGTCCTCGGCATACACGCTCACCGCCATGCGAAACGCCGCCCACGCGTTGGGCCACCCAGCGTAAAACGCCACATGGGTGAGGAGCTCGGCCATCTCGGCACGCGTGACACCGTTGGCCTTGGCGCTCTTGAGGTGATACTCGAAAGAGCTGTCGACCATGCCCTTGCTCACCAGCGCCGTCACCGTGATGATCGAGCGCAGCTTGAGGCTCAACGCATCCTCGCGCGACCATACCTCGCCGAACAGCACGTCATCGTTGAGCTGTGCGAACTTGGGCGCGAACTCGCCCAGGGCGTCGCGCCCAGCCGTCTGTGTAACCATGGGAATCCTTCCTCTCATGTTCTAGAGCGCGGCGCGGAACACCTCGATAATCTCCTCGCGCGAGAGCACGTGGTAGCCGCCTTCCATCACCAGCGTGGCGTCGGCGAGCTCATCGAGCATATCCTCGGTGCAACCCAGCTCCGTGAGGTCCATCACGCAGCCGATCTCGCGCATCCACGCCTCCATGGCGTCCAGCCCGGCGCGGGCGACCTCCTCCTCGGTCTTGCCCCTGGCATCGACGTCCCACGCCGCACGGGCGAAGCGCGCGAACTTGGGCATGCTGTACGCCATGATCGAGCGGTAATACGGCAGCGCGACGGCGGAAAGCGTCATGCCGTGCGTGGCGTCCGTCACCGCGCCGACCGCCTGGCCCAGCATGTGGACTTCCCAGTCGGTCGTCTTGCCCTGGGCGATCAGGGTGTTGAGGGCCCAGGTCGCGCACCACATGATGTTGGAGCGCGCCTCGTAGTTCTCAGGCTCCCTCACCGCGACGCGGCTTGCGTGCACGAGGCTCCGCATGAGGCCCTCGGCCAGGTAGTCGCTCGTGTTATCGTCCTCGCCGGAGAAATACTGCTCGGTGATGTGGTTCATGATGTCGAAGATGCCCGCGACCATCTGATAGCGCGGCAGCGTGTAGGTATACTCGGGGTTGAGGATCGCGAAGCGTGGGAACACCTCGGAGCCGAACACGTGCCCCAGCTTGAGGCCGCGCTCACGATTGGTGATGACCGCACCGCCGTTCATCTCCGAGCCCGTACCCACCATGGTGAGCACCACGCCCACCGGGACGATCTCGCACGCGGGCTCCTCCCAGCGCTCGTAATACACGTCCCAGGGGTCTTGGTCCGCCGGCAGGTTGACCGAGACGGACACCGCCTTGGCGTAGTCCGCGCACGAGCCGCCGCCCACGGCGAGAATGAAATCGACGTTGTTGCGACGCGCGATGTCCACGCCCTCGCGGAGCTTCTCGACCGTGGGGTTGGGCATGACGCCGCCGTCCTCGACCACGGTCTTGCCGGCCTGCGCGAGCATGTCGACGATCTTGTCATACAGGCCGATCTTCTTGATCGAGCCGCCGCCATAGACGAGCTGAACCGTGTTACCGAATCCGTCGAGCTCGGCGGCGAGCGCCTCGAGCCAATCGGTTCCGAAGTGCAGACGGGTGGGATTGTGATAGGTGATCGAGCCGATCATGCGCGCCTCCCTTGTCGGTGATTTGCGTGGCCCCAGTCTAGGAGCTGGAGCCAACTCAAGGACAAGGTGTCATCTCACGGCATTCACGATGAATTCACAGACGTGGATTTCCCGCGCAGCGCTTGCACTGGAGTGCGCTCCAAGGGATATACAGAGGCGAGAAAACAGATGGACGGGAGGTCGCCGTGCGCATTGCCGAAGTTGTGGAGGAATACGGGCTCAGCGCCGACACGCTGCGCTATTACGAGCGGATCGGCCTGCTGCGCCCCGTGCGCCGCAACGCGAGCGGCGTGCGCGACTACGGCGAGGAGGACTGTGCGCGCATCTCCTTCGTCAAGTGCATGCGTGGCGCGAACGTCTCCATCGAGGCGCTCATCGAGTACATGCAGCTGTTCGACGAGGGCGACTCGACGCTCGAGGCGCGCCGGCAGATCCTCATCGAGCAGCGCGACGCCGCGCGCGAGCGCCTTCAGCGCATCCAAGCGGGACTCGACCGCCTGGACTACAAGATCGCCCACTACGACGAGCTAATCGCCCAATGCGACGGCTCCTGCAGGGCGCAAGAGCTGTAAAGTGCTCTCGAGACCAGCGCACACCGCCATCGATGAGAGGCAACCCATGAAACTCCAACAACTCAGATACATCGTCGAGGTCGCCTCATGCGGCAACGTCACCGAGGCGGCGCGGCGGCTCTTCGTGTCGCAGCCGAGCGTGACCGCCGCCGTGCGCGACCTGGAGCGCGAGATGGGCATCACGGTATTCGACCGGACGAGCAAGGGCATGGTGACCACCACCGAGGGTCAGACGTTCCTCGGCTACGCCCGCCAGGTGCTCGAGCAGGCGGACCTCCTCGAAGAGCGCTACAAGGGCGACACCGAGCCCGTGCCGCGCTTCGCCGTCTCGTGCCAGCACTACTCCTTCGCCGTGAATGCGTTCGTGGACGTGATCCGCGCGTTCGACGCCGCCCGATACGAATTCACGTTGCGCGAGGAGCAGACGCACGAGATCATCGAGGACGTCGCCCATATGAAGAGCGAGCTCGGCGTGATCTACCTGTCCGATGCCAACCGCGATGTGATCGGCCGCATGCTGCGCGCCGAGGAACTCGAATTCGAGCCGCTTTTCTCGTGCGCCGCGCACGTGTTCCTCTCCTCGACGCACCCGCTGGCGCAACGTGCCTCGGTCACGCTCGATGACCTCGCCGACTACCCCTACCTCTCCTACGAGCAGGGGGATTTCAACTCGTTCTACTTCTCCGAGGAGCCGCTGTCCACGCTCGGCCGCTCCAAGAACATCCGCGTGCGCGACCGCGCGACCCTGTTCAACCTGCTCATAGGCCTCGACGGCTACACGGTGTGCTCGGGTGTGATCTCGCACGAGCTCAACGGCGAGGATATCATCGCCGTCCCGCTCGAAGTCGACGACCGCATGGAGGTCGGCATCGTCACGCGCCGCGACACGCATCTATCCCGCTATGGCGAGGCGTATGTCGAGGCCATACGCACGCACATCCCGTGACGCCCCTGGGATCGCAAGCCTTCTTCACCCACCCAGTCCCATAGGTTTTTCCTATCGTAATTGGATTGTTTTAAGTATTTCCCAATCGGATGCGCGTCCCGCATACTCCTTTCATCAGATATCGCATCTACCGAAAGGAACCCATCATGGCCGCCATCGCACCCACCCGATTCGACGTCGTCGGCAGCTTCCTGCGCCCGGCGGCGCTCAAGGAGGCCCGCGCCGCCCATGCCGCGGGAACGCTCGACGACGCCGGGCTCGCCCGCGTCGAGGACGCCTGCATCACCGAGCTCGTCGCCAAGCAGAAGGAAGCCGGCCTGCCGCTGCTCACCGACGGCGAGTTCCGCCGCTCCTACTGGCACCTCGACTTCATGTGGGGGCTCGGCGGCATCGAGCACGTGGAGCTCGACCACGGCTATTTCTTCGTGGGCGAGGAGACCACGCACGGCTCGGCCGTCCTCACCGGCAAGATCACCGGCGAGCACCATCCCTTCGTCGAGCACTTCACGTTCGTGCAGGCGCTCGAGGAACCGGGGCACACTGCCAAGCAGACCATCCCCGCACCCGCGCAGCTCCTGCTCGAGCTCTATCGTGACGAGGCGGCGGCCGAGCGCACCCGCAAGTTCTATCCGAACGAAGATGAGCTGCTCGAGGACATCGGCGCGGCGTACCGCACCGTGATCGCCGAACTTTACGCCGCGGGCTGCCGCAACCTGCAGCTCGATGACTGCACCTGGGGCGCGCTCGTGGACGAGGGCTTCCAGGCGGGCATCCGCGCCGCAGGCTCCACGCCCGAGGCCGAGGCCGAGAAGTACCTGCGCGTGAACAACCTCGCGCTCGAGGGACGCCCCGCCGACATGGCCGTCACCACGCACGTGTGCCGCGGCAACTACCACTCCGCCCACGCCTCGACCGGCCCGTACGACCTGGTTGCCCCCGTCCTGTTCGCCCGCGAGAACGTCGACGCCTTCTACCTGGA
Source organism: uncultured Collinsella sp. (assembly GCA_900548365.1). GTDB lineage: Bacteria > Actinomycetota > Coriobacteriia > Coriobacteriales > Coriobacteriaceae > Collinsella. Next base: position 222 of record URKM01000051.1, on the reverse strand, counting down.
GTTCGACGATGAGCGCTCCGGCGGCTTCGAGCCCCTCGCACACGTGGCGCCGGGCAAGAAGGTCGTCCTCGGCCTGGTGACCACCAAGCGCCCCGAGCTTGAGGACCGCGACGCCGTGATCGCGCGCATCCACGAGGCCGCGCGCTTCGTGCCGCTCGAGGACCTCTGCCTCTCCCCGCAGTGCGGCTTTGCCAGCTGCGAGATCGGCAACAAGCTCACCGA
>URKM01000050.1 GCA_900548365.1 uncultured Collinsella sp. | reverse complement strand
GGGAGGCCGCCTAGCGGTTATGATTTATCGCGTCCAAGTTTCGGGGTGCAGTTCAGTTGGCCTGCGGGGGCATTTTCATGAGCTGATTCGAGGGTCGTCGCCGCGATCGGGTGCCTGTCTGCCCATCGACCCGGGTGCGGGGCGCATGCGGCTCGGTGCGGGGCGATGCAGGGGACGGGCCGAGGCGGGGGTACATGCGGCTCGGTGCGGGGCCGGCGGGCCGAGGCGGAGCGGCGGCGGCTCAGTGCGGTGTGGGGCGATGCTCGGGCTATTTGACCGTGAGCACGGGGATTTCCGACGTGCGCAGGACTCCGTAGCTTACGCTGCCCAGCATGCCGCGCAACGCTCCGAGGCCTCGCCGGCCCATCACGATGAGGTCGCAGCCATGTTCGGACGCATAGGACGTGATTCCGTCGACGGGGGAGGGAGCGAGCTGCGCCTCGACGATGAGCTTAGCGGCGAGCGCCTCAGCGTCCTTACCCAAGATGCCTGCGACGCTGTCATGCAGCTCCTGATTGGTGCGCTTGGCGATTGAGGTGAGCATGGCGTCGTAGTTCTGATAGTCCATGAACGTGTCGCCGAAGGCGTTTGGCGCGGAGAGCATCGACGGGGGCATGATGTCGCTTGAGACGACCATGATCACGTGGATGGTTGCCGCGGGGTCATCGCCGACAATGTCCATGGCCATATGGAGCGCGGCGCGGGCGTGGTCCGACTCGTCGAAGGGAACCAGTACGTTCTTGAATAGCATGAGAACCCCTTTCAACTAGGTGGTTGGCTTCCGCGAGCTTGAAGCTTGAGTTCTTTGTACCCCTGCGAAGGCGATGGCAATCGGCGCCCGGCGACCGCTCCGCATGGATCGTGCGAGGGGTGGCGCGACCTTGGCGTTTACCGCTTCGCAGGCGGCCCCTTGATGTTCCACAAACAGCCTTTTTATGTTCAAAAGAGCGGTTATGGCCTGCCTCCGAACTTCCAGTGGCACTAATTGCAAAAAATGAGTCTTTTTGAGAGCTCGAAAGGTCGATGCATAAAAAAATAAGCAACATATGTGTAGTAACGTTGTTCAAGAATGGCCAGAGATGTCTCGTTATTGGCGTTTGCAGGAAGTTGAAGAGCCTCCTGGCTCATTTTTAGGGGAATGAAGCGCGTTGTCGTCCGGCCATTAGACTCAAATTCTACATTTAGTGCCATCGGGTCTGGCTCAAGACGCTTGCGAGCGCGAAATATCGTTTTATACCGAAATTCATATGCAAATCAGTTGCAATAATATTCATTTTGGAAGCGAGCGACCAAAGCGATGGGGTGCCTGAGCGATCGGGGTGGCCAAAGCGATGGGGCACTTGAGCGATCGGGGTGGCCAAAGCGCCTGAGGACCGCCAAAGCGATGAGCGGCCTGAGTGATGGGGCCACCTAGGCGCCTTGGAGACGGCCAGGCGGTATGCTTAGTCGATAGGCGCATGCGTGCGGGCCGCAGGAAACCAAATGAAATAGCCTCCCATTCCCTGGACTGCGGTTCTCGTGTCCAAGAAATGGGAGACAGCTCGATTGCGCTGGTCAATCGGGATGTTTTGTTGCGCGAGACGTGCTACTCGGCCATCTGCGCCTGGACGGCGGTGATGGCGACGACGCCCACGATGTCGTCGGCGGAGCAGCCGCGGGACAGGTCATTCACCGGCTTGGCGATGCCCTGCAGGATGGGGCCGTAGGCCTCGGCGCCGCCGAAGCGCTGGACCAGCTTGTAGCCGATGTTGCCGGTCTCGAGGTTGGGGAAGACCAGGACGTTGGCGTGGCCGGCGACCTTGGACTCGGGGGCCTTGAGCTCGGCGACGGACGGGACGATGGCGGCATCGAGCTGCAGGTCGCCGTCGATGGCGAGCTCGGGAGCCTTCTCCTTGGCGAACGCCGTGGCCTCCTGGACCTTCTTGGCGGTGTCGCCGCCGGCGGAGCCCATGGTGGAGTAGGAGAGCATGGCGACCTTGGGCTCGACGTCGCCCATGAAGGTCTTGAAGGAGTTCGCGGACGCGATGGCGATCTCGGACAGCTCGTCGGAGGTGGGGGCGATGTTCAGGCCGCAGTCGGCGAAGACGAGCGTGCCGTCGGCGCCGAACTGCTCGGTGGCGGTGCACATGATCATGAAAGCGGAGACCAGCTTGGTGCCGGGGGCGGTCTTCAGGATCTGCAGGGCAGGGCGCAGGGTGTCGGCGGTGGAGTGGCAGGCGCCGGAGACCAGGCCGTCGGCGTCGCCCATCTTGACCATCATGGTGCCGAAGTACGTGGCGTCCATGACCTGGGCGCGTGCCTGCTCGATGGTCACGCCCTTCTTGGCGCGGAGCTCGGCGAACTTCTGCGCGTACTCCTCGTGCTTCTCGGCGTTGCGGGGGTCGATGACGGTGGCGCCGGGAACGTCGATCTCATCGGGGTTGCCCAGGATGACGAGGTTGGCGAGGTCCTCCTCCACGATTTTCTTTGCAGCCTCGATGGTGCGCGGATCCTCGCCCTCGGGCAGGACGATGGTCTTCTTATTCGCCTTGGCGGCATCTTTCATACGGGTTAGGAAGTCACTCATGATTCTCCTCGGACTCTCGTCGCTCCCGTGTCCAGTTGACGTTCGGCATGGCGACCGCCCCAGAAACCAGGCGGTTTGCAGGGCGAAGCGGTCGTGATTCCTCGCATCGAGCTTGGGCATGTTGAGCATTCCTTGTGTGGCAGGGATTATTATACGGCGCTGAGCGCTATAATCGCTGTGACAATAGGCACGACTGTGCCCATCATTTATAAAAGTGCCCGCTGGCGCGTCCGGCCGGCCTGTTCAAGGAGTATCGATGCAGATCACTTCTGGTCTTCCGACTGGTTTCAACCCGCATGATTACGACATGATCGTCGTCGGGGCAGGATATGCCGGCGCGGTGTGCGCCCGCCGTCTTGCCGAGACCGTCGGTTTCCGCGTCGCCGTTCTGGAGCGTCGCGACCACATCGCCGGCAACGCCTACGACTATTACGATGAGGCCGGTGTCCTCGTCCATCTCTACGGCCCGCATATCTACCACACCTTCAACGAGCGCGTGCACGAGTTCCTGTCCCGCTTCACCGAGTGGACCGATTACCAGCACAAGGTGCTTGCCAACGTCCACGGTACGCTCATGCCGGTGCCCTTCAACCACAAGAGCCTCCTGCTCGCGTTCGGCGAGGAGCGCGGCGAGGAACTCTATCGCAAGCTCGTCGACACCTTCGGCGAGAACAAGAAGGTCCCCATTATGGAGCTGCGCGAGAAGAACGACCCCGACCTCCAGGAGGTCGCGGACTACGTGTACGAGAACGTCTTCTTGCACTACACCATGAAGCAGTGGGGCCAGACGCCCGACCAGATCGACCCCTCCGTCACCGGCCGCGTCCCCGTGTTCGTGGGCGATGACGACCGCTACTTCCCACAGGCCCCGTATCAGGGCATGCCGAAGGACGGCTACACCGCGCTGTTCGAGAACATGCTCGAGCACGACCTCATCGACGTGTTCTGCAACGTTGATGCGCGCGACCTGCTCACCATCGATGACGGCCGCGTCCTGGTGAACGGCGAGGTATACGGCGGCGAGGTCGTCTACACCGGTCCGCTCGACGAGCTGTTCAACCTGGATATGGGCGATCTGCCGTATCGTACGCTCGACATGCAGTTCGAGACGCTCGACATGGACCAGTTCCAGCCCGTGGGCACCGTCAACTACACCGTGAGCGAGGATTTCACCCGCATCACCGAGTTCAAGAACATGACGGGCCAGGTCCTTCCGGGCAAGACCACCATCATGAAGGAGTTCAGCCACGCCTACGTGCCCAACAGCGGCCAGACCCCGTACTACGCGATCATCGATCCCGATAACCGCAAGCTGTACGAGCGCTACCTCGAGCGCGTCTCCAGCGTGACGAACTTCCATCCGGTGGGCCGTCTGGCCGAGTATCGCTACTACGATATGGACGCCGTGACCTACTCCGCCCTCGAGCTTTCCGACGAGATCATCTCCTGCCATGCATAACGACACTCCTTTTTCGACCGCCGGGGCTCACAAGGTCGTGAGCTTTGGCATCCCGAGCTACAACGCCGCCGCCGACATCGATCGCTGCGTGACCTCCATCCTGGAGGGGAGCGGTTACGCGAACGATATCGAGATCATCATCGTTGACGACGGCTCGCAAGACGAGACGCCCCAGCTGGCTGACGATTGGGAGGCCCGGTACCCCGGCATCGTGCGCGCCGTCCATCAGGAGAACGGCGGCCACGGCATGGCGGTTCTCGCGGGTTTGAACAACGCGACCGGCACGTACTACAAAGTCGTCGACTCCGATGACTGGCTCGATGCGCAGGCCCTCTCGACCATGTTGTCGATCCTGCGCGGTTTCGAGGAGCGCGGGACGCGCGTGGACCTCTTCATCTCCAACTACGTGTACGAGAAGGTCTACGAGGGAACGCGCACCGCGATCAACTACAAGTCGGCGCTGCCGCGCAAGCGGGTCTTCACGTGGGACGAGGTCGGGCGGTTCCTGCCGAGTCAGAACCTGCTCATGCACAGCCTGTGCTATCGTCGCGACGTGCTGCTCGAGGCCCATCTGCCCATGCCGGCGCACACCTTCTACGTCGACAACATCTACGCGTACGTGCCGCTGCCGCGCTGCAAGACCATGTACTACGCCGACATCGACCTTTATCGCTACTTTATCGGCCGCGAGGGTCAGAGCGTCAACGAGGCGACGATGGTGAAGCGTCTCGACCAGCAGTTCCGCATCACCCGTATCATGATGGAGGCCTTCCACCTGTACGAGGACGTGGAGCAGCCGCGCCTGCGCTCCTACATGATGGGTTACTTCACCATGATGATGGCGATCTGCTCCGTCTTCACCAAGCTCTCCGACGATCCCGCCGCGCCGAAGAACCTCGAGGAGCTGTGGGGCGACCTGAAGGTCTACGATGAGCGCATGTACCGCCATGCGCGCTACGGGGTCATCGGCATCGGCACCAACCTTCCGTCTCAGCTGGGCGAGAAGACCACGATCGGGCTCTACCATCTGGCGGGCAAGATCTTCAAGTTCAACTAACCGGCGTCCGTCCAGCGGGTGCATCCGGCTGGATCGCGCAGCCGCCGCGCGATGACGGGGCTTGCGATCGCCATCGAGATGAAAAGGGGTACGGCGCGCCGTACCCCTTTCTGCTTTTCACGGTGTCGCCGCGTTCGGCGCCGCCTGACCGGGCGTGCGCTCGAGGCGCGCTAGAGTGTTAGCCCGCCCTGCGCGATCACCGCGATCATCGCGAGCGCGACCAGGGCGATGAATATGGCGACCGCGCGCTCGAGCGGCGTGAAGACGCGCAGCCCCTGCTCCTTGCGGGCCATGATGTAGAACACGATGCCGGGTACGTAGGCGATGCAGCACAGCATGAGCTGCTGGATGCCGGAGAGCGCGACGGCGATGACGAGGAACACGACGGAGAAGCCCGCGAGGGCGATGTCCTTTCGGGTAACGGCACCCGAGCCGCGTTCGTCATGGCCGAGCTTGACCATATAGGCGGCGGCGAGCGTCCAGCTGATCACGATCGAGGCGGTGCATAGCGAGTACGCGAACTGGTACGCCTCCTTCGAGAGCAGCATGACGATCGACAGGATCTGGATCATGATTCCGGTGGTGAACAGGCAGGCCGTGGGGGCGCTGTAGGTGTTCAGATGGGAGAAGATGCTGGGAAGCAGCTTCATCTGCGCCATGCCGCACATGGCTTCCGAGGCGAGGATGGTGTAGGAGAGCCAGGCGCCGAAGATGGAGATGATCAGCCCTCCGGAGATGAACGCTCCGCCCCAGGGGCCGACGACGCGCTCGAAGATATAGGGCATCGAGGGCGATTCCAGCGCCATGAGCTCCTCACGGGTGAGGTAGCCGTAGGGGAGAATCGATGCGGCCACGTAGATGATGACGAGCGCGGTGCAGCCAAGGATGGTGGCGCGGCTCACCTCTGACTTACGCTGCGCGCGGTGGCCGAGGACGCTGGCGCCCTCCATGCCCACGAAGACCCACATCATGACCATGAAGCAGTTGACGACCTGCGTCCCGATCGAACCGGGGGCGCCGGGCTCGCGGAGGTTGTTGGCGATGTTGCCCCAGAAGTCGGCGGTGAAGACGTCGAGGCGAAACACGAGGATCATCGCGACGATGAACGCGAAGATGGGGACCAGCTTGCAGACCATGACGATGGCGTTGATGGCGCTGGCCTCCTCGACGCCGCGGTTGACCAGCAGGATAATGAGCCAGTTGACGATCGAGATGAACGCTACGCCGGGTATGCCGAGCTGTCCGGCGAACGGGGGATAGAAGTATCCGATCGCCGTGACGAGCATGACGCCGAAGGCGACGTTGCCGATCCAGATGGAGAGCCAGTAGCCCCAGCCCGAGACGAACCCCACGAAGGGGCCGAAGCCCGCGCGCGCGTACGCGACGATGCCGTCGAGCTTGGGCTGGACGATGGAGAGCCGGCCGAACGTGGTGGCGAGCCCCATGAATCCGATACCCGTGACGAGCCAGGCGATGAGGGCGGGGCCGGGGGCCGCCGCCGCGGAGATATCGGTGGAGAGCGCGAAGACGCCCGAGCCGATCGAGGAGCTGATGACGAGGGCGATCAGGCCCAAGAGGTCGATGCCCTTTTTGCGAGGGGTATCGGCGGCGGCGCCGACGGTATCAGCCGGCTGATCATCGAGGTGGGACATGGTTGCGCATCCTTACTCCAGCGGGAACGCCGGGCCGCGGTGAAAAGGCGGGCCGGCGCGATATGCAGCCCCTAGCATAGCGCTATGCGAGCGCGTCCTGATACGAGGGGAGGCCGAAAAGCCCCTCTGCGGTCGTACAGCCCGCGCAGATGGCCGCCTCGAGGGCCCGCGTCGCCACGAGGCCGATCAGGTCGATGGGGTAGGAGGCGCTGGAGGCGGCATCGAGGGCACCGCTGGCGAGGACGTAGATGGTATCGCCGTCGTTGGAGGTGTGGGTGGGGCGGATGGCGTGGGCGTAGGCGTCCGCCGCCATCTGGGCCACCTTGGTCGCCTGGGCCTTGGTGAGCGTCGCGTTGGTCACGATGCACGAGATGGTGGTGTTGGTGCGGTCGAGCGGCATGGTCATCTGCTCGGCCATCGAGATCATGGCCTCTTCCATGTCGAGGATCTCCATGCTGTCCGCTGAGGCGCGCATGCCCGCGATGGGGGCGAGCGTTGCGGGATCGACGACGTTGCCCACGGCGTTCACGGCGCTCACGGCTCCCACTTGCAAGTCGCCGAGCTGGAAGGCGCGCGCTCCCAGCCCCGCCTTCATGGCGCGCTCGGGACCGGCGAGCTTGCCCACGGTCGCCCCGGTACCGGCTCCGACGCTGCCCTCGGCAAGGGGCTCGTTAGGATCGCGCTCGAGGGCGTCGCGCACGGCGAGGATGCCCGCCGCGCTGGAGGGACGGACATCGGGACGCCCGAAGGCGAGGTCGAACAGGCAGCTCGAGCACACGATGGGGACGCGGGCCACGCCCACATCGAGCCCGATGCCGCGCTCCTCGAGCTCGCGTGCGGCCCCGGACGCCGCCTCCAATCCGAAGGCGGATCCGCCGGAAAGCACGACGGCATGGGCCTGCTCGACGGTGTTCTCGGGGCGAAGCAGGTCGGTCTCGCGGCTGGCGGGGGCGGCCCCGCGCACGTCGACGCCGCCGGTCGCGCCTTGGGGTGCGACGATGGCGGTGCAGCCCGTGGCGGCGTCCGCATCAGTATAGTGGCCGAATTTGAAACCCGGGATGGTTGCAATCGGGATGGGTGCAAGCGACATGATGGGCTCCTTTGCTTGGGTGCATGGCTACATTGAACGGACAGCTGCATAGAACGGACGGCTACAGCGAACGGATGACGCGGGCGATGGGCAGGCCCATCACGTTGTAGAAGTCGCCGTCGATCTTGCGGACCAGCATGCGACCTCCCGTGCCCTGGATGCCGTAGGCGCCCGCCTTGTCCATGGGTTCCCCGCTCGCTACGTACGCCTCGATCTGCTCGTCGGCGAGGTCGAAGAAGGTGACGTCGGTTACATCGACGAAGGATGTCGACAGGCCGTCCTTCATGATGCAGACCCCTGTGGCGACTTGATGCGTGCGGCCGGAGAGGGCGCGCAGCATGCGTGCGGCGTCCTCTTCGTCTGCTGGCTTGCCCAGCAGGCGCCCGTCGAGCGCGACGATGGTGTCGGCCGCGACGACGGGCTCGCCGGGCAGGGCGTGGTGCTCGGCCACGGCGCGGGCCTTCGCGCGCGCCAGGCGTTCGACGAGCTCGAAGGGCCCTTCATCGGGTCGAGCCGCTTCGTTGATATCGGCGGGGATGATGCGTACGTCGTAACCGGCTTCGCGCATGAGCTCGATGCGGCGCGGCGATTGCGATGCCAAGATCATGGGGCCTCCTTGCTGGTTCGGTGCGGAGCGGGCGCTCCGGGGGATGGATTCGGCGCCGCGACGGCGCCGGGGTTCGATTTGGAAGGCGGGGTCCGGGGAGGGGCCGCGGCGGCGCACCGCTAAGGCGCTTCAAGAGCAAAACGCCCCGTCCGGCACGCGACCGGACGGGGCGGGATGGGGCGTTTCGCTAGAGCTGGATGCCCTCGCGGACCTTCTTCACGGCGACCTCGCCGGTGATGTCTTCAAGGACGGTGAGCGCGAAGGGGAGCGCCTGCCCCATGGCGCTGGCGGTGATGATGTTGCCATCGCGAACGACCATCTTCTCACCGGCGAAGGAGCCGGCGGGGAAATCTACTTCGAAGCCGGGGAAGCAGGTCGCGCGATGACCCTCGAGCAAGCCGAGCTCGGCGAGGATCGAGGGGGCGGCGCAGATCGCGGCGACGTGCTTGGTCGCCGCGAACTCGCGGACGAGCTCGCACACGCGCTCATCGCGGCGCAGGTGCGTGGTGCCCGGCATGCCGCCGGGGAGCACCACGTAGTCGTACTCGGAAAAATCGACGTCGTCGAACACCTCGTCGCAGGTGACGCACACCTGCTGCGCGCTCACCACGTCGCGCGTGTCCATGATGGAGACGAGCGTGGCGCGGACGCCTCCGCGACGGAGGATGTCCAGGATGGTGAGGCATTCGATGGTTTCAAATCCATCGGCGGCAAGGATGGCGACGGCGGGCATGGTGTTCCTCTCGATAGAAGGTTCGTGATTCAGGGTGCGTTATACCCAAAACGAGCTATTTATGCGCGCGCGTGAGGTGAACGACGGTCTCGCAGTGGTAGGTTTGCGGGAAGAGGTCCACCGGCGTGGCGGCGACGGGGGCGAACGTGCCCTCGTCTACGAAGCGCCGCAGGTCGCGGGCGAGCGTGGCGGGGTCGCAGGAGACGTAGGCCACGTCGCGGGCCGAGGTGGACGCGATGAGGTCGACCGCCTCGACGGCGAGGCCGGCGCGCGGGGGGTCGACGACCAGGACGTCGGCATCTTCATCGGGGAACTCGCGCACGGCGTCTCCGCCGATCACGTCGACGTTGTCCAGGCGGGCGATCTCGAGGTTGCGGCGAAGGTCGCGCACGGCGGGGCCGTAGGCCTCTACGGCGGCGACGTATTCGGCACTGCGCGCGAGCGGCAGCGTGAAGGTGCCGGCGCCGCTGTACAGGTCGATGGCGACCTCGTCCTCTTGCGGATGCAGCGCGTCCATGACGAGCTCGATGAGGATCTCCGCTGCAGCGGTGTTCACCTGGAAGAACGACGGCGCCGAGAGCCTCATCTCCTCGCGACCGATCTTCTCGGTCCACGAGCCCTCGCCCAGCAGCGACTCCACGCCCGCGACCTTGCGCGCCCGGCGGTCGCCCTTCGACATGACGCGGACGACGCTGGTTGGCTTGAGGGAGTCGCCCAGCACGCGCGACACCTGCGCGCGCGGGAAGGCGCCGGTGGGCGTCCACAGCGCGATCTCGAGCGCCTTGGTGCGACGGGAGGCGCGGATGCCGACGCGCTCGAGCTGGAGGTCGCGCGAGTTGCCGAGGTAGCCCAGGGCGCCTGCGACGCCCTTCACGACCTTGGGGAACTTCTTGTCGAAGAGGGGGCACGCGTCGACGCGGATGATGTCCTCGGGGTCGCGTCCGTGCATGCCGAGGAAGAACTTGCCGTTGCGGTGGACGGGCGCGAGCTCGACCTTGTTGCGGTAGCCCCACGCGTCCTTCGCGTGGCGGATGGGCTTGACCAGGGCGTCGACCTCGTCGGGGTCGAATCTTCCGATGCGCGAAAGCGTCGAGCGCAGGTTCTCCTCCTTGGCGGCGAGCTGGGCGTCGCGCCGCATGCCGCCCCAGGGGCAGCCTCCGCAGACCCCGGCGAACGGGCACGGCGACTGCTCGCGCGAGGGCGAGGGCTCGAGCACCTCGTCGACGACCGCGCGCGCGAAGGAGGCGCCCTCCTCGACGATGTGGGCTTCGACGACGTCGCCGACGATGCCGCCCGCGACGAAGACCGCTTTACCGTCCTCCATGCGGGCGAGGCCGTCGGGACCGTAGGTCATGGCGGAGATGGTGAGCTGCATAGCGCATCCTTTTCTGACGTTGTGTTGCATCTTCTAGCAGCATAGCGCATCGCCCGCCCACGGATGCGGGCGGGCGATGCGGGGGCGTCGTTCTCGTAAAGTCAACGCAAGTATGGTTGGAGCCGCGGCTTCGGCCCTATTGCGCGCCCTTGCCGAGCAGCGCCTTGAATCCCAGGGAGAAGAGGGCGAGCGCCGTCTTCACACGACCCTGGCGGGGAAGCGCGAGCACCATGCCGGGGTCTTCGGCGCGCTCCGGGCAGCGCTCCTCCGCGCGCTCGATGACGCGGGGCGTCACGGCTTGGACCTCGCGGCTCGATGCGTCGTGCGTGGTTTCCGCCCGGGGCCTGCTCTGAGGCGCTCGGGCTTCCTGTGCCGCTTGCGCCTCTCGGGCTTCCTGGGTCGTCTGCGCTCTCTGTGCCGCTTCCGCCGCCTGGGCGGCGTTGTTGAAGACGGCCGACGCGCCCGTCTGCACGAGGCACGATCCGCCGACCGCGCGCGAGGCCGCTGCCGCGTCGCGGTATGCCTCGGCGAGCAGGTATTCCTGGGAGTTGAACGGCTCCTCGCCAGGCGCGGTCCCGACGCGCTCCCACGTTCCCTTAGGGCTCAGGACGCGCGCCTTCACGTTGTCGGCGAGCTGCGCGTCCATGTAGCCGCGCACGGCTGCGCGGACGCCGGCGTCGAGCAGCGGGTAGGCGATCTCGACGCGGTGCTCGGTGTTGCGCGTCATCATGTCGGCCGAGGACAGGTAGACGGTATCGGCGTCCTCGCCGAAGGCGTACACGCGCGCATGCTCGAGGAAGCGGCCCACGATGGAGCGGACGTGCACGTTCTCCGTCTTGCCGGCGATGCCCGGCAGCAGGCAGGATATGCCGCGGATGATCATCTCGACGCGGACGCCCGCGCAGCTCGCCTCGGCGATCTTGTCGATCACCTCGCGGTCGGTGAGCGAGTTGAGCTTGAAGAAGACGCGGGCGGGCTGGCCCGCGCGGGCGCGCTCGATCTCGCGGTTGAGGCCGGTCATGATGAGCGGCTTGAGGCCGGCGGGGGCGACGCCCAGATAGCGGTACTCGCCGTTCAGGTTGCCCAGGGCGAGATTCTGGAAGAACGCGTTGGCGTCCTCGCCGATGCCGGGATGCGCGGTCATGAGCATGAAATCGGAGTAGAGCCGCGCGGTCTTCTCGTTGAAGTTGCCGGTTCCCAGAAGGGTGATGCGCTCGATGGCCATACCCGTCCTATAGGTTATCTGGCAGATCTTCGAGTGGCATTTGAAGCCCTCGGCTCCGTAGATCACGGTGCACCCCGCTTCCTCGAGCCGCTCCGCCCAGGCGATGTTGTTGGCCTCGTCGAAGCGCGCGCGGAGCTCCATGAGCACCGTGACCTCCTTGCCGTTCTCCACGGCCGAGATCAGCGACTCGCACAGGCGGGACTGCTTCGCCACGCGGTACAGCGTGATGCGCAGCGAGATGCACTCGTCGTCATGGGCCGCCTGGTGCACGAGGTCGAGCAGGGGGTTCATAGACTCATAGGGATAGAAGAGGAGCTTGTCTCCCTCGAGGACCTGGTCGCGCAGGGGGCGGTCGGGATCGATGGCGGGATCCGGCTGCGGGGTGAAGGGCGGGAAGAGCAGCTCGGCGCGCTCGTCTGCGGGGATGCGCGCCTCGATGCCGAAGACGAAGCCGGGGTCCAGCGGGAAGTCGAGCGCGAAGACGGACTGGGAAGGCAGCTCGAGCGCCGTCCTGATGAGCTTGAGCGTGGGCCTGGCCAGCTCCCCGCGCACCGTGAGGCAGACGGGCTGCAGGCGCAGGCGTTTCTTCAGGATGCGCTTCATGTGCTGGCGGTAGTCCTCTTCTTCCTCGACGCCCTCGCCGTCCGGGTCGATGTCGGCGTTGCGGATGACGCGGATGACCGCGCGGTCCTGCGGCTCGTATATCCCGAAGCAGGTGTCCATGCAGGCCAGGATGATGTCCTCGAGCAAGATGTAGCGATAGCCGTCGTCATCCGACGGGACGCTCACCACGCGCGGCAGGGACGCGGGAAGCTCGATGAGCCCCATGAGGCCGGTCTCGTTGCCGCCTTCCAGGGAGCAGACGAGGTAGAGGGCCTCGTTGCGCAGGTTGGGGAAGGGATGGCGCGGGTCGATGACGAGCGGGGAGATGATGGGCGACACGTAGGCCTGGAAGTAGCCCTCGACGAACGCGCGGTCCTCGCCGATGAGGTTGGAGGCGTCCAGGCGCGTGACGCCGTGCTGCGCGAGCTGGCCCTCGAGGTCGTTGAACGCTTCCCCCGCGCGCTGGAGGAGCGGGGGCAGGGCGGCGGAGATGCGCCCGATCTGCTCGGCGGGCGTGAGGTTGCTCTTGTTGTCGACGGGCTGGCGCTTCAGCGTCGCGAGGTCCGAGAGGCCTCCGACGCGCACCATGAAGAACTCGTCGAGGTTGCTGCAGAAGATGGAGACGAATTTGAGGCGCTCGAAGAGCGGGACGGTCGGGTCGAACGCCTCGTCGAGCACGCGGTCGTCGAATTTGAGCCAGGACAGCTCGCGGTTCTGGGTATAGGAGAAATCATAGCGACCGGAGCTCGCCGAACCCTTGAGCGCCTTGTTCGATTTCTTTCCGCTTTTGGACGACATGGGGCATGCTCCTTAATGCTGGGGGAGAGAGTGAATTATCCAACTCTATATATAATTGCCCTGAATCGCCTTTTTCTCCGTGCCTCGATTTCTTAATCAATCCCTTACGAATGCCAAGCGGCCCGTTTGCGTGGACGAACGGTACCTCAACGTCCGCAAGCGGTGCAAATGAACGCTTGTCTGCATAAAATAAGCTACCTAATGAATATCTGTGAACATCTGCGATAAGGCGTCCTGAGTTACAAATATATGCAAGGCACGGGGAAAGATATTCAAATCTATACAGGAAAATTGTCAGTTATCGAAAAAAGATTTTGCAGCAAATAATATGTTTCTGCACGTAAAACGCTTTAACTAAAGACAGTACTCAACTCGTAATATATCGGAAATATACCGTTCCCATCCACTTTGATACCGCTGGCGGTTCTGGATGACAGAACGCCCGAAATTGGATATAACCATAGATGTCCGAAAGGAGGCCCGAATACGGGCCAACAGGTGTATCAAGGGCCCGATAACCGGACCCTCGGAAGAAAGGTAGGAGGCACATGTCGAAAGGTCTGCACGTACCAAGCGAGATTGGCGCCCTGAAGAAGGTCTGCCTGCATCGCCCCGGTGAGGAGCTCCTCAACTTGCCGCCCTTCGAGCTCGAGCGTCTTCTGTTCGACGACGTACCGTTCCTCGAGGTTGCTCAGGAAGAGCACGACACCTTCGCTCAGATCCTTCGCGATCAGGGCGTCGAGGTCCTCTATCTCGAGAAGCTCGTTGCCGAGGTTTTCGACCTCAACCCCGATGCACGCCAGGAGTTCCTGGATCAGTACATCGCCGAGGCCGGTATCAAGGGCAAGGATATGCCCAAGGTCGTCCGCGAGAAGCTCGACTCCATCAAGGATAACCTCGAGTTCGTCCAGAAGACCATGGCCGGTCTCACCAAGGCCGAGATCGAGATGCCGCTCGTGAGCTCCACCACGC
>URKM01000049.1 GCA_900548365.1 uncultured Collinsella sp. | reverse complement strand
CGTAGCTGCCCTTGTAGATGTAGCCGGCCTCCTGCATGCGCTCCCACAGGTACTGGACGGCGCGCTTCTGGCGGGACTCGGTGGTGCGGATGAAGTCGTCGTTGGAGATCTCCAGTTCGCTCCACAGCTCATGGAAGTGCGGAGCCTGGGAGTCGCACCACTCCTGCGGGGTCATGCCGTGCTTCTCGGCGGCCTCGGCGACCTTCTGGCCATGCTCATCCATACCGGTAAGGAACTTTACGTTGTAACCGGCGGCACGGCGGTAGCGCGCCTGGACGTCGGCGATGATCGTGGAGTACGCGGTGCCCAGATGCGGGTCGGCGTTCACGTAGTAGATGGGGGTAGTGATGTAATAGGACGGCTTCGAGCTCATGACGCGCGGCTTCCTTCCCGGTTGGTTTTGATGCAATTCTTCATTCTAGCAGGGATGCCGCACAATTCACCACCCACACCGCGCGATTTACCACGGGATGCTATCGCACATCCCATTGATTTCGCCATACGCCTTCTCGAGATTTCTAAAGAACTCGGGGCTTTCCTCGCGCCCGCAATCGAACAGCCTCGCCTTGATGCCACATTTCTCGAGCCCCCCATTCAACGAGTTGATAAGCTTGAGCCCGTCATCGTCGCAAACCGGGCATTCGAAGATGTACTCGTCATCGCGTGCACGCGCCTTGATCTCCCCAAGGGCAAGGCCCGTCGTCTTTTTAATCAGCATGCAGACCTTAGCCGGCACCTCACCTACCGGCAGTTTAATTCCAATCGTCATGTCCATCGCAGCAGCTCCAATAAACTGTTTCATGAGCGGATACACCCACCAGGGATACCTCTCCCACGATTCCCGCCACGCCGATTCTCGCAATACCCGTCGCGCGCTGCAGGGTATATCGCTTCTCGCCGATTAGCAGGCTGAAACATGCCCGCGCACCGCACGCATGATACACCTGGATGATTTGCGCTTTAGCTGCAGCGTTTACCCGCGAGATGCGCTAACAAGCCGCTACGCAAAAAAGCGCATACCCTCGTTTATGCGGCAGGATGCCGAAAGCGAAGGCATGCGCCCCTTCTTTTTACCGAAGACTACGCAACCTATCCATCTTGCTGGGCGGCGAGCACGAGGTTGTACACATCGCGCTTCTTGCGCGAGTACTTCTGGGACAGGCGCTTGGCGATCGCGTTGGCGGACTCACCAGCGGCAAGGGCCTCGGCGATATCCGCGGCCAGCAGGTCGTCGGGACTCGCACCGGCCTCCGCGGCGCCGCCCGCCGCCAGGGCGGCCTCGTGGCGCTCGAGCTCGTCCTCGCTCGGCGGCGCCACCACGAGCACCATCTCGCCGCGCATCTCACCGCGCTCGCGCACCAGCTCGAGCAGCTCGGGTGCCGGCGCCCGCAGGACCTCCTCGTGAAGCTTGGTGAGCTCACGGCAGACCGCCACCTCGCGCTCGGGAAACACCTCGGCGACGGCGACGAGCGAATCCTCCACCCGATGTGGGCTCTCGTAGAACAGCAGCGCGCCGGGGATGGCAGCGAGCCGGCGCAGGCGCCGCACGCGCTCGCCATGCTTGCGCGGCAAAAAGCCCTCGAAGAAGAAATGCTCACAGGGGATTCCGGTCGCCACCAGCGCGGTGATGCAAGCCGTCGGGCCAGGGATCACCTCGACGGCGACACCGGCGTCGCGAGCCGCATCGACCAGTACCTGCCCGGGGTCGGAAACGCCCGGCATGCCGGCGTCCGATGCGAAGGCGAGCGCCTCCCCCGCAAGGAGACGTTCGACGAGCTGCGGGGCACGCGAGGCGATAACGTTCTCGTCGCACCGGACGAGCGGCTTCGAGACGCCGAGGTGCGCGAGGAGCTTCGAGGTCACCCGGGTGTCCTCGCAGCAGATAGCGTCCGCAGACTCGAAGGCGGCGCCAGCGCGGGCGCTCAGGTCGCCGAGGTTTCCGATGGGCGTACCCACAACGTAGAGGCGTCCACCCGTCCGCCCTTTGTCAGCTTCCACCACCATGGCGCTACTCGATCATCGCGCGCTCGAGCGTGCCGAGCGCCAAGCGGGCATCCCATGCGGCGATGCGCTTCTCCGTCTTCCATGTTTGAAAAAACCAGCCGCGCGTATCGGCAAACGATGCAAGCTGGTTCGAGACGAACACGCGCTCGTAGGCGGAGCGGCCTTCAGGGGTCACAGACGCGCTCGACATCACGGCGGCACCGGACCACTCGCCAACCAGAACCGGGAATCCTGTTGCCCGCGCTTCGCGGATCAGCTTGCGGTTGCGCGCGACAGCCGACGACAACCCACGCGGCGAGGTGATGTCCTGGGCGAACTCGTCATGATAGTGGTACAGATGAACATCCATGATGACGTTTTTGTACTGCGCGCCGCGCATGAAATGCTTCCACATGCTCGGATGGGCGGAAGCGGAGAAAACGACCGCTTTGCTCTCGGGCATATGAGCGCGGACGAGCTCGTAGGCATCGCGATAGAAGTTGCGCAGATAGTGGCTGGGAATGCCCTCGGTCATCGTAAAGAGGTTCTTGCGCACGCTCATGACCGGGCTATCAAGCAGCTCGATGCCGAACAAGCTCTTCGCCTTCCCGTAGCGCGCCGCGAGCTTCTCCAAAACCTCGAGTGCCACATGGCGACCGTTCACCGAGGAGTGCCAATCGGCAGTCGACGAGGGCGTGGTGGGAGAATCATTGGAATCACCCTGGCCGCCGGGCACCGTGGCCAAATCGAGGAGGACCACCATCTCGTACTTTTCAGCCCACTCTATAGCGCGATCGATGTAATCAACGGCCGAGATGAACGAAGCGCCCTCGTTTTGCGATCCAAACGCATGCCAGGGGATGGGCAGGCGCACGGCATTCAGCCCTATCGAGGACATGCGACGAAAATCATCTTCGCCGACGAACGTCTCGTAATGCTGACGCAAGCGCTCGTTGTACTCCGTGCTGCCCAACACATCGTGCAGTTCCGAATCACTTGATGCGCCCGTAGCGGTAAACAGGGAAGGAGAAACCCATGGTTCGGGAATAAACCAACCCGAAAGGTTAACGCCGCGAATCTTTTCGTCCACACCCGCCTCCAAACTTGCAGAGTCAATCTTGGAAGAGTATACCCGCCCGCGCAGACGAAGGTTTCGACGCGCGGAGCCGAACGTGGGCTCACGATCGGAGCAGCGCAATCTAAACGAAAAAGCCTCCCAGACGGGAGGCTTTTTGCAATTCAAAGGTGGCCAGAGGGGGAGTCGAACCCTCGACACGCGGATTTTCAGTCCGCTGCTCTACCAACTGAGCTATCTGGCCAATTGATGTCCGTCTCACTGACGGCTTGATTACTATAACAAATCTCTGTGACTGTGCAAGCGACTTTTTCTAATTTCTTTCTACTTACCCCAACTCTTTTCCGGGCATCTGCCGCACGCCCCACCCCTCGCGACCGAAAGCGCAGGCGCGCAGCCAGGCGCATGTCATAGGGCGCCGCGCATCGCCGCCGCCCCGGTTCCCCGCGCTCATATCGCGGTCCCCGACGCCCCAACCGACGCCCCATCGACATCATGCATGCGCTCGATCACCACTACGGCATCGCGATGGGACAGAATTCGGCAAGGCCCTACGTTTTCACAGCGCAGCAATACGCGACAATCAGCGTCGAGAAACACGATGTCGATCCGTCTGCGCATTCCGAAGGTGTGGACCGATGAGCAATTCGGAAACACGACGGGACCCAGAGGACGGTCACCTGAAAAGTCCGACCCCAACAAGCCCCGGAAACGCTGCCAAAACGAACACGCCACAACCATATGCGTGGGATTCCAGCCCGCCGCTTCAACCATGCGCCTATAATCCAGCTCTTCCTTCACATCAAACCACCACCCCCGGCTTCCATGGGTCGACCACCACCGTCCGGACATGTCGCAACTCCGCCGGCGCGCCCAGGGACACACCCGCTATCGATAGCGCAGAAGGCCATGGCTCATATACCAGCTCGCACGTAAACGTCCGCGTAAGAGGCGCCAGTGAGAACGTATCGCCCGACGCGAACCCCTCATCCTGCACACTGACCTCAACGGACACCCCGTAGCCGTCCAAAGCCGAATCCAGCTTGTCGCGAACGATGGCGGCGACGTCGCCCTCCGCTCCCGAATCCCCTCCCGGGGAGACCCCATGGGCGATTACGACATCCGGGGCGACTCGGTCGAATCGCGCGACCGCCACCTCGAAGCGCATGAGGTTGTATGAAATCATCGCGAGCACCAACAGCACGGGCAAGACCACCGCCATCTCGACAGTCGCCTGCGCACGGTCATCGCATACCGCCATCCCCAACATGACGCCCCCGTCTTTCATTCCGATCGAACGATATCCCCCAACCGAACCGTCAGCGGAATGCTGCCGCCCTGCGGAAGCGGTATCTCCGCCACAACCACCTCCGTAGATAAAAGCGCATTCTTGACCTCATAGCCAACCGCCTGCAATATGGCAGCGGGATCAGAACTCGAGGGTGCGATGGAGCGAAGCTTCTGCTGCAAGCTCTCCAAGCTCCCCACGTCACCGCGCTGGATAATGTTCGCGCTATCGGTAAGCACCGGCTTTCGCAACGACAGGTTCACGGGCTCCAGCCCCAGCCCCTCCAAAGCGCCATGAATCCTCTCCTCCAGCCAGCCACCGACGGTCTCGCCATCCTGGCCGCCGGATTGCCCCAGCAGGTCGTCCAAAGCCGATCCCACGCGCTCTCCCGCATTCCCGTAGGCAAGCAGGAGCTCTCCCCAAGCCCCCAAAAGCTCGTCAGCCAGCCCCAATAAACCGCCGTCGGCAGAAACGGATGAGAGGAACGATGCGAGAACGTTGTTTTCCCGCGTCGCCTCGTCGGGGGCGAGCGCCGCACCGGCAATCGCTCCGCGCGCCGTGGCGCGCGCCCCCGGGGCAAAGGGACTGGACAGCTCTTCAGGTGAATCGACTGGGGAGGACGCCACCAAGGCTATGCATCCGAACCGCCCGGGCGGAGCGATTCGAGGCCTCTCGCCCTTCAACCCCTCCAACGCCTCGTCGAAAGCGGTGCTCGCCTTTCCCGCAACCCCACGTGCCCGCTCCTCAAGCTCGCGCTCTTTATCACGCGCCGCCTCATAGTCTTTCAAAGCGAGGGTGTACTCGCGAAAATGGTACTCGAAGCCATTGTCGATTGAGGTCGATGCCGCTGGAACCCTGCCCACATCCGCAACCCCGAATCCGCAAACCGAGCATTCGTGCACGTAGCCCTTTTCGATATCGCACAGGGCGACCGGCCCCGCATGGACACCGGTCACCCCCGGACACGATAGGTCACCGTGGAGCACGACGCCCACGCCCTCGACCGATGACGGCCAGCGCGCCTCCGTGTAGAGCGTCGTGTCACGGATTTCATCGGTGTTCCTCGGCAGCGGATCGAGCGTCGTCTTGAAATTGCCCCCTTCCTCGCCCACATATGCCTTATCCAGTTCCCCGCATGCATATTCATAAAACGCCTTGCGGGCGGCGGAATCGCTCCCTGCCTCCACCCCCGCCCCCTCGGGTACCTCGTTATCCGCCCGCCAGCGGTAATACGCCCTCGCACGCTCCAAGCCAACGGAGGGGTCCCATGTGAGGCTCGAAGAGAAATCTGGATTCTCGGCCGCGGAGATTCCCGACAGCTTACCGGCTCGTTCCTGCATATTCATGCCATCTCGACCGCAGTCTGCAAGCCATGCTCGCTCCTTGGCGCGGGCGCTCTCTTCCCGAGCGTCTTCAAGCGAAGCCGCCACCTCGCCCAACGCGTCTGCAGCGCCCCCCACGCCGCCCAACTCGATCGCTGGGCCCTCGAGCGAGGGAAAACTCGAGTCGGATTCCCTGGGAACCGCCAACGCGGTCCCCGCATATTCGATGGCCGCCCCTCCTTGCGCGCCGCATATACGCGTTCCGCGCGCCGCGACTAAATACGGAAGCCCCTCCTCGAGCCGGCTCAGCCCACGGGATGCCGAGGCGCATAGGTCGTTTCGCGCCTGCAGGACACGAACCCCCGAATGGACGAGTTCCGTCGCACCGGCTCTCATACCGGGCACAAGCGTCCCCACCAGGCCCGCCCCGACCGAAATAAACCCCGTCAAACCCATGCTCAGCACCACCGCGTCCACCGTGGTGGCAATCGTGTAATACGACGACACCACGTTCGCCCCCGCCATCGCCGTGGCATCGGCAGACGCCTGCACATCTCCAGACCGCGACATCGTCCATACCGCCGTAGCAGATGAGAATAATAATGTCAGCACCACGAGGATCGTCACCGCCGCAGCCACCGTGGTATACGCACCTTCCTCTATAAAGAGGTCGATACCCGCGCGAACAGGCCGCAGCCGTATGCATCCAGTTCTAATCCGCCCGCCCTTGCATCCAATCATCGTATCCGCCCTTCAGCCACGAGGGCCTCCCATCAAGGGTCGCCCTCACCCGAAGCCTCATATCACCCGATCCGTTTCGCTCCCCGAACGCCCCCACGAACGCCCCGATAACCGGAAGAGGCCTCACCCATCCGCGCACCTCCACGTAGGCAGCTCCCTCGCCGTCGTCTCCATACTCGATCTCCCACGACAACGGTCCTCCCGCATGGAATATAGAAGCGTCGGGAATCGCCGCCAGGCGTCGCAGCGCGTAGCCTTCAACCGCCGCCTCGTCCACATGCTCCCCCACCGCGACCAGCCTGCACGCCTGCGTCGCCGCCACCTCCATCATCGCCTGGGTATAGAGCACGCATGCGGGCTGCAGCGATAGGAGAACCACGATGCAAAAGCTCGGCAGCAGCAATGCCGCCTCCACGGTCGCCTGCGCCCTCTGCTCTCTTGCCGCATCAAAACAACGCGATATCAAAGAAGCCCGCCGCATCAAGCGCATGGGAAGTCGCCTCCTCGACCAATTCAAGCAAACCGCCCCGGACCCCCATGCGCCACAAAGCACCAAGGGCGAGAACCATGGAGACGAAGACGGCCATCACCACCGCGTACTCGAGCGTCCCCTGGGCGCTATCCTCCTGCAGCAGCGCACCGCTCGCCTTGCCGCCCGCTACGCCCCTTCTCGAAACCACCGCTTATCCTCCCTCCGCCGCGACCATGCGCACCACGCGTATCGCCGTTCCCTGCTCGACATCGCTCTGCGTCACCAAGACCACATCCGCCCAGCTCTCCCCATCCCACAGCAAGGCGCCCCATGCATTCCCGCTCATATCCAGATAGCCGCTCGCAACAACCGAGCTCGAGCTTTCTTCATCACGGTAACGCTCCACGATCCGCGAGCTCACCTCGACGACATCGCCGTCCGAGCGCCAAGCAACCGAAACCACGCCGCCTCCGAGGTCCTTCCGACACCCCGCCGCCAAATCGGCCAAGAAGCGGTTCTCCGATGTCGCGATAGACGCATCGTCATCGCGCAATCGGCGTTCGACATCATGTATGAATGCGGACTTCCCGATATCCCCCCGCTCCGCCGAAGGCCCCGACGTTCTCGTTGACTCATCCGCAGTCCCTCCGGCACCAAGAGGCCCCAGCCATAAAAAGACGAGGACCGCTATCGCGCTCAAGGCCGTCGCGATCCAGGGCCGCACCTTGAAGGCCCTCATCACAAGCTATTGATTCCCGACTCGATCGCACCCCACAGCTCGCTCACCTTGTCGCGAAACGCGATGATGGCAAGAATCGCGATCACCACCAGCACGCCGACCAAGATCGCGTATTCGGTGGTTCCCTGCGCCGATTCATCTCGTAGAACCCCGGTTGCGGCCTTCAGCATCTCCTGTGGGCCCTTCAGCAGCACACACTCCAACTTCTTCATGGCTACCTCCTATATCATCCCGCCCGCCGCCATTAGCGGGCCCATAATGGATAAAAGCAATGCAGGAAGAATCAAGGTGCCCGTAGGTATGAGAATCTTCACCGGCGCGCGTTCGATGCCGCGTTCGACATGCGCCCGATGCGCCGCCCTGCACTCCCTGCTCTGACTTTCCAGCGCGTCTGAAAGCGGAGCCCCCAACTCCATCGCCTCATCCACGGCAATCGCAAATGACTCCAACGGGCGCACCCCCAACGTCCGCGCAACCTCTTTCAATGCATCGCCGCGCGTCGTCGCCCCAACACGCCAGCGCAGACAGGCCCTTCCAAGCTCGGCGGCCAACGCGCTGAACCGATGCCCGCAATACAGCTCCAGCGACGCATCGAACGACAATCCGGCAGACAAGCCAAGCCTGACCATATCGATCATTTCCGCGACCTCTCCCAGCGTCGCCCGGGGACCAGAGGGGCCCATCCTCTGCACCGCATCCACCATCGATCGCGCTCGAACAAGAAGATCCGAAAGCAGCCGACCAGCCGCATCGGCGTAAGCGCGCAGATCATCGTTGGACAAACCGCCCGCCAACCATGCGCACAACCCCGCCCCCAGCCCGGTTGCGGCAAGGGCAAGCTCAAAGCCCGTCCCATCCATCACAGCTCCATCCTCATGATTTTGCCGATAATCACCACGGCAACCACATTGAGCAGCAGCGCCGCCACAACACAGAACAGTCCCGGCATCGTCGCGACGCCCGCCCTGAAATCGCTTGAAAACAAAAGAAGAAACGCCATCATCCCCATGGGCATAGCCGAAACGATGTGCGCCGACATACGCGCCTGGGCGGTTTTTACATCCAGCGCTCGCCGCAGCTCGATGCGCTCCCCAACCGAATTCGCCGCATCCGCCAGCAGGCCCGAAAGCGGCGCTCCGGTTCGCTTCGAGATCTTGAGCGCGAGCGTCACCATATCCATTCCATGAACGGGCAGGCGGCTCAACAAGATATCGAGCGCCTCAACAGCGGGAACACCGCAGTCGATCGACAGACCGACGCGCATGAATTCGGTCTTGACCGGCTCTTCCGCATGCGCTCCTACATAACGCATCGCTTGCGCCAGCGAGTGCCCCGATCCGATGGAGATCGACAGGGCGCGAAAAGCCTCGGGCAATCCGCGCTCGATATTTTCGGCGCGTTTCTTCTCCTCGCGCAGGCACGCGACGACCAACGCTGCGACGCAAAGCACCGCGCCGATGACCGCGCCCGCGACCATCCCGCTCGCCCACCATGCCAACCCGGCGCTCAACGCCAGGAGGACCGCGAGCGACACATGGGGATACTCCGACACACGGGACGGCGGCATCCGCGAGCAGGTACGTTCCAGCCTTCCTATCCAAAGCACGGCGCAACGGGGTAATCGGCCAACGAATCGCCCCATCGCATCGTCGGCCCGCCGTGCGATCGACAGCACCTCCGCCCAGCTTCCCGCACCCAATGCCGTTGTCGCGCTCCCCGGGCAGCACGCGCCGGCCACCGATACAGCGACCAGAACCCCGATTACCCCCGCAACGATTGCCTCCACGACTCGACCTCCCCTTCATCAAACACTCCCAACTCCACGCCTCGTTCCACAAATGGAGGCTCCCGCACCAATGTCCAAGACTCATGAACCGCGTCGAACCCCACATACTCCTCCAGACGAACGCCGCCCGACTCGGCGCGCGTCACGCCGCAGTAAGAGGAGACGAATCTTTTTCCATTCGCCCTTCGCTCAGACATCACGATCCCGTCAAGCGCCATAGCGATCTGCTCCTCTATCAGAGCGCTCGGCAAATCGATTCCAAAACGTGCCAGAAGCGTCAAACGCACGACCGCCTCGCCCGCAGAGCCCGCATGAAGCGTCGTAAGCGAGCCATCGTGCCCCGTATTCATGGCCTGCAGCATATCGATGCACTCGGCGCCACGCACTTCGCCCACCACGATGCGATCGGGTCGCATGCGCAGCGCGTTGGTCACCAAATCGCGAATCGTCACAGCTCCCGCCCCCTCGATCGAAGAGGAGCGCGCTTCCAGGCGCACGACATGTGGATGCTGCGAGAACTGCAGCTCTGCGGAATCTTCGATCGTCAAAATGCGTTCCGAAATCGGTATCTCGCTCGAAAGCGCATTGAGCAGCGTCGTCTTTCCCGATCCGGTCCCCCCAGCCACCGCAAGGTCCTCCCGCGCACGCACGGCAAACGAAAGCAGCGTCGCATACCATGCCGGAAGAGAGCCGATCGCTACGAGTTCGTCCAGCGTGCTGATGCGGTCGGAAAACTTTCGTATGGTCAAAAGCGTGCCGTCAATCGCTATAGGCGGTATGACGGCATTCACGCGGTATCCGTTCGCCAGCCGGGCGTTCACCATGGGGCTCCGCTCATCGACGCGTCGACCGAGCGGCGAGATGATCCTGTCGACTACCAACCGTATCTGCTCTTCGCTCTCAAACGGACGCTCCAATGGATAGAGAACGCCGGCGCGCTCATAAAATGCCGCTTGGGGCCCGTTTACCATGACCTCGGTAATCGAATCATCTTCCAGCAGCGGCTGCAAGGGACCGAGCCCGACGATGTCATCGAGCACCGCCGCGACCAGCTCCTCGCGATCGGATCCGTCCTGAAAATCAGAAGCGAGCACGTTGAGCACGGCGTCGACCGCGGGGCGAAGCTCGCTTCGCGCGCGCTTCGGATCAGACAGACCGGCGATTCGCGCCGCCTCTTCATATCCCACGCGCTCCAGAACCGCTTCCTTCACCGATGGCCCCATTTCACTCAGCAGCCTGGTGCCGCGAAGACCCTTCGGTTCTCCCTTTCCCTGAATCGCCTGATTCTCCCGCACGCGCTCCAGCACGCTCATGATCGACCACCGGTCCTTCCTCCCCAGGGAAGCCGGATGCGACGCCTTGTCGCGCCGTCTCGTTCATCGCGCTCCTCCATGGGTTCCTCCACCGGGCAACCCAGCTCGCGCAGCAGTCGGCCAACACATGCCTCCACGCTCCTCACGTGGGCGTTCGTTGCTCCAAACAGCTCGGGAAGCCTACCGAAGGCAGCTGCTTGCGCCATGTCGTCCCCTGCCTCGACGATGCGCATCCTCGAGCGAAGCGCCGTCCCCATCTCGAAGCGCATCGCGTCCTCCTCGGAGCACCCGCGCGCACCCATGCGGTTATACAGGCTCGTCATCCTCGTTCGCGGGACGCCGAGCCGTTCCGCCAGCTCAACCAGACGAGATGATGAAGGCGCCGCATCTCGACCGCTGCCCACAACCAGGCACCGATCACACGATGCAACCGCCATCGCCACCGCATCCCCCCAGAAAACCGATGTATCCACGAACACGATGTCCGCAACGCCGCGCAGCGAAGCGAGCAGGCGATCGATTGGTCCCGCCATGAGCTCGGCCTGCTCCGGAGCGCGCAGCGGACCCCATGCGGTCAAGCCGGGGGCGATACGCATGGCGGTGCGCTCGACCGCGCGGTCGAAATCCGATTCCCCCGCCTCGATGAGCAAACCGATATCTGCCGCCTCCTCGGCCCCCAGCGCAGCTGCGGCGTTTCCAAACATCAAGTCGAGGTCGACCACGGCCGCCCGAAGACCCCATTTCGCCGCGCACAGGGCGAACTCGACCGCCAGGGTCGTCTTCCCCACGCCGCCGCGAGCGGAGACCAGGGCGACAACCGGAGCCCCGCCCTCCTTGCCCCGCGCCGCCGCCTCGGCATGCCCCCGAACGCATTCCGCATCGTTCGTCGGCGATACCGGCATGTGATCGCCAGCTCCCCCGAGGCGCGCGCCCGCATGATCTCGCGACCGCGGCGCATCGTCTTCAGCCGCTTCCCTGTCTTCACATCCATCGGGCGACGGATGCCCCCCTCGGCTCTCCCGGGGCATCTCGAGCGAGCCGCCATCGCCGCCGCAAGCTCCCTCGCCCCTCGCATCGGCCCCTCTCTCCGATCGCGCCTCGCAGTTCAACCGCTCCGGAGCCTCAGAACCCGCAGCGGCGATGACCTCTGTTGCGCCCGCATAGAACACGCGGGCGATATGACCTGGGTCCAAATCCCGTGCGAATACCACGATGTCGCGCGCTGCACCCGTTCGGGCGAGCTCCCCCACCGCGCATTCGACCGATTCATCAACCTTTTCGACATACAGGGCAGCCCCCGTCTCCCCCTCGGGAAACGCGGTCAGGAACCCCTCGAAATCATCCATTGCACCGAATCGCAGCAAGCAAGCGCCCGCATCGCGCGCACAGAGCTCTTCTCGCATCTCCGCATACCGCCCCAAGGGACAGCACGCCAGCCATATCCTGCCCATCTACTCGCCCTCCCTTTGCGAATCGCCCGACGCGCGAGGCGCTACCAGCGTGACCGCCCCCGACGTCGTCGCCGCCAGAACCTCGTTGACCGCCTCGGGTTTCACACCGATCGTCACCCAGGCAAGCTTGCCGCCATCGGTCGCCTCGACGCTCGTTTCGATTACCACGGCGCTTCCCAACCGATTCGCAACAGCATCTTTCGAAACATACACATCGACCTCATCGCCACCTTCCAAGGCGCCTCCCACCGCATGGGCCTCATCGACGGCGACCGATACAGCCACGAGTCCGGATGGAATATCCAGCGCCGCCTCGCGCGGCTCGGTGTAAACCGGGCAGAGCACCGCTTGCTTCGGGATCCTCGATGTCGCGGTTTTTCCAACAACCTCGTGCAACGACGCGGCGGCATCGGGCGGAAGCAACGCGGCAACCCACTCTTCCACCACGACGTTCGTTTCATCGAGCGTTTCACCTGGATCGATATCTCTCGTTGCCACGCACACGTTCACCAGCTCGCCACCGTAGCGCTGAAGCGCCTCGCGCTGCATCCGCTCGGCCTCTGCCCGTACGGACGACACATAGAGAAACGCAATCGCGGCCGCGGCGACTCCCGATATCACGCTTAGTACCACCCTTGTTCTCCGCTTCACTACCGTCTCCCCTTCATCGTCCCTTCCATGTCGCAAGCCAAACGCGCTTGCGGTAACCCAATTCTTCCGTGGCGCCGCACGAACAAGAAGGGCATCCGAAAACAGCGGGCGAAGCGCTAACAGAAAACTCCCCGCCCTCCAACAAAGCTGTTGGAAGACGGGGAGTTTGCAACACGTTCTAAGGGGAAGCCGATTGAGCGGCGGCTAAACGGACCCGGCCTCGCTCCGCATACCGGCCGCGCCCGCAACCGAAGCACGAGCCCTCGCTATAGGTGAATGTCGGGATCCAAGCTCTGGGCGCTCACGCGCATCTCGCGCGCCAACGAAAGGAACGCCTCGACGCGCAGCTCGTCGATCTCGCCCGCGGCCACCGC
The DNA here is from genome assembly GCA_900548365.1 of uncultured Collinsella sp. GTDB lineage: Bacteria > Actinomycetota > Coriobacteriia > Coriobacteriales > Coriobacteriaceae > Collinsella. The sequence goes on along the minus strand of URKM01000049.1, from coordinate 1,189 downwards.
CTCGCGCACGGCGCAACCGGGCTCATGCGTATGGGTGCAATCATTGAAACGGCATGCTCGCGCCGCCTCGACGATCTCGGGAAACGTCCGGGCAAGCCCGCGCTCGTGCCCCACCAGGGGCAAGCTGCGCAAGCCCGGCGCATCGGCGATGACGCCGCACGGCTCCGGCAGGGACACCATCACGCGGGCGACCGTGGTATGACGCCCCATATCATCGCGCTCGCGCACGCCGCTCGTCGCCAGGGCCTCGTGCCCCAGCAGGGTGTTGAGGAGCGTCGACTTACCCGCGCCCGATTCCCCCAGGATCATTCCGCACGTCCCCGCCGGCAAACATGACCGAACCTCGTCCATGCCCACGCCTTCAAGCGAGGAGGTGACGACGACCCGCGTACCGCTGCCGCCCAGGCGCTCGATCTCGCTCCGATATGTCGCCAGCTCGCCCTCGTCGCACCGATCGGCCTTGGTGAGAACCACCACGGGGGTCGCCCCGCAGTCGCGGATCAGCACCAGCGAGCGCGCGATGCGGTCGCGAACGAGCTGGAGCGTGTCGCGAACCGAGCCGAGCGGCTGCACCACCAGGATGGTGTCGACGTTTGCGGCGAGCACCTGGCGCTCCCCGCGATTCTTGCCGCGCCAGCGCTCGAATACGGTGCGTCGGGGCAGCACCCGCTCGATCACGCCCATATCATGGCCGGAATCGCAACGCACCACCACGCAGTCCCCGATTGCGGGAAGCATGTCCGCGCCCTTCGCGAAAGCCACCGCATGCTCCGCGCGCAGCGTCAGCCCATCAGTCGCCACCAAAGGGAACCCGCGATCGAGCCGAACGACCCATCCGATGCGCATGGCATCTGCCGCGGCATCATCGCCGTTCGCACGCAGAGCTTGGACGAATTCGCCAAACGCAGCGCGCTGCTCGTCGTTAATCGTGAAATCGCTGAAGGCGGGAACGTCGCGCAGGGAATCGAGCTTTGGAAGCTCCCCGATCACCGCCGCGTCGACGATGTCTGCACCCGCGCGCCTGCGGGCCCGCGCCTTCTTGATCTTGCCCTTCGCTTTCGCCACGCATGCTCCTCGCGTTGGAACCGAACGATACATCCAGGTTCGAGTATACCAATCGCGCAGCGCATCCATAGACGATATGAGAAAGCCATTGGGCGAAGAGCCTCCCCGCGGCATACGGGCTCGC
>URKM01000048.1 GCA_900548365.1 uncultured Collinsella sp. | reverse complement strand
TCAGGGCATGTGGGCCGACCGCAACGGCGGTTACACCCGCATCATGAAGCTCGGCACCCGTAAGGGCGACAACGCCGAGATGGTCATCATCGAGCTCGTCACCGAGCCGGTTGTGAAGAAGGCCCCGAAGAAGGCCGCTGCTCCCAAGAAGGTCGAGGCCAAGGTCGAGGCTGCTGAGGAGACCGAGGCTGCCGAGGAGGCTGCCGAGTAGCGTGTGATCCCGAAGGGATTCGATGCGACTTATGAGAGGGGTGCTGCGCGCGCCCCTCTTTTTTATTTGATCGCGCTTTACGATCCTGCGCGTACCCCCGCTCGACCAAGGGGATGCGCGGGACGCTCTCGGAGCCGGGCGGACGGTAGCGCGATTGCCATCAAGTGATGTGAGGGGCGGTGTGCCGCATGATACGCATGGAGCGCGTGGGACGGTCGTTTCCATCTGGAGCGCGGGCGGTTCGAGACATATCCCTGACCGTCGAACGCGGGTCGATACTTGGATTGATCGGTTCGAACGGTTCGGGCAAATCAAGCTGTGCTCGCATCCTGTGCGCCATGGACCTCGCGGATGAGGGATCCGCCATCGTCGACGGAATCGATCCGGCGGCGGGGGAGCCCGATCGCCTCGCGGTTCGCGAGATGGTGGCCTACGTGCAGCAGGACCCGGTCGACCAACTCGTTTCCACGATCGTGTTCGACGAGGTCGCGTTCGGGCCCCGCAACCTCGGTCTCGATGAGGGGGAGGTCGAGCGGCGCGTGCGCGACGCCCTTGCCGCCGTCGACCTCGCAGACGCCGCGGACTGCGACGTCGCAGCCCTTTCCGGCGGCGAGCAGCAGCGGCTGGCGATCGCCGGCGCCCTGGCGATGAAGCCGCGCTACCTCGTTCTTGACGAGGTGACCGCGATGCTCGATAGCGCTGTCCGCCCTTCCTTCCGCGAGCTCATCGCTTCGCGCGCCGAAGCCGGCACGGGTGTCGTGCTCGTGACCCACGATGTGTCCGAGATGGCTCTGTGCGACCGGCTCGTCGCGCTCGAGGGCGGACAGGCCATCTGGCGGGGCGATATCGCCTCGCTCGCCTCGTCTCCGGATGGTCTGTGGGATCGCTGCGTTGTTCCCACCGGTTACTCTGAGGCCCTTAGAGCCGTCTTGAGGGCCGGTGTGCCTCGAGAGGCATGCGTTGGTCCCGAATCACTCGCTCGGGCCGTGCTGGGGATATCAGGGGGCTTAGAGGCGATCTTTCAGGGTGGCGGGCTTTGCGAAGACGCCCTTCCTCTCAACACCTCGGCGGCTCCGCAGGCCGGACGGGGACCGTCCCCGGACGATGGCATCGCGTTCGCCCGGGCGTCCTATTCGTATGCCGGCGCCGACGGCGATGCCCGGCTCGCCGTCTCGGATGCGAGCCTCTCCGTCCCGAGCGGCGAGGTCGTGCTGCTCGCGGGCCGTTCCGGGTCCGGGAAATCGACCATGGCGTCGCTTGCCTGCGGGCTCTTGACGCCCGATGCCGGGAGCGTCGCGGTCTTCGGGCGCGCCCCCGAGCCGGCATCCTGCGGCGTCTCGTTCCAGCGCCCTGAAAACCAGCTCTTCCTCGACTCCGTGTTCGACGAGCTCGCGTTCGCGCTCCGTAACCAGGGTGGTTCGGAACGAGATATCGAGCACAGGGTTCGATCGACCGCCGCGCGCCTTGGAATCGATGAGGAGCTGTTCGATCGGTCTCCCTTCGAGCTGTCGGGCGGTCAGGCGCGCCGCGTCGGACTGGGCTGCGTGCTCTCGCTCGATGCCCCGGCGTATGTGTTCGATGAGCCGACCGCCGGCCTCGACGCCCGGGGAAGGGTGCTCGTCCACCGGCTGATGCGCGGCTTGGCGGAGGAGGGGCGCGCCGTCTTGGTGATCAGCCACGATCTCGAGGAATGGATGGGGGCCGTCGATTCCGTCGCGCTGATGCGGGACGGCTCTATCTGCTGGCAGGGCGATGCGCGGCGGCTGTCGACAGCGCCCGCGATCTTTCGCGAGGCGGGCATCGAGCCGCCCGAGGGCGCGCTGCTGCGCGAGGCGCTCGCATACGAGGGAGGCGGGCATGTTGGTTAGTTCGAGGCAAGGTGCCGCATCGAGCTCTTCCTGGCTCGCGGGCCTCGACGCGCGCGTCAAGATCGCGTTGCTGCTCGCGAGCACCGTCGTGCTGTTCGCCGTGCCCTCGCCGCTCGTTCTGGTCGCGGCGTTTTTCGTGCTCATCGCCTGCCTGCGCCTTGCTCGGGTTCGGCCGGGGGCCGTCGTGTCGGCGGCGAAGCCCGTCTCCGTGATCCTGGCGTTCACGCTCGTCGCCAATCTCGTCGCGTGCGACGGCAGCGGGTCGATCGCGCTCGCGGGGCCGGTGGGCATCGACGTCGAGGGCGGGGCGCGCGGCCTTGCCGCTGTGGCGCGCATCATCCTGTTGCTCGGCTTCTCGCTGGTTGTCTCGATATCGACCACCCCTTCCGAGCTCGGAGACGCCGTCGTTCGCCTGCTGCGCCCGCTGGGTCGCTTCGGCGTGCCGGTCGCCCAGGTCGGGTCGACCCTTTCGATCGCGTTGCGCTTCATACCGATCGTCGCCGAGGAGTTCCGAAGGATTCAGCTCGCGCAGCGGGCGCGCGGCGTTCGCTTCGACGAGGGGCGCCTGGGCGAGCGCATCGCGCGCTGGGCCTCGGTGTTCACGCCCTTGATCGTGGCGCTCTTCAGGCGCGCCGACCGCCTGGCTGATTCCATGGCTGCGCGATGCTATGCTGATGGCGCGCGTCATCGCGTGCCGCCGCGCCCCCTGGACCGGCGGAACCGCGCCGTCTTGTGCGGCGGCCTGGCGCTCTGCGCCGTTTTGATCGTGTCGTTTTGCGTTGTCCCCGCCCTGGCGGGGATCTTCTAGATTCTGGAGTGTTACATGGCTGGTTTCGAACCCTTCGATGCACCCTTCGAGCCCGCGGGTACCTTGGTGTTCCGTCTAGGCTACGACGGGGCGGCATACAGCGGCTTTGCCGAGCAGCCCGGCCAGACGACGGTTGCGGGGGAGATTCGCAGGGCGCTCGAGACGTTCCTGCGCCGTCCGATCGAGCTGACCTGCGCCGGCAGGACCGACGCCGGCGTCCATGCGATCGCGCAGTATGTGAGCGTCCCCGCGCTTCCCGAAGAGCTCGAGATTCCCCGTGCGCGCTGGATGCGGGCCATGGCGGCGCTGCTTCCCGGCGATATCGCGCTCAGCGAGGTGTTTCATGCGGCGCCCGGATTCTCCGCGCGCTTCGACGCGAGGGCGCGCACGTACACGTACCGTATCGCGACCGGCGAGGCCCGTCCGCTGCTTACGCGCGATTACGCCTGGTGGCACCGCCTTCCGCTCGATGTCGACGCCATGGACCGCGCGGCCCGCTGCCTGCTGGGCGAGCATGATTTCAAGAGCTTTTGCAAGGTCGCGTCGGCGGTGGGGAAGCCCACGTGCCGCAACGTCCATGTGGTCTCGTTCGCCCGCGAGCGCCAGATGGGGGAGGACCTGATCGAGTTCACGATCTCGGGCAACGCCTTTCTGCATTCCATGGTGCGCACGATCGTGGGAAGCCTGGTGGAAGTGGGATCCGGTCGGCGCGACGAGACCTGGCTCGTCGACGCGCTCGCGGCATGCGACCGACGTGCCGCGGGGCCGACGGCACCCGCTCGCGGCCTGTGCTTCATGGACGTCTCCTACGATGCGGGCGCGTTGACCGTCTGCCCGAATATGTTGGAGCGGTGTTAAGGGTTTGTGCATGCCGTGCATCGAACTCGTTCCCCCCTTTCGCCTTGCGGCCTTGCGATACCATGCATGTGAATGAAACGGAATGAAAGGGTTGGTTCGGTGCGTCGTCGTGTCCCCAGGTGTCCGCGTGTCTCGGTGATCATCGCGGCCCATAACGCCGAAAACCACATCGTCCGCGCGATCGAGAGCGTGCTGAACCAGGGGTTCGAGGACCTGGAGCTGCTGGCCGTTGACTGCGCGTCTCGCGATAGGACCCGGTCCCTGTGCGAGCGGTTCGCCGAGCGCGACATCCGGGTCGAGGCGCTCTGCATCGAGGATGAATCCTGCGTCGCGGGCCGGCGTTCTGCCCTGGCTTCGGCAAGGGGGGAGTACGTGCTGTTCCTCGACCAGAACGACTGGCTCTCTCCCGGTTATCTCGACTGCGTCGTGAGCGCCATGGCCTCCCACGGCGCCTTGCTGGCGATTCCGGAGATCTCCATCGATGCCGAGCAGGCCGACGGCGCGCGCATATCGACCACCATCTCCCATGAAACGTGCTTCTGGGATCAGCCCGAGGCGTTTCGCCGCGGCGCATCCGCTTTGATCGAGAGCGGGGTGCTGGCGTTCATCGCCGGCAAGCTGTTCGTGCGGGAGCGGCTCCAGGAACTCGAGCGCCCCTCCCTCGAGGGCGATGTGGACCAAGCGGTCATGGTCTCCTATGCGCGCGATCTCGATCGCGCTGTCGCGGTCGAAGGGGCCCGCTACCACCTGACCGTCGCCCCGGCCCCCGCTCGCCCGGCTTACGATCCCACGCAGTTCGCGCGCTCCGCCCATGAGTTCGAGGTGCTCGTGCAGCTCTACGACGACTGGGGCCTGCTTGACGACGACGAGGCGATGCGGCCGATCTACCGCCGTCATCTGCGCGACGTGACGCGTTGCATCGTTAACGCTGCCCTCGGCACGGGGCGGGTCTCCTCCGCCGAGCGCAGGCAGCGCGTGCAGGACATGGTCGATGCTCCCGCGACGCGGCGCTGCGTGCAGTCCCTGGAGGCGTGCAGCCATGAGTTCGGCATCATGTACTCGCCCATCGCCCGGCGAAGCGCGATGGCATGCTGCATGGGCGCGCGCATCCAGGATATCGTCGACCGTGCGTTGACGCCCCTGGGCGCGGCGGCATCGGCCCGCGGCATCTAGCCGCCGTTTGCGCGTACGGCGTATCGAAATGGAGCCGGGCGCCGCGTCCGACAGCGCATCGCGCCGATGCCGGTGCGGGCGAAGCGGGGCAGCGGTCCGCGAGGGGATCGCGGGGACCTGGTTTCGTAAGGGTGCCTCTGGCTTGGTGATATTCAATATGCCGTCTGCAGCCTGATTGGTCGATATTTGAGTATTACGCCTGTCCTTATGCACATCCCATACCGTTCGCAGGCAAGTTTGCTCTCTTTGAGTCATAATTGTAAAATCAAGTCCGTGTCGACTGTGTATAGCTCGATGATAATTATCCTAGAAATCGGGACCTTCTATGCAATCGGGGTGAGCAGACCATGGCTAAGAAACGCAATGGACGACAGGATGCGATACGCGATATCGTGCGCAACAAGGACGTTCGCACGCAGCGCATGCTGGTCGATGAGCTGAAGGCATGCGGGTTCGACTGCACGCAGGCGACCGTGTCGCGCGATATCGCCGACATGGGGTTGCGCAAGCTTCCCGAAGGGGTTTACGTACTGGCTGAGGATCTGCACCTGCAGCGCATGGTGTCCGAGCTCGTGGTGGACGTGCAGCGCACGGAGAACCTCGTGCTCGTAAAGGCTCAGCCCGGCACCGCCTCCGGTATCGCCGCCGCAGTCGATGCGGCCGAGCTCCCCGATGTCCTGGGCTCGCTCGCGGGCAACGACACGATCCTGGTGATCGCTCAGACCGCCGAGGACGGCGCGCGGTTCGAGTCCCTTATCACGAAGCTGAGGAGCGTACACAAGTAATGACGGCTTTCTTGCACATCCTGATGATCTCGCTCGTCCTGTTGCTGCCTATCGCGCTGATCGCGTTGCTGGTCTGGTATTTCGTTCGCTGGCGCGCCTCGCGCTAGAGCGGCGCCCGAAGTCGATTCGCCCGTGCTCCATCGCGGGCTATGCTGGGTCCTTCCCCTTGTTCTCACGTTAGAGCCGTCCGTCGCTTACCTGCGACGGACGGCTTGTTCGTTAGGGGATAAGTTCGCTCGCGTTAAAGAAAAGCGCCGGCCCCTGTCGTCCAGGGAGCCGGCGCTTTGCGCTATGGCTTTGAGGATGGATGGCCCATATGGTGCGGGCGAGGCCGGCGTATGGGCCGCATGGCCCCGGCGTCTACGTTGTCGGCGTGGGCGTCGGCGTGGGCGTGGGCGTGGGTGTGGGTGTGGGTTCCGGATCGGGTTCGGGCTCGGGCTCCGGTTCGGGCTCCGGTTCGGGCTGGGGCGTCGGCTCGGGATCGGGAGTCGGGGTCGGGGTGCTCGGGTTCGTGGTCGTGCCCTCGTTCGGAGCGGTGTCCACGCCCTCGGTCGTCTCGGTGTTCTCCTCTTCCTCCTGCTCCTCGTCCTCGTCGTCCTCCTTATACGTGCCGCCGGAGAACTTCCAGCTGGAGTTCGGCTTGTACTGGGGCGTCTCTCCGGTGGGGAATTCCTCGCGCGCGACGTTGGCGAGGGCGTTGTTCATGAAGGCGCGGAAGATGGGGAGCGGAAGGTCCGCGGTTCCGTATCCGGAGAAGGAGGCGTTCGTGCCGGAGCGGCCGGTCCAGATAGAGCAGACGAGCTGCGGGGTGTAGCCGCAGAACCACAGGTCGGTGGTCTCGCTCGCGGTGCCCGCCGTACCGGTCTTGCCCGCGATGGGCTGATCGATCGAGGGGCGGCCGTAGACGCCCGTGCCCCCGCCGATCATGACGGTCTTCAGGACGTTGGTGATCGCTTCGGCTTGACCGGCGGTGAACACCTGGTCGTCTTCGAGTTCATGCTTGTAGAGGGTCTTGCCGTCGCGCGAGACGATCTCGGTGATCGCCACGGCTTCGCGGTGGTATCCGCCGTTGGCGAAGGCGGTGTACGCCTCGGCCATCTCGAGCGGCGTGATGCTCGCGGTGCCCAGGGTGAGCGCGGGGACATCTTGGAAGTTCGCCTGCTCGCTCTTGGTATCGATGCCCAGCTCGCTGCACACGTCGATGATGGCCTTGTTACCGATCGCCTCGGCCACCTGTACGAAGCCGGTGTTGGAGGAGACGGCGGTGGCCTGCGCAAGGGTGCGGGAGCCGTAGTTGTGATTGCCGTAGTTCTGGAACTCGCTGCCCCAGACCTTGAGGGGCGACGCGCAGTTGAGCACGACGTTGGGGTTCATGCCGGCTTTGATGGCGGCGGCGAGCGTGAAGGTCTTGAAGGACGAACCCGGAGAGCGGCGACCCAGGGCGTGGTTCACGTGGTTGTCGTCGGCGTAGTAGTCCTTGCCGCCCACCATGGCCTTGATATAGCCGGTCTTCGGGTCGAGGACCACCATGCCGACCTGCAGGTTATCCGCACCGGCGGCCTGCATGCGACCGACCGCCGCCTCCTCTGCCATGCTCTGGAGGGTCGGGTCGATGGTCGTCTTCACGGTGAGGCCGCCCTTGAAGATCATGTCCGTGGAGAACTCCTCCTGCAGGAGCGACTTCACGTAGTCGACGAAATAGGGGTAGGCGAGGATGCCGTTCACGGGGACGGCGGAGGCGAGGTTGAGCGTGATGGGCTCGGCCGCCGCCGCGTCGCGCTCCTCTTGCGTGATGTTGCCCGCCGAGAGCATGCGGTCGAGGACCAGGTTGCGGCGGGAGAGGGCGTAGTCGGGGTTGACCGTGGGGTCGTAGACCGAGGGGGCGTTGGGAAGGCCGACGAGCATGGCCGCCTCGGCGAGGGTGAGGTCGCTTGCGTTCTTGGAGAAGTAGGTCTTGGATGCCGCCTGGATGCCGTAGGCACCGTGCCCGTAATAGATGGTGTTGAGGTACATCATCAGGATATCTTCCTTCGAGTACACCTCTTCCATCTTGATGGCGATGAATGCCTCGCGCACCTTGCGCTCGATGGTGTTGTCGAACTGCTCCTCCGAGAGGATGGTGTTGCGGACGAGCTGCTGCGTGATGGTGGAGGCGCCCTCCGAGCCGCCGGTGAGCTGGACCACGACGGCGCGCATGATGCCGATGAGGTCGACGCCGTTGTGCTCGTAGAAGCGCACATCCTCCGTGTCGACGGTGCCGTCGAGCACGTAGGGGGAGACCTGGTCGTACGTGATGCTCTCGCGGTTCTGGACGTAGAGGCTCGCGATCTCGTTGCCGTTGGCGTCCAGGACGGTGGTGGGCTCGCTCACCAGGTACTGGTTCGCATCGGTGTAGTCGGGAAGATCGGAGAGCCACCGGTTGATGTTGCCCATCATGCCGATGCCGAACGCGATGCCGGCGATCAGAAGGAAGCCGAAAAGGGATCCTATTATGACGGGGATGACGTGTGTCTTGGACCGCTCGCGCATGGACCGCTCACGAGAACCCATAGATACCTCCTGCCGTTTCATGAGGCGCGGGTGCGCCATGAATCATGAGGGAACTTCAAATACTATAGGTTAGCGCAAGAGCCTGCGCCCATCCTTGTGTATCCTAGCCTGCGACAAAGTTTCGTAAACGCGCGCCTTGCGTTAGGCCGGGCGCCGGTGAAAGGGGCTGTTTGCCATGACGACGCGTTTGCCTGAACTGCTTGCACCAGCGGGCTCCCTCGAGGCCCTTGCGGCGGCGCTCGCCGCCGGCGCGGATGCCGTCTACACCGGCGCCGGCGCCTTCAACGCCCGGGCGGCGGCGACCGACCTCAACCTCGACGAGCTGGGGCGCGCCGCCGCGCTCTGCCGCGCGCACGGAGCGCGCCTGTACGTGACGCTGAACATTTTCGTGCACGATGGCGAGCTGGGCCCGGCCGTGGCGCTCGCCCGCGACATTCTTGAGGCGGGGGCGGATGCGCTCATCGTCGCCGATCCGGGGCTCATCGCGGCGATTCGGCGCGAGCTGGGGGATGTCGAGATCCATCTCTCCACGCAGGCGGGGGTGCACGCGCCGGCGGGCGCGGTCCTCGCCGCTCGCGAGCTGGGCGTGACGCGCGTGACGTGCGGTCGCGAGCTCTCGGTGGCGGAGATCGCCGCGATGGCGGCCACGGGCGTGGAGATCGAGGCGTTCTGCCATGGGGCGATCTGCATCTGCTACGCGGGCGCCTGCTCGTTCTCGTCGCTGCGCCGGGGCCGCTCGGCCAACCGGGGCGACTGCACGCAGCCGTGCCGGCTCCACTACGGGCTGGTGGACGAGGCGGGCGTCCGCCTCGATGCGCGCGAGGGGGACCTGCTGCTGTGCCCTCGGGACTACCTGTCCATTCGCCATATCCCGGAGCTGGTGCGCTCCGGCGTGGGCGCGCTCAAGATCGAGGGGCGCATGAAGAATCCCGATTACGTCTACAACGTGGTTCGCTGCTACCGCCGTGCGCTCGATGATGTCGCGGCGGGGCTGGCGGTCGATATCGACGGCCTCGAGGCGCAGCTCGCCCGTTCGTTCAACCGCGGCTTCAGCACGGAGTACCTGCAGGGTGCATCGGGGTCGGAGCTCATGAGCTGGGAGCGCTCGTGCAACCAGGGCCTGCGGGCGGGCGTGGTGGTCGAGCGTCGCTACGAGGAGGTCGTGGTCGAGCTCGAGCGGGCGGTGGACGAGGGCGATACGCTCGAGATCCGCTATATCCCCGGCGAGGAGGCGGCGCCCGACGTGCCGAAGCGCTGGCCCATGGTGCCCTGTCCGGTGTCCGCGTCGGCGGGCGAGCGCATCGCCGTGCACTGCAAGCGCAAGGTGTCGTGCGGCAGCGTCGTGCATGTCGTGAGGAGCGCCGGCGTGCTCGCGCAGGCCGCGGCCGCCGTCGACCGGGTCCTCTCGCAGCGCGTCGGCACCGAGGCGGTCGATGCTCGCATCGAGGTGGGAGGCGTCAGCACCGAGGCGGTCGATGCTCGCACCGAGGCGGGTGCTGCGGGTGCGGTGCCCGGTGCCGCTCCCGCGCCCGTCGCCTACGCGCCAGCGGTGGTTCGCACCGTCTCATCCCGACGCCTTCCGGCCGATTGCGTGCTCGCCGGGACGGTGGACGCCGCCCGCGCCGCCGTCGACGGCGGGGCCGAGGCGTACGTCCACGCGTTTCGCATCCTGGAGGACGGTATCGAGGCCTGGGGCGAGCTGCTGCCGTCCGTTACCGCCGTGCTCGACGAGGTGTCGCGCGCCGACGACGAGGCGTTCCAGCGAGAGCTGTGCCGCCGCGCCCGCTCGGTGGTCTGCCGCAACCTGACGCAGCTGGCGTTCGCCCGCGAGGCGGGGGCCCGCTTCGAGGTCGCCCCGCCCGTCACCGTGACGAACGCATCGACCCTGTCCGTCTTCGCGGGGCTGGGGGCGAGCCGGGTATGGCTCCCGTGCGACCTGGCGCTCGAGCGCGTCGAGGAGCTGGCGGCATCTGCCGGGGGCGCGGTCGAGGCGGGCGTCGTCATCCAAGGGTGCCCGGAGCTCATGGTGACCGAGCACTGCCTGCTCACCGCCGAGGGGCCCTGCTCGGGCCGATGCGTCGAATGCGGCCGCCGCGGCTCGGGGCGCTTCCTGGTGGAGCGCGACGGGACGCGGCTCCCGGTCTTCGTGGACGCGCGCGGCCGTACGCGGATCTTCGATGCCGGCCCGATCGACCTGATGGACGCGCGCGACGCGCTGGAGCGCGCCGGCGTCGCGGCCTTCCTCTGCGCGCCGCAGGGGGCGCCCGCCTGGTAGGCGAGCGGGCTTTCCGTTCACCCGCGTCGCCGGGTGCGACGACCCCGCCTGCGCGCTCGCGCATCCCGCCGCCCTCCACCTCGTCGTTTTGAGGCGGGTTATTTTAAATCCGCCGCTCAGTTTCATGGGAACTCGAGTAAACTGAAAGAATTGCATGTTCAAGCACCGCCGTGTACAACCGAGAAAGGCGAGGGTGCTATCCGATTCTGCAGGAGGGCAGAGCATTGTTGTCAGTCGACGAGCAGATGCGCATCATCACCTCCGGCACGGCGAAGATCGTGCCCGAGGCCGACCTCAGGAAGAAGCTTGAGAAGGGCACGCCGCTCAACATCAAGCTGGGCGTCGATCCCACGAGCCCCGATCTTCATCTGGGCCACGCCGTGCCGCTGCGCAAGATGCGCCAGTTCCAGGACCTGGGCCATCGCGTGACCCTCATCATCGGTAACGGCACCGCCACCATCGGCGACCCGTCCGGCAAGAACTCCACGCGTCCTCAGCTCTCCCAGGAGCAGGTCGAGGCCAACGCCGAGACCTACGTCTCCCAGGCGATGAAGATCCTGGATCCCGAGAAGACCACCATCGTCCATAACGGCGACTGGATGTTCCCCATGGGTCTGAAGGAGCTGCTGGCCGTCGCTTCCAAGTTCACCGTCGCCCGCATCCTCGAGCGCGACGACTTCACGAAGCGCTACCAGTCCCAGACCCCCATCGCGCTGCACGAGTTCCTCTACCCCGTGATGCAGGCCTACGATTCCGTGAAGATCGAGGCCGACGTCGAGATGGGCGGCACCGACCAGCTGTTCAACCTGCTGGCCGGCCGCGAGCTCATGGAGAAGATGGGCATGGAGCCGCAGATCGCGCTCACCATGCCGCTGCTCGAGGGCACCGATGGCGTTCGCAAGATGTCCAAGTCCTACGGCAACTACATCGGCCTCACGGATGCGCCCGCCGACATGTTTGGCAAGACCATGTCGATTCCCGATGAGATGATCGCCAAGTACTACCGCCTGGCGTCCTCCAAGTCCATCGACGAGGTCGAGGCTATCGAGGCGTCCCTGGCGGACGGCACGGGCGATCCCTACCAGCTCAAGCGCGCCCTGGCCCGCGACCTCATCACCACGTACCACTCCGCCGAGGACGCCGTGGCCGCCGAGGCCGAGTTCGACCGCGTCTTCAAGGAGAACCAGCTTCCCGAGGACATCGCCGAGGTTTCGCTCGACCTCGCCCCGGGCGAGGACGGTACGGTGTACCTGGCCGGCCTGCTGAAGGACGCTGGCTTGGCCCCCTCTGCCGGCGAGGCCCGTCGCCTCATCGACGGCGGCGGCGTGAAGATCGACGGCGAGGCCGTGGCGCCTAAGAGCTACAACATCGATGCCGCGCTGCTCAAGAGTGGTACCGTGCTCCAGGTCGGCAAGCGCAAGTTCGCCCGCCTAGCGTAGCGCGCATCCCAATCGAGTTCCAATCGGGCGCCGGTCCTTCGCGGATCGGCGCCTTTTTGCTTCGACCTTGATTCGGGGACCTCGAATGGGGGACCTCCGTTCCGGTCCGCCGGAGCGGTCCAACTTTTCGTCCGCAGTCCCTTTTCGTCCGCAGTCCCGACCTCGGACCTCGAATTGGGGACAGGCACTTTTTGAGACTTCTCTGTCCCTCTTGTTGGGCGGTGAGCTCGTTCGGGGCTCCCGTTCGAGTCAGGGGCCACCGGCGCCGATGCGGAACGCTCCGAATCGGGCCCGCCGCCGGCTTTTTCATTGGAGTCACCGAAGTTAATTTTTCTTCTCCTATTTCTACATCCACGGCTCCATTCCCTCTTTGGAGACATCTATGTCAATAAAATACGATTTGAATTGACGTTGATGGCTCCAAAGTCGCTTTGGAGCCCCAGGCGTCGGCAGCTCCTCGCCTCGGCGCGCTCACCTCAATTTAGTGCCTGTCCCTTTTCTGAGAGTGCTTTTCTGAGAGTGGTTCCTTTTCCGGGGGGCGTCTTCAGGTCAGGGTGCTGCATCGATGCGGGCTGCGTCATCTGTAAGGCCTTGCACAAGGGGATGCCGTGCGCGCGTGCGGAGATGGGCGAATGGGTACCATGAACACGCGGCGCATGGCGGGCTTCGCCGTGCCGCATTGCGAGGAACGGCATCGGAGGAGGCCCCATGATCAAATTGATTGCATCCGATATGGATGGAACGCTGCTGGATGAGCATGGCGAGGTGCCGCCCGAGACGTTCGAGCTCATCGTGGCCCTGCGAGAGCGGGGCATTCGCTTCGCCGCGTCTTCAGGTCGTCGCTACGACCGCCTGCGCCAGTTCTTCGCACCGATCAAAGACCAGATGGATTTCGTCGCGTCGAACGGCGCCCAGGTATTTGTCGACGGGAAGATGGTCGGTCGCGAGGTGTACTCGCATCTTTCGATCAAGCGCCTCGCCCGCACGGTCTCCCTGTTTTCCAACATGCACCTAGCCCTGTTCGACAGCGCTAAGTCGTATCTGCTCGATGACGAATCCAAGTTCGTCCGCGAGGTCGATAAGGATCTGCCGAACGTCGAGCGCATCTGGGAGCTGCCCGATGCGTCGGTGAGCATCATCAAGGCCTCGATCTTCTGCGACGACGGCAACGTTATGGATAACGCGTATGTCCTCGCTCGCGAGCTGGGCGGCGAATTCGTGTTCGCGCCCTCGGGCAAGGCGTGGATCGATTGCATGCAGCCCCATGTGAACAAGGCGTCGGGCATCGCGGAGCTCATGGACCACTATGGCATCGAACGCGACGAGGTCATGGCGTTCGGCGATTCCATGAACGATTACGAGGCGATTCGCTTCGTGGGAACGGGGTGCGCGATGGCGAACGGCCGTCCCGCACTGCGCGCCGTGGCCGATCGCGTGGTGGGCTACAACTACGAGCATGCGGTGCAAAACGAGATGCGCAGGCTCCTGGACGCGGCGACCGCCTAGCGTCTCGAGCTCGAATCGGGACGGCTAGTCCTCCAGCATCTGGAATATGAACGCGGCGACGCCGTCCTCGTCGTTGCCGGCGGCGACCGCATCCGCTGCCGCGCGCACGGCGGCCTCGGCGTTCGCCATGGCCACGCCGGTGCCCGCCGCCTGCAGCATGGAGATATCGTTCATGTTGTCCCCGAAGGCGACGGCGTCCGCGACGGGGACGCCGAGCTCGCGGCAAAGCCATTCGAGTGCCGATCCCTTCGAGGTACCGCGCTCCATCACCTCGATGTTCATGGGGTACGACCGCGTGACCTCGATGTTGGGGACGCGCGCGAGCTCGGCGAGGATGGCGTCGCGGTCGGCGGGGTCCTTCCAGTACATCGCCACGCGCTCGAGCACGTCCACGGAATCGATGAGCTTGAGGGGGAGCGTGTCGACCGGCGTGCGGGTGGCGCGCATGGCGCTGAGGATATGGGGGTCGTGGACGAACTCGTCGAGCCGGGCGTAGACGTCGCGATGGGAGAGGCAGGCGCCGTCGGCGAAGATGTCGAAGGTGACGTCGAAGCGCCGCGCGATCCGCCAGATGCGCCGCGCGGTATCGCGGGACAGGGGCGCGCGGTGGATGGCGGCGGCGCGCGCCGTGTTCCAGGGCTCCGACTCATCGAGGCGCGCGACGACCGCGCCATTCGCGGCGACGGCGTAGTGCACGGATGGATGGGCGAGCACCTCCGCGGGTACGCCCGAGAGCGGCCGGCCCGTGCAGGGCACGAATTCGATGCCGGCGTCGGCGAGCGCGTCGAGCGCGCGGCGGCTCTCATCGCTCATCTGCTTCGTCGAGGTGAGGAACGTGCCGTCCATATCTGAGAAGAAGATCATGCTGTCATCCTCGGGTTCTCGCGGGGTGGTTTGACGAGAGGCGGGCGCCTCCGGGGC
>URKM01000047.1 GCA_900548365.1 uncultured Collinsella sp. | reverse complement strand
GCCTCTCCCCGCAGTGCGGCTTTGCCAGCTGCGAGATCGGCAACAAGCTCACCGAAGACGAGCAGTGGCCCAAGGTCGCGCTCGTGCGCAGCATTGCCGAGGAGGTCTGGGGCGCATAGCACCGCCTCTCAAAAAGGTCTCAAAAAGGGGACAGGCACTTTTCTGAGGTCCTCTTCTGAGGTCCGCGGGCCTCGTGGCGGCCCGCCTGCGCATGCACGATAGAAGCCGGGCCGCAGACGCCGCACCCGGCCGCAGACCGCCTCGATTTGGTGCCCGCCCCCAATCGGGCGCCAAATCGAGGCAAGCGCGCCCATTAAAAAGGCAGCCGTGATGCATGGTCGCGCTCGATGCGCGGGGTCTTCATCTGGAACAGCCCGTGACGGTTGCAGTACAGATAGACCACGCCGCTGCCGCGCATGGCGAAGCGCGCCTCGGCAGCCTGCTCGGGGTAGAGCTTCTTCAGCCTGACCGTGTCCGGCGTCACATAGGCGATGAAGCTCACGAAATGGGTCTTGGTCATGGGATGGTCGAGCGTCACGTGCCAATCCGCATCGACGCGTTCGATCGCGAAGGCGTGCCCGGCGTCCTCGGAGGCGTCCTCCGCCTCTTGCGGCAGCAGCGTGACGCCGCAGCACGAGAAGGACCCCTCTCCCATCGCGTGCACGACGTTGCCGCAGATGGGGCACACGTAGAACTTCGAGCGCAGCATGTTGCCCGCGCGGTTGGCGTTCGCGCGCACATCGCCGGTGAGGAGTTCGGCAACCGAGATCCCCAGCTCGACGGCAAGGTCCTCGACAAGCGATATGTCGGGCAGGCCGCGGCCGGACTCCCACTTGGAAACGGCCTTGTCGGTCACACCGAGGCGCTCGGCGAGCTGGCGCTGCGTGAGGCCGCGCTCCTCGCGCAAGGTCCGGATGGTGTCTGAGGTGAGGTAGGGGTTCATGGCGGATTCCCTTCGGAAATGGGGACGAGCGGGGTAGGACGGCGTCCAGCGCGCGATGAAGCCGGCTCGATAGATGCGCACGTTTGCATTATGCGTGCCGGCTACCCGCGCGCCAACCTACGCACCGTAGAGCCGCGCCGTCCTCGCCCCGTCGCACACGGCATCCGGAGCGCCCGCCATCCTCGCCCGCCGCGCGGCTCGAATGAGCGCCCGCCCAATATGAGGCGGAGTCGCCCTTGCGCACGAAAGGGGGCTGCAGGCGTGGTCCACCTGCAGCCCCTTCGGGTCTCAAATAAGTGCCTGTCCCCTATTTGAGAGCGTGGCGCGCTTACTCCGCGGCCGCGCGGACGAACGCGCGGAACAGCGGGTGCGGGCGCGTGGGACGGCTCTTGAACTCGGGGTGCGCCTGCGTGGCGACGAACCACGGGTGCGCATCGCGGCGCAGCTCGACCATCTCGACCAGCTCGCCATCCGGGCTTGTGCCGGACACGACCAAGCCGGCCGCCTCCAACTCCTCGCGGTACGCGTTGTTGAACTCGTAACGATGGCGATGGCGCTCGCGCACCAGCGGCTCACCATATGCCTCCGCCGCGAGCGTGCCTGCGACCAGCGCGCACGGATACGCGCCCAGGCGCATGGTGCCGCCCTTCTCGGTCACACCCTCTTGCTCGTCGAGCAGATCGATGACGGCGTGCGCGCACTGCGGGTCGAACTCGGACGAGCTCGCGTCCGCATAGCCCAGCACGTCGCGCGCGAACTCGCACACGGCGACCTGCATCCCCAGGCAGATGCCCAGATACGGCACCTGGTGCTCGCGCGCGTAGCGGGCCGCGGCGATCTTGCCGTCGAAGGCCCGCTTGCCGAAGCCGCCCGGCACGAGGATGCCCGACGCGTCGCCCAGCACCTGCTCGGCGTTGTCGTCGGAGAGCGCCTCGCCATCGACGAGCTCGACCTCCACGTGCTTGCCCAGGTGCGTGCCCGCGTGGTGCAGCGCTTCGATGACGGAGAGGTACGCGTCGGGCAGCTGGGTATACTTGCCCACCAGCGCGATCTTCACGGGGTCGCCCTCGTTTTCCGCATGGTCCTTCGCGGCGAGGAACCTCTCCCAATCCGCCATGTCCCGCTCGCGCGGATCGAGCCCCAGGCGCTCGCAGACGCGCAGGTCGAAGTCCTGCTCGGCCATCATGCGCGGCACATCGTAGATGGACGGGGCGTCTTCACAGGTGAAAACGCAATCCACGTCCACGTCGGTGAACGAGGCGATCTTGGCGCGCACGTCGTCGTCGATGCGGTGGTCGCTGCGCAGCACGATGATGTCGGGCTGGATGCCGAAGCTCCGCAGCTCCTTGACGGAGTGCTGCGTCGGCTTGGTCTTCACCTCGTGGGCCGCCGCGATATAGGGCACGAGCGAGACGTGGATGTAGCAGACGTTCTCGGCGCCGGCATCCTTCTTGTACTGACGGATGGCCTCGACGAACGGCTGCCCCTCGATGTCGCCGATCGTGCCGCCGAGCTCGGTGATGACCACGTCGGCGTCCGTCTGCTCCTCGACGCCGCGGAACTTGGCCTTGATGGCGTTCGTCACGTGTGGGATGACCTGCACCGTGCCGCCGAGGAAGTCGCCGCGGCGCTCGCGCGCGATGAGGTCCTGGTAGATGGCGCCCGTGGTGAAGTTGGAGTCGCGCGTGAGGTTCTCGTCGATGAAGCGCTCGTAGTGGCCGAGGTCGAGGTCGCTCTCGTAGCCGTCCTCGGTGACGAACACCTCGCCGTGCTGGAACGGGCTCATGGTGCCCGGGTCCACGTTGAGATACGGGTCGGCCTTCTGCATGGTCACCCGGTAGCCGCGCGATTTGAGCAGGCGGCCGAGCGATGCCGCGGTGATGCCCTTGCCCAACGAGCTGACCACGCCGCCGGTCACGAATATATGCTTTGTCATGGTGTTTACCTGCGCTTTCCCGTCGAAGATGCTTGCTTCCACGGGATTTTAGTGTACTACCAGCCCACAGTGCCGATAGGTAGCTCCGCAAGTTCACGCACTCGAAACGAAACCTCAGAAAGGGGACAGGCACTTTTTTGAGAGCTCGAATCGACCGTCGTTTTCCTGAGGGCCAAAGCGGCCGCGAAGCCCGTTGCTTCAAAGTGCGGCCCCTGTCTCAAAAACGTGCCTGTCCCCTTTCTGAGAGCCCTCTTTCTGAGGGCCTGCCGACGAGATCAGCGCGCGGTCTTGACGCCGAAGGTGAAGTACGCGACGTGGCCGAGCCACACGATGACGAGCACCGCGCGGCCGACGGGCGCGCCACCCATGAGCGCGAACCCGATCGAGAGCAGCAGCGTCACCATGACCATGATGCGAACCTTGGTAGCGGCGCTCATGCCGCGGCCCGACACATAGCCCTCGAGATATTTGGCGTAGAGCGCGGTCCCCCGGAACCACGCATCGAGCCGAGCCGAGCTGCGCGCGAACAAAAACGCCGCCGCCATGAGGAACGGCACCGTGGGCAGGATGGGCACCACCACGCCGAGCGCTCCCAGCCCCAAGCACGCGACGCCGAGCGCGGCGCACACGGCTCTCCGCAGCGGCGCGGCCGCGCGCGGCCGGTCCGCCCTTCCTGCCCGTCCGCCACGGGCAGCAGCGCCATCTCTCATATCCATCTTCCTCATGAGGCCACCCTTCCCCTCTCGACGCTCACCACGGTATCGGCGACGCGCATGGTCGACGCGCGGTGCGACACCAGCAGCACCGTCTTGCCTTCGCGCTCGCGGACGAGGGCGCGCAGGATCGCGGCCTCATTCAAGCTGTCCAGATTGCTCGTGGGCTCGTCGAGCAGCATGAACGGCGCATTCGACACGAACGCGCGCGCCAGCCCGATGCGCTGCCGCTCGCCGCCGGACAGCGTGTCGCCCAACTCGCCCACCTGCGTCTCGTACCCCTGCGGCAGCGACATGATGAAGTCGTGCACCGACGCCTTGCGGCACGCCTCCTCGACCTCGGCATCGGTCGCGTCGAGCCGCCCGATGCGCACGTTCGCCCGAATCGTGTCGTGAAACAGCTGCGTGTCCTGCGTGACCAGCGCCTCGGTCGCGCGCAGATGCCCGGTATCGATCGCGCGCACATCAGTGCCACCCAGCTCGATACGGCCCGCGTCGACGTCCCAGAAGCGCATGAACAGCCGCAGCAGCGTGGACTTTCCGCTGCCGCTGCGTCCCGTGACGCCCACGATGGAGCCGGCGGGCGCATCGAGCGAGATGCCCGAGAGCACCCGTTCGTCACCGTAGGAGAAGTCCACGCCCGCGGCACGGGCGCCGTCGAATGCGGGCGTCTCGCCGCCCGCGATGTCCTCAACCTGCGGGTCCTCATCCAAGATGTCGAGCACGCGGTTGCCGGCGGCGAACGTCCCCTGCAGCGTGCTCCCCAGGTTGGCGAGCGCCACCACGGGGCCGAACGAGCCCATGAAGGCCAGGTTCGCCAGCAGAACGCCGTCGAAGCCCAGGGCGCCCGCGCGCCACAGTGCGACGGAGGCGGCGATCATGCCGAGGTCGAGAGCCACGATCAGCGCATGCGTGGCGCCCATGCTCGCGCCCGCCGCGCGCTTGAGGGCGCGCTCGTCCGCCGCGAGCTCGGCATCGAGACGGCCGGCGTCCGCGAGGCGACGCTCGCCGGCATCGAATTGCAGCAGCTCGTCCATACCGCGCAGGGTATCGAGCACAAAGCCGCTCAGGCGCCCGGACGCCGCGCGGTAGCGTTGGCCCGCCTCGCCGGACATCCGCGCCGCGAGCCACGGCACGCCAGCCCCCACCAGCACGTAGGCCGAAAGCGCCACGAGCGCGAGCAGCGGATGGAACGACCCGAGGAACAGCATCAGCACCACGCTGAACAACACGGCGATCAGCACGGGCGAGATGGTGTGGGCGAAGAACACCTCGAGCAGCTCGATATCCGAGGTGATCACGGCGATCAGGTCGCCGCTGCCGCGCCCCTCGAGCTTCGCGGGCGCCAGACGGCGCAGCGCGCGGAACACGCGGTCGCGGATGAGCGCGAGCAGCTTGAATGCGATGAAATGGTTGCACGCCTGCTCGCCGTAGCGCATCACGCCGCGGAGCACGGCGGCGATGGCCATGAGGCCGAACACCCAGGACAGCGACAGCGGGGCCGCAATGCGGTCGGGCGCCGCGGAGGCAAGCGCCGTCGCATGGGTCACGGCATCGAATCCCGCCGATGCGGGCACGTTCGGCGCCCCGTCCACGACGGCGAGCACGCCGTAGCCCGCCAGCACGGTGATGGACGTCGCGAGCAGGTGTCCGATCAGGCCGAGGCCGACCGCGAGCGCCATGTACCCCGCCATGGGGCGCACGAGCCCCACCAGCCGCAGCATCACCGCGATGCCGCTGCGTCCGCCGGTCCGCGCGCCTCCGCGCTCGCCATCGTGCGCATCCGCACGCATGCCGCCTGCAATCCTCATCGTCGCCATATGCGCTACGCCTCCTCGTTCTCAACAGAAACACCGAAACGCTCCAGCTCGCGCTGGGCGCGCCAAAGCTCGGCATACGCCGCGCCGCGCGCGACGAGCTCGTCATGCGTTCCCGCCTCCGCCACCGCGCCATCGCGCAGCACGTAGATGCGCGACGCGCGCGCGATGCTCGCCAGCCTGTGAGCAATCACCAGCACCGTCTTGGTGCGCGACAGCTCTTCGATCGCCGCCACGATGGCGTCCTCGCTCTCCACATCGATGTTGGACGTCGCCTCGTCGAAGATGTAGGCAGGGGTGTCATGCAGGATCGCGCGGGCGATCGCCAGGCGCTGGCGCTGGCCGCCGGACAGGTTGGCGCCGCGCTCCGTCAAACGGGTGTCGAGCCCCTCCTCCGCACGGAGGAATGAGGCGACCCGCGCCTTCTCGAGCGCCGCCCACAGCTCCTCGTCGGTCGCCTCGGGACGCGCCATGAGCAGGTTCTCCCGCACGGTGCCGGCGAAGAGGTAGCTCTGATGGCCCACGTAGGTCACGAGGCCGAACACCTCGCCCGCCGCCATCTCGGCGATCGAGATGCCGCCGAGCAGCACGCTCCCCCGCTGCGGGGCGATGCGGCCCATCGCAAGCGCCGCCGCCGTCGACTTACCGCTGCCGCTCGGGCCCACGATCGCCGTCAGCGCGCCAGGCTCCGCGGCAAGCGAGACCGACCGGAGGACCCGGCGGCCGGAATCGTAGGAGAAGTCGACGCCGCGCAGCTCGATGCCGAGCGCCCGGGCACTGGCGGCCCCGCGCTCCGCGGCGTCCGAGGCGGGCCGCTCCGGCTCGGGTGCGTCCAGGATGCGAAACAGCTTCTCGCTCGCCGCCATGCCGTTCATCGCGATGTGGAAATACGAGCCGAGCAAGCGCATCGGCAGGAAGAACTCGGCCGAGAGCAGGGCGATGGCGACGGCGCCCGCGATATCGATCGCGCCGGCGCGCAGGGCAACGAGGGCCAGGGCGCAGCCCACGGCGGCGCCTCCGTAGGCGACCAGGTCCATGATGGAGATCGAGTTCAGCTGCATGATGAGCACGCGCATGGTGATGCGGCGGAACTGCTCGGCGCGCTCGTTCATCTCTCGCTGCCTGAACTCGTCCGCCCGATAGATCTTGAGCGTCGTGAGGCCCTGCAGGTTCTCGAGGAACGTATCGCCGAGCTCGGTGTACTGACCCCAATAGCGCGCAAGCAGCCGCTTCGCCCAGCGCTGAACCACGATGATGGATACGGGGATGAGCGGAACGCATGCCAGCAGGACCGCCGCCGCGGGAAGGTTCACCGGTGCCAGGACCGCGAACAGCGTGAGCGGGGCCAGCAGCGCGTAGACGAGCTGCGGGAGGTACTGGGCGAAGTAGGTCTCGAGCTGCTCGACGCCTTCGGACGCCACCTGCACCACCTCGGATGTGGGCGCGACGGAGCGATAGGCGGGACCGAGGCGCAGGAGCTTCGCGATCACGCGGTCGCGCAGGGTCGATTTCACCGCCCGCGACACACGCAGGGCGAACATCGAGCTCGCATATGCGTCGATGAAACGGGCCGCGCCCGCCGCGAGCATGGCGACCGCAGCGCGCACCAAGGCTGCGGCCGAGGCATCCGGCTCGCCGGCGCCAAGCGCGGCCGAGAACACCGTCTGCACCAGCGCCGCGATGGAAAACGCCATCCAGATGTTGGCGAGCAGCGAGCACCAGCGCACCGCCACGGTCGCCGCGATATACGGCCGCGTCTGCGGCACGGCGCGCACGAGACGCCTGTCGATCATCATGCGATATATCCCCCTCGATCCACAACGGCGAGCGTCGAGCACGAAGTGAACGCCGCCCGCTCGCCCGATAAGTTAGCCGTGGGTAATATATCTAAGTTGCCTCTATTTCAGTTAGCTATGTATAACTTTTACACATCTTCCCCGCCCTCAAGTTAGGACCTCAAATTGGGGACAGGCACTTTTCTGAGGTCCGAGGCCCGGCAACACGGGCGGACCCGGCACCCTTACACGCAGGAACCGGATCGGCCAGCATCTCACGCTCGCATTCGGCTGCACGGAGCTCTCAAATGAGCGCCTGCCCCCTTTCTGAGAGGCGCAGCCCTGGGCTACAGGCCGGCCAGCAGCTCGCAGACGCGTGCCGCCATGGCGTCGACCTCCTCGCGCATGTTGTCCAGCCAACGACGCTGGCTGCCGACGGTCTCCTCCTCGTTCGCCTCCAGCGCGTCGATCGTGGAAGAAAGCGAGGCCAAGGGCGTCTTGAGCTCATGCGACGCCCGCACGACGAGCTCGCACTGGCGCGCGGCGGCATCTTCGGCGGGCTTGAGCGCGCGGCATACCATACGGCGGCAAACCAGTACCAGCAGAGCGCAACCGCATGCCCCCAGCGCGGCGAGCATCTTGGCGAGCGAGGTGAGCGAGGCGACGTCAGGCGTCACGTCGAGCATGCCGAGCATGCGCCCGGCGAGATAGCCGTCCGCCACGTAATCCTGCAAGTCACCGCTCGCGTACCACGCCGTATCCGCATTCTCCCCGGTCTTGGAATCGTAGTCCGGGTTGACGCAGACCACGGCGCTGTCCCACAGAAACGTCCGTCCGCCCACCGTGAGCAGGCGATCCCACCAAAAGCGCGCACGGCCGCGCGCGAACGCGGCGCTCGCGCCCTCGATGAGCTCGGCGGCCTCCTCGTCGGTGAAGTCGGCGTCCTCGCCCGTTGTCACCCGCGGCGGGCGCCGCAGCAACGTCACCGCCCCATCCGGCGCGTACAGGGCGACGAAGGCCTCGTGGAATCCCGAAAGGCCGTCCCATGTCGCGATATCGCGCGAGATGCTCATCGGCAGAACGTCATCGCGCTCGGGCCATGCGAAGGCGGCGAGCGCCTCGGTGGCCGTCGCATGGCCGCCGCGCAGCGCATCGGGCGAGGGCCGCTCCGATGTCATGGTGCCGTACAGCAGGGTCGCCGCGGACTCGTACGCCGTCGTGGCGGAGAACCCCCAGGCCCCGACGAGCGCCGCCACGAGGACGGCGCAGGCCAGCGCGCTCGACGTCCACCACAGGCGGGAGCGCGTCGCGGCAAGCCCGCCCTTCCTCCGCGTCTCGCACGCATGCTTCACGTCCATCATCGTCTCCCCTCTTCCGGGTTGCGCTCACGCCGTCCAGCGATACCCGACACCGCGCACCGTTGCGATCCGCGGCATCGCGCCCGCTTTCTCCAGCTTTCTGCGCAGCGCGTGCACGAGCACCTCGAGCCGGTTCTCGCCGCCGATCGTGGACGGGCCCCAGAGGCTCGCGACGAGCTCTGATTTCGCAACCGGCGCGCCGGCGCGTGCCATGAGCTTCTCGAGCAGCCGCGCCTCGCGGGGCGTGAGCGCGACATCGCAGGTGCCCGACGCCGTAGCCGCACGAAGCGAGAGGCAGCCCATGTCGAGCTCGGCGCCGCAGGATACGAGATGCGCCGAGGGCCGCAGCGCGGGCGGGCGGCGCGTCACCGCGCGGATGCGGGCGAGCAGCTCGCTGGCATGGAAAGGTTTGGGCAGGTAGTCGTCCGCGCCGGCATCAAGTCCCGCCACGCGGTCGCCCACACCCGCGCGCGGTGAGCAGGACCACCGGCACCGACGAGCCCGCGGCGCGAAGACCCTTCAAGACCTCCAGGCCGCTCTTGCCCGGAAGCATGATGTCGAGGAGCACGCAGTCGTACGCCCCGGTGAGAGCGAGCTCTTCGGCGCGCTCGCCATCCGTCGCGATATCCACGCCATAGCCCTGCTTGCGCAGGACCTCGGCCTCCGCCTCCGCCAAACGCGGCGCGTCCTCGCAGAGCAAGATGCGCATCGGGCACCTCCCATCGTCCGTTCAAGCAGAAGGATACCCGAGCAAGCTGAGAACGAGCTGTGCCGCGCACCGATCGCCGGCAACGGGCGACCCCTCAGAAAGGGGACAGGCACCGAATTGAGAATTGCAAGCCGGCCCATCATTGCGACCGCATGGCAGCGCGGGCCCAACCGTCTCAAATGAGTGCCTGTCCCCGATCTGAGGTTTCCAGGACCACGCGCTCGACGGCGCGGGCGGTGATCGCTCCGTAGACCGCCATCAAGCCGATCGTGAACGCAAGCACCCCGCCGATGATGCCGGGCAGCCCGTTCGCCCCGATCGCGAAGGCGAGGAAGGCGACGAGGAACAGCCCGAACACGTCGTGGATGAGCGCGCCCGCGAGCGGCGCGGCGAAATAGAGCGCGAGCTGGCGGCGCACCGACGAGCGCATGAGCGCGTCATCGCACCCGAGCTGCCCGAGAACGGCATAGGAGCGGCGAGCATCCACCGCGCCCGAAAGCTGCTGGAGCGCGAGCACCGCGACGGCGCTCAGCAGGAACACCGCCCCGTAGAAGATGCCGATGTAACCGATCGGCGCCATCGACGCCGCAACACCGGCCGAGACCATCTCGGGCGTGCGCAGTCCGATGCTGAAGACGAATCCCGCGACCATCATGCACACGGCGACGGCGACGAGCACGCATACGCAGGCGAGCGCCATGGACGTGCTGGAGATGCGTGCCTCGACCTGCCGCACCGTGAAGGCGGTGAGCCCGTCCCAGTAGCACTCGGAGCGCCCGCGCACCCGCTCGCCCCATGCGGCCACGCCCAGGCGTGCGACGAGCGACGTGGCGAAGCAGGCGGCGAAGCCCATGGGGATGATGAACGCGATGAAGTAGACGGGCTGGAACAGGCACGACCCCCATACGACAGCGAGCAGGACCGCGGCGAGCACCGCCTGGCCGCCCCGCGCGACCCGTCCGCCAAGGCGCATGCGCTCCGGCGCGCGCTCGGCGGCCATGAGCTCGATGAGCGGGCGCTTCACCACGTCGCGCGCGCCGTCCACCGCATTCACCGCGAACACCGCGGCGAAGCAGCCGGCGGTCCATGCCGCGGCATCCGGCGAGAAGGAGAACGCGAGGCTCCAGGGAACGTCGAACACGAACGCCGCCACCGCGCCGAATGCGGGCGACAGCAGCGCGCCCGCCGCAAGGCCTGCCGCCAGCGCGCCCGCTCCCACAAGCGCCGTCTCGGCAACGAGCACGATCGAGACCGCGCCGCGACCCATGCCGCACAGCTCGTACAAGGCGAACTCGCGCTTGCGGCGGCGCAGCAGAAAGCGGTTGGCGTAACGCACCAAGAAGAGGAACACGAGCACCGTGAAGACGGAAAACGCCTGCAAAACGTCGCCCGCGCTCCCCAGCACGCCCATCTGCTCGGGCGAGAGCCCCATGGCGCGCAGGTGGTCGGTCGACGCCACAAACGAATAGAGCAGGCACGCCGCGAACCCGAGCGTGGCGAGGTACACCGAGTAGTCGCGCGCGCTGCGGCGCACGTTGCCGCCGGCGAGCTTGAGATACAGCCGCATGATGGTCCTTCCGATCGTCTTTTCCGCATTCATTCTCGCGAGCGCGACCCTCCCCTGCCATCGATTCGGCTTACGCCATCCGAACAAAAGCGTAAGGTTTCCCGCCAGCGGATCGCTCCGTTAGGCGAGCACGGGATCGAGATGAAAAAGGGCGCGCACCCGAAGGCGCGCACCCGACATACGATGGCTTCACCGCGTGGTTCGACCCTATAGCTAACGAATCGGAGCCCCCTCGACCTCGTGATGGCCCCGGCGCTCGTGCTCCGCCGCGTCCGCAGGAGCCGCTCCCTGGTCTACCGCCTTGCCGACCTGCGCCGCGTACTCCAAACGCTCATCGGCAGGAGACGTCGCCGCCGACCACATGCGCAGCGCGCGGGGAACCGCGAAGAACGCCGCACGGCAAGGCCGTCGAGCGATACAATGGGCGATACAGCGCACCACTTTCGACAGGAGCCCCCATGCCCCAGCACAGAACCGAGCGAGAGAAGATGCTCGCAGGCGAGCCCTACCTCATCAACGACCCCGAGCTCAAGGCGATGCGCCATAGTTGCTACGCCCTGCTCGACCAGCTCAATGCGACCAGCAACGCCGCGAAGGCGGAGCGGCAGGCGATCTTCCAGAAGCTCTTCGGCTCCTGTGGCGATAACGTCAACGTCAAGTCGACGTTCCGATGCGACTACGGCATGAACATCCACCTGGGAAACGACGTCTTCATGAACGTCGAATGCGTCATCTGCGACTGCGCGCCCGTGCGCATCGGAGACGGCACGCTCATCGGGCCGCAGGTGGGCATCTACGCCGTGACGCATCCGCTGGATGCCGAGGAACGCGCGCAGGGGCGCGAATGGGGCGAGGCCATCACCATCGGCAAGAACTGCTGGATCGGCGGGCACGCGACGATCAACCCGGGTGTCACGCTCGGCGACAACGTCGTCGTGGGGTCGGGAGCCGTGGTCACCCGCTCCTTCCCGGATAACGTGCTGGTGGCGGGCGTGCCCGCGCGCATCATTCGGGAGCTCTAGGCGAATCGCGGGGCGCGCGGCGACTACCGGAGCAAAACGCCGACGACCCGGCGCCCCCGCCGGCCAGCGACCCCGAACACGGCCGCGCATCGAACCGACGAGAAGAAACGGAGCGAACCCATGCCATTCAAGGAAATCAGCATCCATGAGCTGCAGCTCAACCCCTTCGACAAGATCGGCCGCGACTGGGCTCTGCTCACCGCGGGCGATGCATCCGGATCTAACACCATGACCGTGAGCTGGGGCGGCCTGGGCGTGCTTTGGAACCGCGACGTCGCGACCGTGTACGTGCGCCCGCAGCGCTACACCAAGCGGTTCATCGACGCCGCCGACCGCTTCACGCTCTCCTTCTACGCGTCCGAGCACAAGCGCGCGCTGGGCATCCTGGGCACCAAGAGCGGCCGCGATGGCGACAAGGTGGCTGAAGTCGGCTTCACGCCCGTCTATCTCGATGGGACCTGCGCATACGAGCAGGCGGAGCTCGTGCTCGTCTGCCGCAAGCTCTACGCCGACGACATCAAGCCCTCATGCTTCATCGACCGCGCCTGCGACTCCGACAACTACCCCGAGCACGACTACCACACCATGTACATCGCCGAGGTGGAAAAGGTATACGTCCCCGCATAGGCCCTCCCTCAAAAAGGGGACAAGCACTTTTTCGAGAGGGGCGCGGGGCCGCAGAGGAGCGCGGCCTTCAGCTGCCGCTCCTTCGTCCAATGCCCCGTCCGCCTCAGAAAAGCGCCTGTCCCCAAACTGAGAGGCCCCCCGCAGCCCCCTGCCGGACCGCCCGGCCATACCCGGAGGCCTGTCGCCTACTCGAAGCAAGCCAAAGTAAAGACAACCGCTCCGCTCACGGCCGAAAACACCCGCACCTTAGGTGACCGGACCGAGCTCCCTACACCGAGCCCACGTCCCTCCATTTCTCCACGAGCGAATGGTAAGCCGGCGCCGAGCGCACGAAAGCGTATTCCTCTTCGTTCTCGACTTCCGAAAGCAGCAGTGCGCCCATGCTGGACGTCAGGTCAGTCAAGTCATTCAGGTCCGAGTAGCGGTAGAGCGGTCCGTGGAGTGCCGAAGAGTCACCCCCATGCAGCGAGGTCATGACGGCGTCAAGAAGCTCAATCGCCTCACCAGAATCACCCGCCACCGTCACGGCCGCCAGCCGCGGCATCAGACTCATCCATGCAGGCTGACCAAGTGCCTCGAATGCCAGCTGAGCGCGATGCGCGCACTCGAGCGCATCATCTTTGCGGCCATCCCTCAGCGCAATTTCGATCAACCCGACAATCGCCCCCATCAAATCGGCGGCGATGCGAATCACGCGGGCCTCCCAAGCGCGCGCGGCGTCCTCGTCCTTTCCTTCGCGCGCATACAAGATCGCCTGGCGCTCCTCCTTATCCACCGTGCGGTCGGGGATGCCGTCCAGGATACGCTGGGCATCCTCATACCGCTCTTCCTGCATGGCTTTCGCGATGAGCATTGCGGACGCCTGATCCCTCACTGCCGGCACAACGCTCTTCGCCAAACGCGCATACGCATCGTCAAGCACTGGCCGATACCCCTCGACACCCGGTATTTGCCGAAGCATGAGCGAGCCGTCGAGATACTGCGTAAGAACGATGGCCAGCTCATCGCTCGTCGGATATAGGCGCATCTTCTCCTGCGCGTAATCGAAGCCCGCCTCGTATCCCTCTTCACGCACCAGTCGATCGACCTCGCGCTGTATTGCCAGGTTCTCTTCCTCTCCCAACTCCGGCTCGAACGACAACAGCGTGTTTGCGTCCGTTTCGAACAGGCGGGCAAGCGAAGGGATGAGCGTGATATCCGGATAGCATATCCCGCGCTCCCATTTGTTGACCGCCGGAGCCGAAACACCGAGACGCTGCGCCACTTGCTCCTGAGTCATACCGAGCTCACGACGGCGAGAGCGAATTATCTCCGAGATGTGCATGTCTTTCCTTTCGCCTAAGGACGATATACCGCAGCTGCTTAGCATCCATTTCATCAGCTAGCGACCGTCAGCACAATTGACGCGCCCTCATGTTTTCGGCAGGAAATCTAACCGCTGGTTAAAACAATCATGCCCCCGGCGCGACCGCACCGGGGGCATGCAAGCATCTCTAGTCGAAAACGCCGCCTACAGCACACCATCCAACATGAGGTTCACCTTGAGCACGTTGACCGTGGGCTCGCCGAAGACGCCCAGGAATCGGCCCTTGGTGCACTGGGCGATGATGTCGCGCACCTCGCCTTCGCTCTTGCCCGTGGCCTTTGCCAGGCGCGGTACCTGGTACTCGGCGGCATCGGGGGAGATCTCGGGGTCGAGCCCTGAGCCGGAACACGTCACCAGGTCGACGGGTACGGCATCCATGCCGGCGTCGGGATTGGCGGCACGAATCTTCTCGACGCGCGCGTCCACAAGCTGCCGGTACTCCTCGCTCGCCGGGGAGAGATTGGACGGGGCGCCGTAGGCCATGAGCCCGCCGTCCTCCCCCTCGACGATAGTCACGTTCTGGATACGGCCCCACATGTGGTCCTCATCCTCGAAGTTCTGACCGATCAGCTCGGAGCCCACGATCTTGTCGTCGACCTTGATGAGCGAACCGTTCGCCTGATACGGGAACGCAACCTGGGCGATGCCGGTCACGACGAGCGTATAGCCCAGGCCGCAGACAACGGTAAACAGCGCAAACACGCCCAGCGCACGCGATGCAACACCTTTGAACATACAAACCTCCACTTACATAATGCCGCAGAACG
>URKM01000046.1 GCA_900548365.1 uncultured Collinsella sp. | reverse complement strand
GGCGGGTGGCGGACCGGGTGGGCGGCGGCGGGCGGCGCGCGGGCGGCGGCGGGCGATTTGGTGCACTTGGAGGCAGCGAGCCGATTCTCGAGCATTTTCAGGCAGCCAGTTCCGCAAAAAGGCGGCGCCCGCTGCCTCAAAGCGCACGGAATTCGCTCGCTGCCTGGAAGTGCGCGAAATCCGGATGCCGCCGGCGGGGGCGCGGCATGGAAAAGGAGGCCGACCGGGGGCCGGCCTCCTCATGATGCCCATCCGCCAGGAGATGGATGCCCCCGTCCGCGGGGGTTACTTCAGGGCCACCAGGTCCCTCTGGTCCATGCGGTGGACGAACGCGGCCATGTCGGCGCGGGCGATCTGGTCGTAGGGACGGAACTCGGCGGTGCCGTCCTCGAGCTCCCAGCCCTCGGAGACGCCGGTCTCGGCGAGCCACAGAACCGCGTCGCGGTGCGGCGTGTCCTTCACGACGTCGGCGAAGCCCTTATCGGTCTCGCACTTCGGCTCCCCGGCCATGCGGTAGAGGAACGCGGCCATGTCGCAGCGGGCGATCTGGTCGTAGGGGCGGAACTCGGCGGTGCCGTCGGCGCCCTCGAAGCCGGTGGAGATGCCCTCGGAGGCCAGCCACAGGATGGCCTCGCGGTGCGGGGTGGACTCGTCCACGTCGGTGAAGGAGACGTCCTTCGCGTCGAACTCCGGCTCGCCGGCGAGGCGGTAGAGGAACGCGGCCATGTCGGCGCGGCGAACCGTCTCGTAGGGGCGGAACTCGAAGGTGCCGTCGGCGTTCTCCCAGCCGGATGCGATGCCGTTGGCGGCGAGCCACTCGATGTCGCCCTTGTGCGGCGTCTCGGCGACCACGTCGATGAAGGAGATCCGCTCGACCTCCTCCAGGCCGGCCCTCGCGTCGGCGAGCGCCTTGGCGGCGGCGTCGACGGCGGCCTGGTCGGCCTTGGCGTCGGCCAGGACGGCCTCGGCCTCGGCGAGCGCCTTGGCGAAGGTCTTCCAGCCGGCGGACTTGTAGTCGTCGGCCTTCAGCTCCCCGGCCTCCTTGACGGCGGCGTCGAGCTTGGACTTGTCGACCGCGGGCGCCTCCTCCTTCTTCAGGCCGGCGTGCGCGTCGGAGAGCATCTGCAGGGCGAGGTCCACGTCGGCCTGGCCGGCCTTGTCGCTCTCGAGGATCGTCTTCGCGGTCTTGAGGGCGGACTCGAAGGCCTTCCAGGAGTCGGCGGTGTAGCCGTCGGCCTTGAGGTCCTTGACCTCGTCGTACTTGGCCTGGAGCGCGGACTTGTCGACCTCGGGCTCGGGGGCCTCGCCCGCGCTCTTCACCAGGCGATAATAGCCATCCTGCAGCGCGAGATGGGCCGCATTGAGGTCAACCTGAGACGGCGTCTCGGCATCCAGGACGCCCTTGGCCTGCTTCAAGGCCTCCGCGAACACCTTCCAGGTTTCGGGCTCGTAATTCTTGGACGACAGGCTCTTCACGGAATCGTAGAAGGCCTTGAGGTCGTCTTTGCTCGATGCGACGCCGGTGCTCGCCTCGACGCCGCGCGCGGCATCGCGAATAGCGGTGACCAGGTCGGCGACGTCGGTGCGTCCGGCGACAAGGGCCTTCTGGCCCTCGAGCAGCGCGGCGACCAGCGCCTTCGCATCATCTTCGGAGGCGCGGGAAACGTTGACGTCCTCGCCCGCATCGATCATGTCGGCAAGGGTGGTGTCCTGGGCGATCGGCTTGGAGGCGAAGGTGACCTCGTGAATCTGGTACCAGTTGCCGATGGACTCGGTCAGCAGGATGCGCACGCGGCGGACCGGCTGCTCCTCGAAATCGAAGGTCCACTGAGCCTTCGAGTTGTCCATGCTGCCCACCTTGGTCCATGCGTCGCCCGATCCCTCGGCGCTCACCTGGATATCGGCGCCCCTGATGGCGTCGCCGTCGAGTTCGGCGGTCTGCTGGATGGATACCGCGCGCATCTGCAGGGCCTGCGGGAAGGTGAACACGACCTCGTCGCCGGCCTTCTGGGCCGTATTGAACCAGCACTTGGTCTCGGGGTTGCCATCGATCATGTTCTCGTACGGAAAGCCGCCATCGAAGGTGTACCAGCCAGCCGTCGCATCGATCGAGGGCTTCTCACCCGAAGGCTTGGACAGGCCGGCCTTCGCGGTGCGGATCTCCTTGAGAGCCGCGCTGACCTGCTCCTCGGTGACATCGGCCCCGTGCAGCAGCGCCTCGGCCTTATCGAGCGCCGTCTTGTATGCATCGTAGCCGCCCACGTAATCGGACGCCTTGAGCGGATGCGCGCACTCGACGTAGAGCGGGAAGCGGTCGAGCGGCACGGACGCGGCGACCTCGTCGTTAATGGCCTTGAGCGCAGCGTCGACCTCGAGCTGGGTCGCCTCGTCGCCCTCGAACACGGAGCGTCCGGTCGCGAGCGCCTGGGCGACGCCCTCGTAGGTGGCATCGATGTTCATGGACGCGATAGGGGCGGCTGCAAGCGCCTCGAGCAGGGAGGCCTTGTTGGTGAAGAGCTCGTAGACGAAGGTGACCTCGACGCCCTCCTTGGTGAAGGACCCGGTCACGGACGGTTCCTCGCTCACGAGGCGGTAGCCGTAGATATCGGCGGCTTCCACGGTGAAGGGATCGCCCGCGATGCCGTACTTCACGGTATCGTCCGCCAGCTTCTTACCGGCGCCGTCGACATAGCTCACCGTCACCTTGCCCACGTTCTCCGCCGGCAGGATCTCGCCGGAGCTCGGCAGCTTCTGGCCCATATCCCACGCGCCGTCGTGACCGAGCTGCTCGGTGAGCGCCTTGAACTCGTCGAGGTTCATGTTGCGGTTGGACGCGACGTTCCAGCTACGGGACGCCATCGCACGCAGCTCCTTGGAGATGCCTTGCGCGACCTCTTCCTCCGTCGCGACGTTGGGGTAGTCGCACCAGATGGCGATCGCGGTGCCCTTGATGCGCGGATCGTCGTCGGCCAGGACGTGGGCGTTTCTGCTGTCCTGGAAGTCGCCGGGGCGCCACTGGTTCCACCAGCGCTCGAGGCTGTCGTCGAAGTCGAACGACGCACCGCGGTTGTCGTTGCGCAAAACGAAGTAGCCGTAGTTGGCGTTGAAGTTATAGAAGTCCTTCATGCCGCGGTCGACGAGCTTCTGCAGGCTGGCGATGTTCCAGTTCCAGCTCATCTGCGACCAGAAGTCAACGCCGATCCAGTCGTGGATCTTGACCTTCTGCTGATAGCCGGTGCCCTCGCCGTAGTAGATGCCGTCGTTGAAGACGCGCGGGGTCAGTCCCTCGTCGCGGCAGAACTCGGCCAGGTTGTTGATATAGGTGGCCAGGGTATCGGTCCAGCTGTACTCGACGCCCAGGTTCTCGTCGGCCCACTTCTCCAGCACGGGCTGGTACAGCCCCGTGAACGGATAGCGGTCGAACTCCATGTACTCGTCGCAGCCGATGGAGATATCGGTGGTCGCGCCACCCTGCTTGAACAGATCGATGTACTCCTTATAGATGCTGTTGATGTACGCGACCGCCTCGGGGTTGGTCACATCCAGGCCGCGATCGTAATGCGTCTTGCCGTCGTTGGCGATCTGGCCGTACTCGGGGTGCACCTTGAGGATCTGGTCGACATGGCCGGGCGAATCGATGGACGGGATGACCTTGATGCCGTAGAGGCGCGCCTCCTCGAGGATCTCCAGGACCTCGGCCTTGGTGAGATGCTCCTCGGAAACGATCGCCGGGTCGGTCTCGCACTCGATGCGGAAGCCCAGGTTCTCGGAGAAGTGCATGTCGATGGTGTTCAGCTTGAGATACGCCATCTCGTGGATCTGGCGGATGAACCAGTCCTTGGAGAAGTACTTGCGCCCGCAGTCCACGAACAGGCGGCGCTCCTGCAGGTTGGGCCAGTCGACGATCTCGCCCGCGGGCAGCTCGCCGTTGTTGGTCTGCATGATGGCCTCGATGGTGCGCAGGCCGTACATGACCGCGTTCTCGCTCGCGCCGTAGATCTTCACGCCGCCGGTAGCGGAGACCTCGATCTTGTATGCCTCGGCGGATTTCGTCTGGTCGGTGATCTGCTCCACGGGAACGACGTCGACGACGATGTCGGAAGCGGCGGCGCTATCGCCGGGCGCGTAGACCATGCCGAGGAACCCTGTTACGAGCTCCTTCTCGGCGAATTCGGCGTTCATGAGGTTGACGACCTCGGCCAAGCGCTCGTTTTCGAGGTTGGCGTCGGTCGCGTTCACCACGATGCGCGAGGACGAGGCGAAGCTCCAGGCCTCGCCCGTGGCGGGAACGTAGCGCTGCAGCACGGGGTTCACGAGCTCGCACAGCTCCTGCGAGCTTTCCTGCGCCGCATACGCGGAGGGCGGTGCCAGGACCGCAGGGACCGATACGACTCCCAGCGTTAGGGCGCCGGTTATGACCAGACGCGTCGCTCGCCGCCAGGAACGGGGGGAATGAAAGGTAGCGGACATGATCCTCCTTCTCAAACGCAGGCATCTCGAGCGCGCATCGACCGCTATGCGGCCTCACACGGCCGGCGGGCGACCAACAACATCCCGCAGGCGCGCGCAGCGAATGCCGTAGAACCAGCCGAACGTACCACACCCGCCTTCAGAGGCCTTCTTCCCCTTCGATGAGCGGATGCCCGTCCTGTGACGAATGGTAGCGAGCGGAGCCAATCCGGCACGAAAGCCACGCCGCCAGCGCGCACCGCCAGCGCGCACCGCCAGCACGCGCCGCCGGCAGGACCCTCGTCCAAGGACCGCCGTCGCCACGCCGCCAGCGCGCATCGCGGCGACACGGCAAGAAAAAGCCCCGTCCGGACGAGGTGTCCGGACGGGGTCGAAGATCCGCTCCTCTCGAACAGGACGGATTAGCGCTTGCGCTTGGATACGATCACGGCGCCGATACCCGAAAGCGCGCTACCGACCGCCGCGGCGATCGAAGCGAAGGCAGACGCGTCGCCGGTCTGGGCGAGGTGCCCGCTGCCGGCGTTGCCGTCCTGGGCAGGCTTCTGCTCGGGCTGGGCCTGCGGCTCGCCCTCAGGCTGCTGCGGAGCCTCCTCGCCGGTACCGCCCTGCTCGCCGCCCTGCTCACCGTCGCCGGGCTCCTCGACCTTGGTCCACTTGGCGTAGACCGTAGCGTCCTTGGTCACCGGCGCGTCGAAATCGAACGGCACGGTGCGGTCGGCGTCAGCGAACCAGCCATCGAAATGCCAGCCGTCGCACACGGGATCCTTCACCTGCGCGCGATCGATCGCGGAACCGCTCTCGACCTCAATCACCTGGTTATCCGTATGGGAGAGCAGGTCATCGAACGTAACGCTCACCATGATGGGCGCCGGCTTCTCGAGGCCGTCGATGGCCGCCTGCACCTTGTCGGCAGCGGCATCGAGCGCTTCCTGCGCGGGCGCGAAGCCCTCGAGCACCTTCTCGGCGTCCGCCACGGCATCCATGAGGGCGCTCCAGCTCTCGGCCGTGTAGTCGCTCTCGACGAGCGCGCCGGCCTGCTCGAGCAGATCGGTCAACGCAGACGCATCGCCCACCTCGAGCACGACGGTCTGGGTGCCGCCCTTCAAGCCGGTCGTGTCGAAGGTGAAGCTGCCGTCCTCGTTCTTGGTCACGCCTTCGTCCATGGATGCGACCTTGCTGTAGGCGTGCTCGGTCGACAGCGTGATGGCGACGTTGTTCTGCTTGGGGTTGCTCAGGGAGATGGTCATCGCGCCATCCTTCACCTGGACGTACACAGAAGCGGAATTGTCCACGGTGAAGCCACCGGCACCCGCCTCGCTCTCGGGCCAGGTGTTCATCGCGAAGATGCCGTCGGCGGCGTCGAGGACCGCCTGCGCGGTCTCGTCGTTCTTCAGCACCTCGACGCCGGGAGTCTCGGCATACGCGGCCGTATCGGTCTCAGACGCGCCGGGCAGGATCACGTAGGCATACGATGCGTTCTCAGCGGTCTTGCCGTGATTCAGCCCCATCTTGAAGTACTGCTTGGTGTAGACCGTATCGCTCGGGAAGACACCGTTGATGTCGGCATACGAGCCGCTGCGGGTCTCGCGCGCCACATCCACGTCACCGCCCTGGATGAAGTAGTAACCCAGGTCGTTGCCCTCGCCCGTACCGGTGAAGTGCGCATATGAGCCATCGGCGAGCTTCATGCTCTCGGCATCGTCGCCCGCTGCGGCGAAGCGCTCGCCGTTGATGGTGATCGCATTGTCCTCGCTCGTGATCATGCGGTTCTCGACCGTGGTCTCGATGGAGGCGTCGGTCGTGCCGTCGATGTCGGCGCCCAGCGCCACGATCTGGCCGGGCAGGAAGAACCAGGACTTCTTCGCGGTCACGTTCATGCCGGACATGCCGTTGGCGTTATACGCCATGCCCGCAGCACCGTTCTCGCCATCGGTCGTACCGCCAACCCACGACTGCGGGGAGGTCTTGCTCTGGTTCGCCGTGTCCGCGAGCTCGCGCGTGTCCACCGTGGTACCCGGCAGGCGATAGGAGTCAACCGTGGGCCAGAAGCCCTCGCCGAACTGCTTGAGATCGTTGTTGTAAACATAGAGCATGCCGTCGCCGGTATGCCAGCCACGCGCGTTCTCCATACCGGAGCCGACGGCGGCCTCGTAGTTGTAGATGCGCTTGGAGTACATCGCGAGCGCGGCCTGGTAGCTCTCGTTCGCCTGGACGACGCGGTCCATCGAGCCGTAGACCTTCATACCGGTCCACGTGGATGCCTCGACCGAATCATCGGCGAGCAGCGCCTTGGCCTGCAGGAGCGCATCGAAGTCGCGGGCATGGCCGTAGAAATCGAAGTCCTCGGTCCATGCTGCGCTGTCCTCGAGCCAGCCCTTCACCGCAGCGTTATATGCGGAGCGATAGGGCTCCGGCGCGAACTGCGCCACCAGCAGGATGTTGGAGATGGTCTCGGAGCCGCTCTCGAACTCGGTGGTAAACGGGTTGAGGCCCGGAGCGCGGCTGATGGAGCGGCCGTTCACCGCGGCCATCTGCTGGCCCTGGTGCATCAGCGGGATGTAGCCGTTGAGCACGGTCTCGTACACGTTGGTGATACGGGCGTCGGTGATATCCCACTTCGTGCCCGCGATGATGGAGTTGATGCGGCCGATGCCCTTGATGAGCTCGTTGCCGTAGGCACCGGTGTAGGCGACCTTGGTGTGCTGCACCACAGAGCCATCGGCATACAGGCCGTCACCCGAGGTGACGAGCTTCATGACGTCGGGCACCTGGTCGGGAATCATCTGCATACGCGTGTCGTTCTTGGCGACGATGGCGCTGCCCAGCACCGCGAGGCCCGTATCGGTACGGTTCGCACCGGTCTCGGTGTAGCCGTTGAAGCGCTTGGACGGCTCCTTGGCGTAGCCCTCGATCGCCTTCACAGCGGGCTCGATGTTCTTGTAATCGGTGTAATCGGACACGATCATAAGGATGTCGCACAGCGGGTGCGTGCAGCCGATCTGCCAATCCCACCAGTTGCCGGTGGTGTAGCTGCCGTTGTACTTCTTGTCCTTCACCATGAAGTTCACGGCGTCCACGATGTCCTGGAGCAGGTCGCCGTTCTGATAGAGCTCGCTGCCCTTCACGCGGAACGCCAGCGCGAGCTTCTTGATCTTGGTGAACTGCGTGGTGTAGTCCGCCGAGGTGCTGTCCGAAGCGACCTTGGGCCACAGGCGGTCGCGACCCTCGGACGTATCGAGCTCCTCCCAGAGCTGCTTGCCCTCGGTGCTGATCTTGGCGACGTAGGCCGCGATGTCCTGATCGGACAGGTCGATCTCGTCGCCGCCGGTCACGCGCTCGATCCAGCGATCCATCATGGTGTCGTAGTCGGCCTCGTAGTCGGGCGCGGCCACGGTGACCTTGAGCGCATCCTGCTCGGTGCCGTTCACCAGCAGCTTCACGGTCGCCGTGCCGGCCTCCTTCGCGGAGAGCATGCCATCCTTGTTCACGGTGGCAGCGGAGCCCTCGACCTCGTAGGCGACCTTGGCGCCCTCGGGCATGTCGCCGGTGACGCTATAGCTCAGGAAGCGCTTGTCGCGCGGGGTGATCGCGAGCTCGCTCTGGGTGAAATCGGCGCCGAAGCCGTCGATGACGCGCAGCTCGTGCGTGGCAGCGATCTTCGGGTCGTCCTTGGAGGCGACGGTGATGATCGCCCTGCCGGCGCCCTTCGCCGTCACGACGCCGTCGGCCGAAACGGTCGCGACCGCATCGTTGGAGGACGAGAACACGACCTGCTCGCCCTTGGCCTCCGCGGGGTCGAGCGTCACCGATGCGGTGAAGGACTCGCCCACGCCCAGCGAGGCGGGAGCGTCCGCGAACGCGATGCCCTGGATGTCGATATCCTGGTAGGCCTCAATCTCGTAGATGCTGGTGCTGTACTGCTTCTTGTTGCCCGAATGGGTCCACATCTTATGCTGAACGAACTTGAGATAGCGCACGTCCTGCGGCTCGATGGAGATCTGCACGTCCTCCTTCACGCCGCCGTCCTTGCCGCCCACGACCTCGTGGACCTGCTTCCAATCCTTGCCGTCGGCAGAAACCAGCAGCTCCCAGTCGGTGGGCTCGGCATGGAAGCGG
Organism: uncultured Collinsella sp.; assembly: GCA_900548365.1. Taxonomy (GTDB): domain Bacteria; phylum Actinomycetota; class Coriobacteriia; order Coriobacteriales; family Coriobacteriaceae; genus Collinsella. The sequence goes on along the minus strand of URKM01000046.1, from coordinate 6,510 downwards.
ATGACGATCTCGCTCACCGTCTTAACCGAACCCATGTCCACCTGCAGCCACTGCTCGTCGGTCTTGGCGCCCGACCAGCGCGACGCCTCGGACATGTCGCCGTCGGCAGCCATCGCCGCGGTGAAGCGGCCGTCGGTCACCTCGGTGCCCGACGCGGTCACGCTCTTGTCGACCGCCAGGTTGCCCGGCAGGTTCGCCGCGAAGGCATAGCTGCCCCCGGCGACGCCAAAGAGGGTCGTCGCGAACAGTGCGACCGCGACCTTCCCTCCCGGCCTGCGTACAAGCTTCATCTTGTACCTCTCTTTCTCCTTCGCGCCGGCCTCACGCCGACGCCTGCGAACCCCCGTGTTCGCAAACTCGACATTATACGCAGTACCTAACTATCAAATTGTCTGATTACATGAAAAAAAGTATCAATCGCCAGCTCTGACCCATTCGAACGGAATCGGGTGCCCGCCGCGGCGCATCGTCGCCCGGCACCGCCCACAGCGGCGCACGTGACCTCGTCACAGACCGCACGCCCCGCTTTCGCTACACTATCCTCGCAAGGCCGATTCCCTCGACCCCATCGCATCGACCGCCCCCGTTGGAAAGGACGGCTCCATGGCATACATCGCCGCCTTCCTCGAAGGCATCATCACCTTCATCTCCCCCTGCCTGCTCCCCATGCTTCCGATCTACCTGGCCTACTTCGCCGGCGGTGCCTCGGAAGGCAACCGCGTGACCGCTCGGAACGCGTTGGGATTCATCGCCGGCTTCACCCTGGTCTTCGTCGCGATGGGCGCGCTCGCCGGCTCTATCGGCGGGCTGCTCAGCCAGTACCAAACGGCCGTCAACATCGTTTGCGGCGGCATCGTCATCGTGCTCGGACTCGATTTCCTCGGGGTGATCAAGCTCGGGCTCTTCCAGGGAGCACGCACGACAGGGCCCGCCCAGCGGCTCACCTTTCTCTCGTCGCTTTCGCTGGGCGTGGTGTTCTCCCTCGGATGGACTCCTTGCGTCGGCGCGTTCCTAGGCTCGGCGCTCATGCTTGCCGGCCAGCAAGGGCACGCTCTCGAAGGCGTCCTCATGCTGCTCGCCTACTCGGCTGGCCTGGGCATCCCCTTCTTCGCCAGCGCACTATTGATCGACCAGCTCAAGGGAGCCTTCGATGCCATCAAGCGTCACTACGACCTCGTAACCAAAGCGTCCGGCGCGCTCCTCGTGCTGCTCGGCTTGCTCATGGCAACCGGCGCCATGACCGGACTGGTCGGAGCGCTGGCCTAGCAACCGGCGCCCACACCGCACTGCCGCGGCTTGCCGATGCCCGCACCGGTGCCGGCAGACCAAGGCCGCCACGCCCCGCCGGCAGACCGAGGCCATCGTTCCGCTCCAGCCCATACGGCCGCCCGCAGCAACCCTTGATCGCCCCCTCCGGAAGGAAACGTCATGAACAGCAAGAAGTCACTTCTCATCGGAACCCTCGCACTCGTCCTCGTCATCGGCGGAGCGACTCTGCTCTATAAGCATTTCGACGGCAGCCCCACGGCACCAATTTCCGCCGCATCGAATGCCCGCGATTCGAACGGCGCCTCGGCCGGCTCCGCCGACGACCCCTCCTCGCAATCCGAGTCGGACCCCGAACCGGCGCCCGACTTCACCGTACTCGACCGCGACGGCAACGAGGTCAAGCTCTCCGACCTGCGTGGAAAGCCCGTCATCATCAGTTTTTGGGCGAGCTGGTGCGGCGTATGTAAGACGGGCATGCCCGACTTCGAGGAAGCGTTTGCCGAATATGGCGATGACGTCCATTTCATGATGGTCAATCTGACGGCCGGCTCCGAGACGCGTGCGGTCGCAGAAAGCTATATCGCTGAAAACGGCTATTCCTTCCCCATCTACTTCGACACCGAGCTGTCGGCCGCCAGCGCCTATGGCGTAAACGCCGTCCCTGTAACCTACCTCGTCGACGCCGAAGGCAATCTCGTCGCATATGGTCAGGGGCGCCTCGGGCTCGAGGGCATCAAACAGGGAATCGACATGGCCAGCGGCTCCTCGCAGGCGAAATCGTAGCTTGCCGCTCGCGGGCAAATTGGCTCGCGCCCCGAAGCGGTCCCTCGGGGGCGGAATCGCGCCGCTGAAACCAGGTCTTTCTCAGAGCTAAATACCCAACTGGCACTAAATGCACGATTTGAGTCTTTTAGCCCACCGAAAACCGCATGCATATTTCCTCTAGGCGTTTTTTATCCCCAGATGTGTATCAACTCGGCAGATTTCGAGCTCCAAAAGCGTAAGACGCAGCCCCGTCAGCGCAAAACGGTGGATATAAGGTGCCTTCCCTCCTCTTCATCGGACTCAAAATTGACATTTAGTGCCAGCGAGACGACTCCGAATGCGCTCATAACGCGCCGGAGCCGTCTCGCCATGATTTCCTATGCAGCGGCGGGCAGATTTTATGCAATCAATCAAATCCCCCGCACTTTGCTATGACCCTATTGCTTCGCTACCGCGATTTCATGGAGCTCGTCGTACTTACCGCCCATGCACACGGTCGCCGAAGCGCGATCGAGGTTGTACACCACCGACCACTGGGTCTGGAATACTTCGCCATTGTCGCGAATCTTCACCTCACGACTCACGCTTTGCAGGGTGTCCATGGCGGCCTACTCGGTCATCACGCCATCGGCGGCATCGAGCGCGGACATCACGGTTTCATAGCGGTCCTGACCACCGCCGAAGTCATAGTCGCCTGGCGTGAGCAGGAAGTTCGTTGCCGCCTGATAACCCTCTTCACCAGGCTCGACCAAGCGCGTCTCGTTGTCGATGTACTCGACGACCACGCTGTCACCGCTCGCATCGGCGATCTGGAAATGGTAGCAGCGGTTGCCGCTCGCATGCATATCGTACTGGGACAGCAGGTCAACGGCTTCGTCCACCGTCGCGCACCGATCGAGCATGAGGCGGATCGCCGTCGTGGTCGTGATGTCGACGCGCTCGGTCTCCTGATGGGTCGCCTCGGTATCGATCAGCAGCACGCCCACGGCCAGGCCCTTCTCATTCACGCCGTCGAGCGGCGCGAACGGCGCGGCAAGGCTCACGATGCTCGACGCGAAATCCTCTGGAAGCTTGTCCTCGCCGTAGCCGATGAACGCAAGATTCACCATCGATATAGAGGCGTAACCGTCCTTCGGCGTCGTGCGCACCATCATGCCGGGCGAGAACTCCAAGTCGAAGTTGCGACCGAACAGCGCCTCGCCCTCGGGCGTCTCGGCGTTGAACGTCGAGCAGGCAAGGTCGGGCAGCTCGATCTGGATCGGCAGCCCCTTGAGCAGGCGGCTCACCACGAAGTCGATCAGCTCGGCGTCGTTGGACGCGCCGCCCTGTTCAAGGAACTCTTCCAAGCCGTAATCGGCGGCATAATCCATAGTGTAGAGCGGGTAGTCGTCGATTTTCTCGATGGTGCCGAGCGTCTTGAGCTCTCCGCCGAACATGACGAGCACCGCGCCCACGACCAGTATGCAGATACCGACCAGTGCCGCAGCGACTCGGCCGACGATCCGTCGGACATTGCGAGGGCTATCCGAGCGCCCCGCGTTATCCCGTGCCTGAGAATCCAGCATAGAAACCTATCCTTACCGTCCATCGCCCCCCAACGGGCGCCAACACAGCGGAGAGGATTCTAGCAATACTTGTTAACCTGTTTGCAACTAACGCCACATTTGGAGACACTTTCCATAATTTGTCCCTTATTTAACAGTCATCTGTCTTCGTATACAGTGACGCTCGCGGATCTTCAACGCTATGCCCTCCGCATGCAGCCCCGCGTCTGCAGCCCCGCGCCTGCAGCCCTATCGAAATGTCCTGCCCGAAATCATCGCGAGAGCCCGCACGCAACCGGCGCCCAATAAATAAACGAAGCGGCACGCACCCTACACTCCCCTTATGTGTAAAGTTCGCGCCGCTTGCAATCAGGTGGCCCAAGCCGTAGCGTTCGCTCGGACAGCGGCGGCACCTGCGCGGACGAGCAAGTTCGTGCTCGCCGCATTACAGAATAAAGTCCGCGCAAAGCAATTTGTTGCGCAACATTTTTGCGGTCCGGGACGCAGCCGTCCGGATTCGCGTCCCCGCATGGAACCTCGCCCCTCCGGACGCGGCACGCTGCGACCCATCCGCCCGCCCTTCCCGAACGACGCCTTCGCGCCATGCCGAGCGGCGCCCTCGCGCCTCCCTTGCACACCCTCGCGCCATGCCAAACGGCACCCCTCCCCTCCCTCGCATACCCTCGCGCCATAAAAACCAACCCGTACGGGTACACTCTTCACGATGCACTGTTTTCATTGCGGCGAATCGGCCATCGAGCGGCCGCCCCAACCGGGAGCCAAAGCCCTTGCACCCGTTGGGCTGCCCTCGGCCTTCGCGCGCAAGAACACACCGATAGGAGGCCCCATGGGCAAACACAAGGAAGAGCACGCCTGCGCGCACGGACATAAGCACGAGCACGAATGCTGCGGCAAGCACGATCATGGACACGGACACGACCATGACTGCTGCCACGATGGCGAGCACACCGACGGCAGCGGCCGCGAGCACGACTGCTGCTGCCACGGACACGAAGAGGGCCACGTCTGCCAGGCACCCAAGCGCGCCGAGGAGTTCCGCGCGCTCGAACGCGACCTGTGGACCCGCTCCTACCTGCTGAAGATCGCCGAGTTCGACGGCGCCACCGTCGCCCCCGAGAACAGCGCCTCCGCGCGCGGCGAGGCCATGGCGACCCTCGCCGGCGAGCACCACGAGCTCCTCACCAGCGAGCGCGCTCAGAAGCTCGTCCGCAAGCTCAACAAGGCCTATGCCAAGGGCAAGCTCGATGACGCGCAGCTGGCCGACGAGCTCCGCGTCTTCGAACGCGATCAGCGCGAGGCCCTCGCCTTCCCCAAGGAGGAGGTCGAGAGCTGGAGCCGCCTCACCTGCGAGGCCGACGCCGTATGGCACAAGGCCAAGGGCGCCAACGACTGGGACTCCTTCGAGCCCTATATCGATCGCATGGTCGAGGCGCTCAAGCGCCAGGCTGGCTACCTCGATAGCCAGCGCGACCCCTACGACGTCTGGCTCGACCAGTACGAGCGCGGTATGGACGCAGCCGCCTACGACGCGTTCTTCGCCCAGGTACGCGAGACCGTCGTGCCGCTGGTGCGCGATATCGCCGAACGCGGCGAGCAGCCCCGGGCGGGCTTCCTCAACGCCCGCGTCTCCGAGGCGGCCCAGCGCGCGCTCTCCTTCGACCTCATGAAGCTCGTAGGGCTCGACATGGCATCCACCACGCTTGCCTTCACCGAGCACCCGTTCTCCGAGGGCTTCAGCGCCGGCGATGCCCGCGTGGCCACGCACATCTACGAAGACAACGCCATGAGCAACGTCTACTCGATCATCCACGAGGCCGGCCACGCCATCTACGAGCTGGGCGTCGACCCCGCCTACGCGTTCACCTGCCTGGAGGGCGGCACCTCCATGGGCATCCACGAGAGCCAGAGCCGCTTCTTCGAGAACACCGTGGGCCGCTCGCGCGCCTTCATGGGTCCGCTGCTCGAGCTGCTGCGCCGCCACGCGCCCGAGGTCTACGGCAACGTGGGCGAGGACGAGCTGTACCGCGCCGTCAACATCGCGCGCCCCAACCTCATCCGCTGCGACGCCGACGAGCTCACCTACCCGCTCCACATCATGATCCGCTACGAGATCGAGCGCATGCTGTTCGCGGGCGAAGCCACCGCCAAGGACGTCCCGGGCCTGTGGGCCGAGAAGACCAAGCGCTACCTGGGCCTCGATGTACCCACGCATACCGAGGGCGCGCTGCAGGATACCCATTGGTCGGGCGGCGCATTCGGCTACTTCCCCAGCTACGCGCTGGGCAGCGCCTACGACGCGCAGTACGTGCCCGCCATGCAGGCGGCGGGTGTGGGCCTCGAGGCCGCCTGCGCCGCAGGCGATCTCGCTCCGGTTCGCGCCTGGCTGGGCGAGAACATCTGGCGCTGGGGCCGCGGCAAGGACGCCCCCGAGCTCGTGCAGGGCGCCTGCGGAGCACCGTTCGACGCGACGTTCTACTGCGACTACCTCGCCGGCAAGTTCCGCGATCTCTACAACCTGTAGGACGGCGCACGCAGGCAGCCGGCCGCGCCATATCGCACCGGACGCCCAGCCCACCGATAGCGCAAAAGGCCTCCCTTCCCACCAACGGGAAGGGAGGCCTTCTCATCTTCACGGATCGCGCGTCGATGCGATGCGCGCATCACCCGTGCGCGACGTCGCTCCTAGCGAGAGCGCTTGCGCGCGCGGCAGCCGGCTGCCACCGCACTGGCGCCGAGGGCGCCCGTCGCCACGAGGGCGAGCAGCGCGGGGTCGCCCGTCTGGGCAAGGGGGCCGTCGGTGCCGGGCTTGCCCTGGCCGCCGTTCGGCTTGCCGGTAGCACCCTGGCCGCCTTCCGGCTTCTGCTCAGGCTGGGGCTGGGGCTGGGGCTGGGGCTCGGGGGCCGGATGGGGC
>URKM01000045.1 GCA_900548365.1 uncultured Collinsella sp. | reverse complement strand
CATCTTGTTTTGCGAGGTGAAGGTCTCGCGGTAGATCTCGGACGTCTCGAGCAGCTCCTCGTGGGTGCCGATGCTCGCGATGCGCCCGCCCTCCATCACGATGATGCGGTCGGCATCCTGCACGCTGGAGACGCGCTGGGCGATGATGAGCTTGGTCGTATCGGGCAGGTACGATGCGAGGCCGGCGCGGATCTTGGCGTCGGTCTTGGTGTCGACGGCGCTCGTGGAGTCGTCGAGGATCAGCACCTTGGGCCGGCGCAGCAGGGCGCGCGCGATGCACAGGCGCTGCTTCTGGCCGCCGGAGACGTTGGAGCCGCCCTGCTCGATCCAGGTGTCGTAACCCTTCGGGAACCCGTCGACGAACTCGTCGGCGCAGGCGAGGTGGGCGGCCTCGCGGATCTCCTCATCGGTGGCGTCGGCGTCGCCCCAGCGCAGGTTGTCGGCAATGGTGCCGCTGAACAGCACGTTCTTCTGCAGGACCATGGCGACCTGGTGGCGCAGGGCGTCGAGGTCGTAGTCGCGGACGTCCACGCCGCCCACGCGCACGGCGCCCTCGCTCGCGTCGTAGAGGCGGGCGATGAGGTTCACCAGCGTGGATTTTGCCGAGCCGGTACCGCCGATGATGCCGATGGTCTCGCCGCTGGCGATGTGCAGGTCGATGTCATCGAGCGCCTGGCGCTCGGCGTGCGCGGAGTACTTGAAGCTCACGTGGTCGAAGTCGATCGAGCCGTCGGCCACCTCGCGCACCGGCTTCGCCGGATTGGCGATGGTGGGCTCTGCCTGCAGAACCTCGCAGATGCGGCGCGCGCTCTCCTCTGCCATGGTGACCATGACGAAGATCATGGAGAGTTGCATGAGGCTCATGAGGATCTGGAAGCCATAGGTGAAGGTCGACGAGAGCTGGCCCACGTCGAAGGCGGTCGCCTGGCTGGTGATGATGAGCTTGGAGCCCAGGTAGATGATGACGACGAACGCCCCGTTGACGCAGAAGTTCATCAGCGGGTTGTTGAACGCGAGCAGCTTTTCAGCGCGGGTGAAGTCGGCGCAGACGTCCTGGGCGGCGGTGGCGAACTTCTGCTTCTCGTAGTCCTCGCGCACGTAGCTCTTCACCACGCGCATGCCGGTGACGTTCTCCTCAACGGACTCGTTGAGCGCGTCGTACTTATGGAAAACGCGGGTGAAGATCGGCGTGACCTTGTGGATGATGAGGCCGAGGCCGATGCCGAGCAGCGGGATCATTGCCAGGTAGACGAACGAGACGGAGCCGCCCATGGCGTAGGCCATCGCGAAGGCGAAGATGAGGACCAGCGGCGCGCGCACGGCGATGCGGATGATCAGCATGAACGCTTGCTGCACGTTGGTGATATCCGTGGTGAGGCGCGTGACCAGCGAGGAGCTGGAGAAGCGGTCGATGTTCGAGAACGAGAAGGTCTGGATCTTGTAGAAGAGGTCGTGTCGCAGGTTCTTGGCGAAGCCGCAGCTCGCATGGCTGCAGGTGATGCCCGCGGCGGCGCCGAAGAACAGCGACACCACGGCGAGCGCGACGAGGACGCCCGCGGTCGGAAGGATCTGGGCGACGGACGCGCCCTCCTTGATGGTGTCGATGAGGTTGGCTGTGACGAACGGGATGGTCATCTCGCACGCGACCTCGCACAAGACGAGGATCGGCGTCGCGATGGTGGGCTTGAGGTAGTCGCGGATGGATGCGGCAAGGGTTTTAACCATCGATCTCCTCCCAACGGTTGCGGACACGGTCGAGCAGGTCGGCGAGCGTCTCCTGCTCTTCGGGGGTAAGGTTCGAGAACGCGCTCGAGCGGAAGCGCTGGCGGATCTCCGTCTCCATGCGCGCCGCGGCGGCGCCGGCTTCGGTGAGCGTCACCTTGAGCTGGCGGCGATCTTGGTGATCGCGCGCGCGGCTGATAAGGCCGGCGGCCTCCATCTTGGAGAGGATCTCCGAGAGCGAGCCGGGCTTGAGCTCGAAGAACAGACCGAGCTCCTGCTGGGAGAGCGTGCCGCCGTTCTTCTCGAGCAGGCAGAGGATGGGCGCGCGGCCGGATCTTCCTCCCCGGTGGAAATGCAGGTAGTGGCCGCAGAAGCCCAGGTTGGAGAGGATGCGCGTCGCGCGGGCGATAACGGGGTCGTCGGTGGCGTCGGGCGCCTCGGGCAGGTCTTCACGGTGACGCTGGGCGCGCCTGGCGGCAGCGGCGGGGCTGGCGGCGGGGGCGTCGGCGAGTCCCGCCACGGGCTCGGTCGCGGCGTGCGGGGCTTCGGATGCGCTGCTGGCGAGTGCGTCCGAGGACGGAGCGCTTGCGGTGCCGCCGGCCGCCGGTGCTTCCTGGCTGGTGGCCGGCGGACGCGCGCTTTCAGACATATCGCTGCTCTTGAATTCCGGACCGTTCACAGAACTCTCCCTTCCCTCATGTTTTGAGAAAAGTATAATAGCCGCCTTCAAACAATATGGTACCGAAATAAATTTTATAAAAAGAAAGAACCACCGTCCCGTCGTTTCCGATGCGGACGGTGGTTCGTCGGTTTGCATGAGGGGCCGCCGCCCTCGCCGCCGCAGGGCGCCTAGCCCTCGACTTCGAGGATGTTCGCGATGTTTTGCTGCTCGATGGAGCTCAAGATGGTGCTCGCCATGGCGTCGAACTCCTCCGCGGTGTAGCGCTGCTGGTACCAAGATTGGTTTTGGAAGTAGCTGCGCACCTCGGCATCGTTGAAGCCGCGCCCGTGCCGGGCGTAGATCTCGTTGCGGGCGATCATGAGCTGCCAGCTCGAAAGCCCGGAGAGCTCGCTGACGCTGTACACGCGCGTCGCGGAGTCGGGCAGGACGTAGGAGCCCGAGTTCGCGGATTCTACAGGTGCGGCGGAGGACGCGCTGCCCGCGCCCGCGCTTGCGCTCCAGCGCTCGTCCAGCGCCCGCGCGTCGGCGGCGCGCCCGGCTTCCACCGGGAGGCTCACGTCGCTCGGCATGTAGACGGCGGTCCATGTCACGCTCACCTGCTGGCCGTCGAACGCGCGCCAGGGGTCCGCGGTATCGCCGTAGCCGTTGCCAAGCTCGATGAGCTGCATGGTCTCGATGCCGTGGCTCTGCCCGTCTCCACTGTACGCATCGATCTCGGCCGGTGCGCCCAGGTCGAGGATGACATAGGGACCGCCTTCTGCTCCGAGGTAGGGGAGGATATCCGTGCGGCCCTGGAATTCGGCGAGCTGAGCGTTGGTCTCGAAGATGCGCACGGTGCCGGTGTAGACGGGTAGCCCTTGGGCTTTCGCCTGGTCGATCAAGGTTTTGGTGGCAGCGGTGGGGGAGGAGGCGTCTGTCTTCGCGCCGTTGTCGACGTCGTCAGGTGCGGTGTCCGCGCCGTTGTCCGCCTCGTCTTTTCCGGCATCGTCTTTCGACGGATTGCTCGCTTCGATAGTGGTGGGGTCCGACGAGGGGGCGAGCTGCGTCATGGCGAAGACACCGGCGCCGACGAGGAGGGCGCCTGCCACGGCGATGCCGGCTATGGCGGCGGGGTGCATGCGGCGCTTCTCGGGGGCGTCCACGTCTTGAGGGGCGGGTTCGTCCGCGCTTGAGGGGACGTCGTCGCCTTGCGGCGCGGCCTTTTCATCTTCGGAGGGGGATGGCGCCTGCACCCCTTCCGATGCGGGCGCCCCGCATGCTTGGCAGAATCGGGCGTCGGGGTCGAGGGGTGTGCCGCATTGATCGCAAAACATGGCTGCTCCTTATGGTCGCGGGCGAAAAATGGGCGGCGGCTCCGCATATGGGAAGGGCCGGCCGTCGCGCCGTCGAGCTCGTTGCTGAAAGCATACGTCGTGCGCGCGCGATGCGCCGCGGCATTTCGCGCAACGGTGCGCCGGAGTCGCCGCGCCGCCGGCCGGGCGTATCCGCGCAGGAGGAGCCTGCCGCCGGTTCAGCTCGGGCTCGACGTCGGAGGCCCGGGTGCATCCGCGTCGCTGACGGTTTCGCCGACCGGCCCCTATCCCAGCATCGCGCAGAGGGTGAAGACCAGGGCGACCGCCACCGTTCCCAGGCTGGTGGGCGCCATGAAGCGGTCGAACTTGGTGTGGTCGGGTTCATGGACGATGCCATTGAGGGCGCTCATGAGCGGCTGAAAGCTCGCGCAGAGGGCGGCGGCGCGCACGAAGGTGCCCAGCGAGGCGCCGCGGATCATGAAGAGCGCCGCGATGAAGAACAGCATCGAGCCGTAGACGAGCGCGGCGTGGTAGGCGCGCATGGCTTCGCCGCCCGAGATGGATGCGCTGCGCTGTCCGAGCTCGTAGAGCCTGTTCGCGATGGTGCGCTTTCCCTTCGCGGCGTCATCGAGCGAATCGCGCATGTTGTTGATGTTCATCACGGCGGCGACGGGCAGGCCGAGCGCGATGCCGGCGACCAGGGCGGCGGCATCGAAGGCGTGGATGTAGAGGAAGCTGCCGCCGAGCACCGAGACGATGCCGAAGAACAAGAAGCTCATGGCGTCGCCGAGGCCGATGTACCCGTACGGATGGGGCCCCACGGTGTAGAGGACGGCTGCCGCGATGGCGGCGATGCCCAGCAGGATGAACGCGCCGATAGCGGCGAGCGCGCCTCCGGGGAGGGCGGGTCCGGTTCCCAGAGACGTGCACACCAGCAGGCATCCCAGGATGAAGGTCGCCCCGCAGAGCACGATGAGGGCGCGTTTCATCTGGGCAGGCGTGATGAGGCCGCGCTGCATGCCGCGCTGCGGGCCCACGCGCGTCTCGTCGTCAAGGCCGTGGGACAGGTCTCCGTAGTCGTCGGCAAAGTTGGCGATGACCTGCAGCAGGATGGACACCGCGAACATGAGGGCGAACGTGTGCCAGCGAAAGCATCCGCGCGCTGCGGCGATGCCCGCGGCGACGACCGAACCCGAAGCCGCCAGCGGCAGCGTGCGCAGCCGCACGGCTTCGATCCAGGCGGAGCGCACCTCTCGGGTGCGCCTCTGTTCTTGTCTTCGTGCGTGGTCGGTGCGGTTCATGGGCGCCTGTCTCCTTGGTCGAAAAGTCGTCCGCCATTATACGCTCCGGCGTCGAAGGCGGGGCAACCAACGGGTAGCGGGCGGCGGGTGGTATAAATAGAGGAGATGGGGCTCGGCCGCGGCCGCGCGTCCCAGACCGGTGGGCCCCGGCGGATATCGCGCAAGGGTGCCGCGAACGAGAGGAGTCGCAATGTCGAAGACCGTAACCATAGAAAAGGACGGCGTCGTCGCGCGGATCGACGCGCAGGGCGCACAGCTGCGGGGGCTGGCGAAGGGCGGCCTGGAATATCTCTGGCAGTCCGATTCGGCATGGTGGGGCAAGAGCTCCCCGGTGCTGTTCCCCGTGGTCGGCGCTGCGGGCAGGGGTCCCGTTGAGTCCGCCGCCGGCATGTGCAACCTGGGCAAGCACGGATTCGCGCGCGACATGGAGCATGCGGTCAAGGAGGTCGCCGAGGACGGCTCGTCCGTCACGTTCGAGCTGGTGGATACCGAGGAGACCCGTGCGGCGTATCCGTATCGCTTCATTCTCAACATGACCTATGCCATCACCGGCCCGGCGACGCTCACGCAGACCTTCTCCGTCACCAACGCCGGCGACGTCCCCATGCCGTTCTCCGCGGGCGGCCATCCCGCGTTCAACGTTCCCGCTCCCGGCACGGAGGGCGAGGCGTTCGACGATTACGAGCTGCGCTTCACGCGCCCCTGGACGGCGGATTCGCCCACCATGGTCGAGGGCGGCATGCTCACGTACGAGAACTCGTTCCGCTCGCTTGACGACGCCGACGTGCTGCCCATCACGCGCGAGCTGTTCGACTGCGACACCGTGGTGCTCTCCGATGTGCCCGGCAACACCATCGAGCTGGTGAGCAGGAAGTCCGGCCGCGGCGTGCGCCTCGTTTTCGACGGCTTCAAGTTCGTGGGTATCTGGTCGGCGCAGCCCGATGCGCCCTTCGTGGCGGTCGAGCCCTGGACGGGGCACGCCGCCCTTGCGGAGGAAGACGATGTGTTCGAGCATCGCGACAACGTGACCATCCTGGAGCCCGGCGAGACCGACACGCGATCCTTTTCGATGACCCTGCTGTAGGCGGCGGGATGCCGCGCCGTGGACGACCTGCGCATTCTGTGGGATTCGTTGTTTCTCGACTATTCTTTGGGTATCATAGCTCCGTTGAAAGGGGACCATTCCATGCATTTCGCGTTCGATAAACTCTAGCTGGATGAATTGACTGGCGTGCGACCACGCGACCGCACCGTTACGGCTGGCGGCGTTGAGCCGCATCCGCCCTTTTACCCCGGCGCTGCGAAAAGCGCCGCGCCGGCGAGCGGCCATGCTCGCCGTGGCATGCGAACCATTGATTCATTGTTAGAAGGAGTGCATCATGCGCGAGAAGCTTGAGAAGATCATCGTTGCCTATCAGGAGCTTGAGAAGAAGCTCTCCGACCCTGCCGTCGCGAGCGACATCAAGGAATTCACCCGCCTGAACAAGGAGTACGCGCACCAGACCGACTTGGTGAACGCCGCGCGCGAGTACATCTCCGCCCTCGATGACATCGAGGTGGCGAAGGAGATGCTGCGCGAGGCAAGCGATGCCGACGAGAAGGAGATGCTCCAGATGGAGATCTCCGAGAACGAGTCCAAGCTTCCCCAGCTGGAAGAGGATATCAAGTTCATGCTCATCCCGAGCGACCCGAACGACGAGAAGAACACCATCATCGAGATCCGCTCCGCGGCGGGCGGCGACGAGGCCGCCATCTTCGCGGGCGATCTGTTCAAGATGTACCAGCGCTTCATCGAGTCCAAGAAGTGGAAGATGACCGTGCTCGACTCCAGCCCCAGCGAGGCGGGCGGCTTCAAGAGCATCGAGTTCAAGGTCGAGGGCGATAAGGTGTACTCGGTTATGAAGTTCGAGTCGGGCGTCCACCGCGTCCAGCGCGTGCCCAAGACCGAGAGCCAGGGCCGCATCCAGACCTCCACGGCGACCGTCGCCGTGCTTCCCGAGGCGGAGGAGATCGACGTCCAGATCAACCAGTCCGACCTGCGCATCGATACCTACTGCGCCTCCGGCCCCGGCGGCCAGTGCGTCAACACCACCTACTCGGCGGTGCGTATCACCCATCTGCCCACCAACACGGTGGTCCAGTCGCAGGAGCAGCGCTCCCAGATTCAGAACCGCGAGGTCTGCATGCAGATGCTGCGCGCCCGCTTGTACGAGATGGAGCTCGAGCGCCAGCAGGCAGAGCTGGGCGCCGAGCGCTCCAGCCAGATCGGCCACGGCAACCGCTCCGAGAAGATCCGCACGTACAACCAGCCGCAGGACCGCGTGACCGATCACCGCATCGGCTTCAACTCTACGTATAACGGCGTGCTGCTGGGAGACCTGCTGCCCAATGTGATCGAGGCGTTGGCTGCCGCGGAGCGCGCCGAGAAGCTGGCGGCGGCGGTGTAAGGCGCCACCGGGCTAACGGGCAACATACCAGTGAAGACGGGCCGTCGGCTGTATGGCGGCGGCCTTTTTCAAGACAGCGGGACGGCGGCGCGCCCGGGCGTCGGTTGTCGGTGCAGGTAGATGCTCGTAAGCTGCGCCCGTATTTTAACGGTCCGCATGGTTGTCGTGCTGCTTGCGCGCGATGAGCTCCAGGATCGAGTCGGGTGATTCGCCGTTCTCGACCTCGGTTGGGAGCGGTTCATCGATGCCGGCGCGATGGAAGTTGCCAACGAAGTCATCGGTTTTGAGTACGTTGACCACGGCGCGCGGATCGACGAAGCGGATGAGCCGGATAGCATCCCCCACCTCGTAGGTGGAGAGCACGGTATGGATGATACCGACGGGCTCGCCGCTAAACGCGCCGGTGGCGTCGATGATGCTGGCGCCGTGATGGAGCGTGTTCGTGTAGGCGCGGGCCACTTCCTGGGGCTTCTTGGTGGTGATGAGCAGGGTGGAACGGTTGTACCGATGGTAGAAGCCGTCGATGGCCTTGGTCGATATGAATTGGAACACAATGGAATATGCGGCGTGCTCCCATCCGAAGATGGAGCCGAAGATCGCCAGGATGCAGCAATTGCCTGCGAACACATAGGGCCAGATCGTCTTACCGGTCTTGTTGGAAACGTAGAGGGCGATGAAGTCCGTGCCGGCGGTAGACGCCCCGCTTTTCAAGGCGATGGCGATGGCGATGCCGTTCAAGACGCCGCCGAAGATCACGTTGAGAAACGTCTCCCCCAAGATGGGCTGGAACGAGAAGATCTCGAGAAACGCGCTGAGCAATCCCACCTGGACCATGGAGAAGAGAACGAAGCGCTTGCTTATGGAGCGCCAGCAAAAGAGCGCGACGGGAATGTTGAGCAGCAGGACGCCTATGGATACGGGCAGGCTGGTGCCCATAAGATGGGCCACGCGTTCGAGAAGGAGGGCAACGCCGGTAAACCCTCCCGAAAGCAGATTGGCGGGATTGACGAATGCCTGGATAACGTAGGTTTGCAGCAGGGCCGATGCGCATACGCATGCGAGCGTGATGGCGCGACGCACCACGACATAGCGGCCTAGATGTTTGAGCTTAACAAGTTGCGGGTCTTCAGGCATGGCGTCCCCCTTCGGTCATACCGGATAGCATGCTTCCCTAGGCCAAACATAGCCCTTTCTCCAGGCTTCATCGCGCACATTTTGTAACACCATAATGCACCTGGCTGGAGCGGCGGGGCGGTGCGGCCTGTCTCGTACGAATGGAGGCGTACTAATATATAGATGGGGGCGGCGGCGGAGCCGTGGCCGGGGCCAATGGATTGAATGAGCTGTCTATCTGCATGGTTTTGCATATTGGGCGCCTGCTTCGCCGGGTCGACGGTCTTCGCGCCTGAAGGCCGCATTGAGAGGATTCGCAACAAGCCTGCAGCTAGTGGTATTCCATATTAAATACAAGTTATATGTGAATAACCACTCATGACAAATGGCGACCGTTTACCGAAAGACTTAAGAATGAATAAAGCGATTAAAGATTGCAGAAGATTCGGTGAACAAATGTATACAGAAATATGACGGCTATATGCACAGCGAAGCAGAGGTGAGCATCTAGCGAAAAAGCGCGTGGTTACGGGGGCTGCGCGCTGCTTCGTGACCACGCGAGCCCGATATTGAGCTGTATAAAGCCGCATATTCTCGAATACCGCTCACCGGTGTCTAACCGCCGTTTACGAAAGTGAACGGTAAGGTCAAATGGATTATGTCGGTCGAATGTCGTCGAATCGCGGCGACATCGTGAGACAAAAGGAGAGGGAATGATATCAAGGGCAAGAAAGGTGCTGAATGGTTTCTTCGCAGTGGCGCTCGCGCTGATCTGCGTGGTTTCCACGACGCCCGCCGCATATGCGGCCGGACCCGCGAACCTGGCACTCAATAAGGAGGTGACAGTTAATCGCGAGTACAACGGCACCGGCCGTAAGCTGACTGATGGCGACAAGAATTCCAAGACGGGTCGCTGGATGACTGAGAGCACTGAACCGGCATGGGCGGTTGTCGACCTGGGTAAGACGACTGAGGTCGATAAGTTCGTTATCACCTGGGAAGACCAGGAGAACAGCGGCAAGGATTGGAAGCTCTACGTTTCCGACTCCAAGGAGGCATGGGGCGATCCCGTGCATGTTGGAAAGGGCACTAACGAGGCTGTAAGCACCGTTACCCTGGATGCTCCTAAGTCCGGTCGTTACGTCAAGCTTGACGTCACTGCTATGAATGGGCCGTACGGTATCTCCGTGTGCGAGCTTGAGGTCATGAATACCAAGGGCGCCACCATTGATCCCGAGCCTGCCGACGCTGTGAACCTCGCGCTTAAGAAGGCAACGAAGGCCAGCGTCGACTATCACAACGAAAACGGTGCCCGTGCTGTCGACGGCAAGAAGAAGGACAGCAAGGCCGATCGCTGGATGACCGAGACTAGGCCGTCTGCCGACCAGCCGCAATGGCTCGCCGTTGACCTTGGCAAGGAAGAGACCTTTAAGTATATCGAGGCTATGTGGGAGAACGCGGAGAACTACTCCACTGCGTTCAAGGTTTACGCTTCGAGTGATGAGGCGTGCTGGAACAATCCCGCGACCGCCAACTGGGGAACCCCGGTTTACCAGACTGCCAACAACAAGGATGCTACGAGCAAGATCACCCTTGAGCAGCCTGCGACGGGTCGCTATGTGAAGCTCGAGATTACCCAGGTTCTTGGTTGGGGCGCCTCCTGCATGGAGTTCGAGGCTTGGAACGAGGTTCCGCCCGCGCCCGCAAAGCAGCCCGCCGAGTATCTGAACGACATCAAGATCGATCCGGTTACCGCTGAGACCCAGACGCTCCAGTACGAGCTCCCCGAGGCTCCCGAGGGCTATGAGATCAAGTACAACGGTACCGATTACGAGCAGGTCATCGGCCTCGATGGCACGATCTTCCATCCCATCGCGAACGTGACGGTGAAGGCTTCCTTCAAGATCACCAATAAGAAGGACAACACCGATTACGCGTTCAAGGAGTTTGACGTTGCCGTTCCCGGCACGCTGTCAGCAGCCAAGGCTGGCAATGCGGCTCCGTCGATCCTGCCCGAGCTCCGCGAGTGGGTCGGCGGTACCGGCTCCTTCGCCGCGGCTTCCGCCAAGCGCGTCGTCTTTAGCGATGACTCCCTCAAGATCATGGCTGACGACTTTGCCAAGGACTTCGCCAAGGTAACCGGTGTTGAGCTGTCGGTCGTCAAGGGCACGTCTGCCAACGCGGGCGATATCTTCTTTACGTTGACTGCTGACAAGTCCAAGGGCCTGCAGGACGAGGGCTACCTCGTCGAGGCCAAGGGCGACAAGATCACCGTGACTGCCGAGAAGGTCGCCGGCGCTAACTGGGGTGCCAAGACCATCCTCCAGGGCATGAAGACCGGCAATAAAACCTTCCCTGTTGGTACCGCTCGCGACTATCCGCTGTATAAGGTACGCGGCCTTATCCTTGACGTTGGTCGTAAGACCTTCACGCTGGACTGGCTCAAGCAGATGACCGAGCAGCTTGCTTGGTTCAAGCTCAACGATTTCCAGGTCCACCTGAATGACAACCTCATTCCGCTTGAGTACTACACGAACAAGGGCGAGGACGCCATGAAGGCGTACTCTGGTTTCCGCCTTGAGTCCAACATTAAGAAGGGCGGCGAGAACAAGGCAGACCTCACCTCTACCGACGTGTGGTATAGCAAGGCTGACTTCAAGGAGTACATCGAGCATTCCGCCGCGCTCGGCGTGAATATTGTTCCCGAGATCGATACCCCGGCTCACTCTTTGGCGCTTACCAAGGTCCGTCCGGACCTGCGCTACGGCACCAACGGCCGTCAGAATGACCACCTCGACCTCCGCGGTGACAAGTTCGGCCAGAGCCTCGGCTTCGTGAAGAGCATCTTTGACGAGTATCTCATTGGCGGCGACGATGCTGTCTTCGCCGGCACCGATGTGATTCATGTTGGCGCTGACGAATACAATGTCGGCTCTAAGGCTGAGTCCGGTCCGCTGTATCGCAAGTTCGTCAACGAGATGTTTGATTATGCCCGCGCAAATGGCAAGACCCCGCGCGTTTGGGGTTCTCTGTCTCAGTACACCGAGGGCGATCCCATTCACGTGAATGGCAAGGAAGGCGAGCCTCGCGCCCAGATCAACCTCTGGAACTGGGGCTATGCCAACATGGACAAGATGTATGAGATGGGCTTCGACCTTATTGACTGCAATGACGGTCACTTCTACATCGTGCCCAACGCTGGCTACTACTACGACTACCTGTACGACAACACGGTCTACACCGACCCGCTGAACAGCATCAGCGACGTGGTCATCCCTGCGGGCGACCCGCAGGTCATCGGCGGCGCCTTCGCGGTGTGGAACGATATGACCGACTACCTGGAGAACGGCATTACCGAGCACGACGTGTACGACCGTATTACCGCCGCTGCCGGCCTCTTCGGTGCCAACTCCTGGGGTCGCGGCTCGCTGAATACTCAGCAGGCCAAGCAGCTCTCCAAGCAGCTCGGCGACGAGCCCAGCACCAATTTCCACTACGATGTCGCTAAGACCGAGTCTGGCGTCGTAGCCCAGTGGAACATGGACGATATGTCCGACGCCTCTGGTTTGAAGCGTGACCTCGTTGCTGGTGAGAATGCCAAGATCGAGACGGTTGATGGCCGCAACGCCCTCAAGCTCAACGGCGAGAAGTCTTTCGTTTCCGTGAAGGACGATGCGCTCACCACCATCGGCCTGGGCAATGACCTTCGCGTGAAGGTGAAGCGCACGAGCGCTTCCACCGAGCCGCAGGTTCTCTTCGAGTCCGAGTACGGCCAGATCATGGCTGTGCAGGAGGGTACCGGCAAAGTCGGCTTTACCCGTGAGAAGCACGTCTTCTCCTTTAACTACGAGCTGCCGGTAAACGAGTGGGTCGAGCTTGAGTTTAAGAACGAGCTCAACAAGACTCACCTGTATGTCAACGGCAAGCTTGTTGACACGCTGGGCGACGGCGACAAGGCTGCCGAGGGTAAGGCTCTCAAGGCAACTACCATGTTCCCCGTGAACGTCATCGGCTCCAAGACGAATGCCTTCCAGGGCTATGTCGACGACGTCCGCATCTCCACGGCCAAGGAGTTCAACTCCACCATGGAGCTCGACTACGCCGTCGTTACGGCTGAGTCGGTCCTGAAGTCCCACAAGATCGAGGGCATGCGCGAGCTGCTCGACCAGGCGTATGACGTCTTCAAGCAGATGGATCCGTCCGCCGAGGTCATCGCCGACCTTACGACCAAGATCAACGCGCTGCTTGAGAAGACCGAGTTCGATAAGGCCGACTACTGCCGCATCGACGCCTATGCGCAGCTGCAGGGCGGCGACTACGCCGAGACCCTTACGGACCTGTTCACCGATGACTCCGTTGCCACCCTCCAGATGGCATGGGGCAAGGTCCGCTCTGATCTCCCCGCTTCCATGCAGGAGACCGTTGACGGCTATACCGCCGAGATCGTACGCGCTCTCGACGGCCTGAAGCCGAAGGCCAGCACCGACCTGACCCTTATCGATCCCGCAACGCTCGTTGCGAAGGACAGCTCGCACCAGGGTGGCGACGACGCGTCCAAGACGCTCGACGGCAACCTGAGCTCCATGTGGCACAGCGACTGGAGCATTACCACGGGTGAGCACTGGGTAACGCTGACCGGCAAGGCTCCGATGGATGTCGACGGCATTCAGTACACCCCGCGCCAGACGGGCACCAACGGTAACATCCAGAAGTACCGCATCGAGGTCAGCACCGACGGTACGTCCTTCACCAAGGTGAAGGAGGGCGACCTCAACGTCACCGGCCTCGACCCGATCATGATCAAGTTCGATCGCCAGAACGGCGTGAAGGCTGTCAAGCTCGTTTGGGTGAAGGCCAACAACGGCAACGGTGCTGCAGCGGAGCTTCGTCTGTCCGATGCCGCTGCTGCTCCCAACTTCGATCGCCTGAAGGCCGTTATCGCCGCTGCCGAGCTCGTCAAGCAGGATGGTCCCTGCAAGCACGACCAGTTCACCAAGGCAACGTGGGATGCGATGCAGACGGCGCTGTCCGCCTCGAAGGACGTTCTGGCTTCGCAGGCCGGCGACGTGAACGCCGTCTACAACTCCGCCCAGAAGCTTGCCGAGGCTATCGTGGCGCTGCGTCTCGACGGCGCTAAGCCCGATCCCGAGCCTGGCGACATCGAGTTCAATGACGTGATCGATGGCACGCCCCATAAGGACGACATCGTCTGGCTGGCCGCCAACGGCATCTCCAAGGGCTGGGAGAACGCTGACGGTACGTCTAGCTTCCGCCCCTACGCCACGGTGAAGCGTGCCGACATGGCCGCGTTCCTCTACCGCCTGGCCGGCGAGCCGAAGTTCGACGCCGATAAGGCCCCGGCCTTCACCGACGTCGACAAGGACACCCCGCACCGCGACGCCATCCTGTGGCTCGCCGCGGAGGGCATCTCCACCGGCTGGAAGAACGCCGACGGCACCGCCGAGTTCCGCCCCTACGCCGAGATCACCCGCTGCGACATGGCCGCGTTCCTGTACCGCATGGCCGGCGAGCCGGAGTTCGAGGCCAAGGACGCCTTCGCCGACGTGACGAAGGACACGCCGCACCGCGAGGCCGTGCTGTGGCTGGCGGCGTCGGGCGTCTCCACCGGCTGGACCGAGGCCGACGGCACCAAGACGTTCCGCCCCTACGACCAGATCGTCCGCTGCGACATGGCTGCGTTCCTGCACCGCATGGCGGAGAAGGACCTGGTGAAGTAGCAAGCTCATAATGGGATATGCCTTACGGCATAATCTCGGGTGAAAGCACCGCTCCTTCGGGGGCGGTGCTTTTGATAAAGTAATCTTCGTTTCGGTTGCTTGTGCAGCGTTGCGCCCCTGTTGCTCGGCAGGGCGCCACGCTGCGCTGCAATAGTACTGTTCGTACAGCAAGTAGGAGGATGAATGAATCGAACTGTTTCGAGTAATCGGACAATTTGGTCGTTCATCCTCTGCTCCCTAACGCTGTGTGTGCTGACGGCATTCGGTGCCGCCGCACCCGCTTGGGCCGCAGAGGGTGACTACCAGATTTATCCCACTCCGCATGCGGTGACCTATGCCGAGGGCACGCAGACGCTTCGCAAGGAAGCGAACGTCGTGCTCGAGGACGGCATCGATGCGGATACCGAAGCGCGCCTCAACGAGTCTCTGGCTCTGAAGGGCATGAAGGCCAAGAAGGCCAAGGGGCTCGGTGGCAAGCGCTCCACCAACATCCTGGTGGGCGTCAAGGGCTCCAACGGCGTCGTCGACACCATGGTGACCGAGCTTACCAAGTCCGGCGAGCTGACCGTGGCCGACGACCTGTTCAGCAAGACCGATGCGTATCTGCTCGCTTCGCTGCCCGCCAAGGGCGATACGCCCGACCGCGTGATCGTTCTGGGCGCCAGCACCGACGCCGCATACTACGGTCTGACCACCCTGTACCAGATCCTGCAGCAGACCGACGGCGCATCTCTGCGCGCCTTCACCGTTGCAGACTACGCCGACGTCATCACCCGTGGCTTCATCGAGGGCTACTATGGCAATCCCTGGAGCACCGAGGACCGCGTCAACCTCATGAAGTGGGGCGGCTATTATAAGCTCAACGCATACGTGTACGCTCCGAAGGACGACCCCAAGCACAACGCTCAGTGGCGCACCCTCTACACCGAGGAGGAGCTCACCGAGAAGATCGACCCGCTGGCAAAGGCCGGCAACGAGTCGAAGTGCCGCTTTGTCTATGCGCTGCACCCCTTCATGAGCAACCCCATCACCAACGCGAACTACGATGATTCCGTTGCGATCCTGAAGGAAAAGTTCACGCAGGTTATGGACCACGGCGTTCGCCAGATCGCCATCCTCGCCGACGATGCCGGCAACCAGGGCAACGCCCTGTACATCAAGCTGTGCACCGATATGACCAACTGGATTCACGAGCAGCAGAAGGCAACCAATGAGGACGGGTCGCTCAAGTACCCCGGCCTCAAGGACACCATCATCTTCTGCCCGGTGAACTACATGGGCTACGGTGAGGCTTGGTACAGCGATCTTCCCGACAACATCCAGGTCGTCAACACCGGTGGCCGCGTCTGGGGCAAGATCGATAACAACTTTGCCAGCACGTTCCAGAACAACTCTGGTGTCGCTCCCTTCATGTGGATCAACTGGCCGTGC
>URKM01000044.1 GCA_900548365.1 uncultured Collinsella sp. | reverse complement strand
TGAGGTCCTTGACCTCGTCGTACTTGGCCTGGAGCGCGGACTTGTCGACCTCGGGTTCAGGGGCCTTCAGGCCGGCGCGGGCCTCGTCGAGCTTCTTGACCGCGTCATCGACCTTCTCCTGGGTCGCGCCGGCATCGGCAAGCAGCTTCTCCGCCTCGGCGCGGGCTGCCTCGAGGACGGCCCAGCTCTCAGCGGTGTAGTCGGACTCAACCAGATCGTCGCACTTAGCGATCGCCGCCTTCAGCTCGGCCACGTTCACCAGCCCGTCACGGGCGGCGGTCAGGGCATCGCGAGCTGCGTTGACCTCGTCTTGGGTCTTATCGCCACGAGCGAGCAGCGCGGTGGCCGCATCGCGCGCCTCGATGAGCTTACCCCAGGTAGCGGCGGTATGGTCGGCCTCGGGCAAACCGGAAACCTCTTCGATCAGCGCTTCAAGCTCGGCGGTGTCGGGCGCCATGTACTCGGGCAGCTGCGACACATCGCCGGTGATGCCGTAAGCCTCGAACTCGAAGATGCGCGTCGCCGGCCACTGCGTACCGGGCTGCACGGCCTGGCGCACATCGAGGCGTACGTAACGGCCCGGCGTGGGCGTGATCGCGTGCTCGGACACACCCAGGGTGTTATCGGTCACGTCCACGACCTTGGTGTAATCGGTTCCGTTCGTGCTGACGGAAATCGTGAACGAGCGTGTATTGGAGGTCGCGCCCTCGCCGCCGGCCTCCGCATGGTGGATGCGGAAATTCGACAGTGTGTAGACCTCGTTCAGATCGACGATGAGATAATGTCCGCCCGTGCCCTCGGCACACCACTTGCTGCCCAGCACCAAACCGTCGACAGCCTTCTCGGCGGCCTCGTTGCTGTTGGTCTGACGATTCGCCGTCGCCTTCTTGTGCAGCGCGAGGTTCTCCATCGTCTCGGGCATGGAATCGACGACGTAGATGGCGCTCTTCTTCGTCACGGTATCCTCGCCGAAACGGTTACGGACCGTAAGCGTCACATCGTAGCGGCCGGGCTTCGTGTACACGACGGTGGGCTCGGCTTCGTCGGACGTCGCCGTGGTCGCGCCGGGGAAGCTCCACTCGTACTCGACGGCCGAGGAGGAGCTGGTATTACGGAAGGTTACCTCGGTGCCCTTCTGGACCAGCGAGGCACCCACCTCGAAGCCCGCCGTGGGCTCGATCTCGTACGCCAACGCGTCCTTGATGAAGTACACCATGCTGCGCTCGGAGACCTGCTTGCCGTACTGCAGCGCGGACATCGAGCCGTTGATCTGGGACGTAAGCGACGTCACGGCGGTCTGATCGCCCTTCACCTTGGCGATGAGCAGGTCGATCGCCTTATCGCCCACGCGGCCCACGTCGCCCAGCTTGGTCACGAACGCGCTGACGGCGTCGAAGTCGCCGCCCTTGAGCGCGGCGGAAGCGTCGACCATGGCTTTCATATCCGCACGCAGGGCCAGGACGTTCTCATCCTTGGCCGGATCCTCTGCGGTGACGATCGACTTCAGCGCCGCGGCGGCGTGCGCCTGCGCCTGCGGGGCGTCGGGGCGGCCGCAGGAGAACGATCCGCCGAACACCTGCGAAGAGTGCAGCGCGAGCGTGCGGACGTGCTCGGCGAGCTCGGGGTAAGCGAGCTCGCAGGAGGCCTCGAGGGAAGCGTCCTCGTCATAGTCCTCGACGTTCCATGAATAGTCCGCGCCCGTGCCCAGCGTGATGCGGGAAAGGCTGGCGCGGCCCATGGGGTTCATGACGAAATAGCCGATCTTGTCGAAGACCGCCTTATCGATGCCGTGGATGGGGCCCATGGCCAGCTTGTCGAGCTGGTAGTCGTTGCAGGGATAGTTCCACCAGATGCCGGCACGGTCGCCGTAAACGCCGGTGATGAACTCAGCATCGTCGGTGGAGATGCCATCGGGCACGACGGCGCTGCCGGTCCACAGGACCTCGATATCGGCATCGAGGTTCTCGGAGAAGCTCTTCGTGTAGTCCTTGAGGTCCGCGCCGTTGAGCATCGCGTTCGAATCGTACTCGGTGGGAACCGTCGCCAGCGTGCAGGGCTCCTCCTGGGCCTTGATGAACTCCTTGTTGAAGCGATTGAGGAGCTTGGCCTGGCCCGCGCCGTCCTTGTTATTGATGTCGTCGAAGAAGATGGCGAAGTCGCGCACGCCGTTGTCGTACATGAGCTTGCACTTGTTGACGAGCGCCTGGAAATCGGACTCGCTCGTAAGGTTGATGGAGGTTCCCGGCGACAGCGCGAACACGAAGTCGACCTTGTTGGCCTTGGCCTCCTTGACGAGGGCGACCATCTTGTCCATCTGGTCCTGCGGATAGGGCTCGCGCCAGCGATCGCGGTGGTACGGGTCCTCCTTCGGCGCGTAGATGTAGGTGTTCATCTTGGTTTCGCCGTAGAAGCGCACCTGCTCCATACGGTCCTCCCACGACCAGTCCTCCTGGCCGCGCGCGTAGAAGCCCTCGATCGTGCCGCGGACCGGAAGCGCCGGCTCGTCGGAGATGCGAGCGTTGGGGACGTCCTTGCCCTCGATGAGCTGGGCGAGCGTCTGCGCGGCATAGTAGCTGCCGTCGCCGCTCGCGCCGGTGAGGACGATGGTCTTGGAGGCAGCGTCCACACCCAGGACGTAGCCCTCCTCATCGAGCCTGGCCGCATCGGCAAGGCCCATGGCGGTGGCCGCCGCGTCGCGCGCAGAGCAGGTATCGTCGGCCTCGGTGAGGTAGATCGCCGTCGCACCCTTGGTGGCGCCCTGCTCGGCGGTGCGCTCGGTTACCTGAATGCCGGCGGCGCTGAGAAGTTCCTTCACCTCGCGGACGGCGTCGGCGTCGGCGACGTCCGTACCCACGAGTTCAACCTTGGACAGCGTGAGCGCGCCGTCCTGATAGGTTGCAGACTTGGGCACCGGAAGCAGCTCAGGCGTCGCGCCGGCTGCATAGGCGGCATCGACACCTGCACCCGTAACCGCCGCGGCGACCGCCAGCGTGAGTGCGCCCAGGCCCGCGGCCCGTTTGAATCCCATGCCTTCTCCTTTCTAAAAGGTATACAGACTGCATACCATAGTAGGGTGATGTGCATAAACGGACGGACGCTTTTAGCAGGACGGTACCCGTTTCTCGATAAACGGCAAACGGTAGATTTCGCGCTCGGAGCGGCATCACCGCGGTAGAAGGGCTTGTCAAAATCCTTGGAATGGCACCGTGCGCAGCGATGGCACCAAGGTTCCCAAGCGCGCTCCAATCCCCCGCAAAGAATATACGATAGGCCTCATATCCGAGTCTCAAAAAGGGGACAGGCACTTTTCCGAGGTGTCGGCGCGCCGCGCAAACGGCGTTGATGCGACGGTCTCAGAAAAGTGCCTGTCCCCCTTTTGAGGTATGAAACGGCGACGGCGCAGAGCCTATATGAGGCCGAAGTGGCGCAGTGCCTGCTCGATGCCTCCATGAGCGACGTGACCGGTCACGTAGTCCGCGCGCGCTTTCACAGATTCCAAGCCGTTTGCCATCGCGACCTTCGTCTCCACCGCATCGAACATGGGCAGGTCGTTCTCCGAATCGCCGAAGGCGAACGTTCCCTCGACGCCCCTCCCCAGGTGCTCCAGCACATGGCGAACGCCCGTGCCCTTGTTGACGCCGATCGGGCTGAACTCATGTGAGAACCCCATGAAGCAATCGGTGAAGCGCCCGTCGATGAAGCTGGTGAACGCATCGGTGATCCACTCGATTCTACCCATGGTGGCAACCTTGCCGAACCGCATGCGGGGAGCCAGGCGCTCCATCTCCTCCACCGAATGCGCCACGGGGATGCTCGGGAACCACGCGATCGCAGGATTGCTGTCATCAGGAGAAACGACCACCGACTGCTCGCGCGATTCGAACATCACGGTGCCGCCCAGATCGAGCACGAGCTGCGCCATCTCGCGGACGACGTCCGGGTCGATCAACGTCTCGAACACGATTTCATCCCCCATCGAGACGCAGGCGCCCGCGCCGCTCACGATGCCGGTGAACCCCAGGTCGAGCAACGCCTGCGACACCAGCGGAAGCGGCCTGCCCGTACAGAGGAACGTCAACTGGCCGCGCTCGCGCAACCGAGCGAACGCCTCCGGCACGCCTGGAGCGGGCTTGATATCCAAAAAGTCCTCGTCGCCGTCCACATCGCGCTCGGCGGGATCGCTCCACACCAGCGTGCCGTCGACGTCGAAAAACAACACGGAAGGCACGGCGGAATCCGTGCATCCGGGCGCGTCCGCAGCGCCCATTTCCCTTACATCGTCGTTCATAGCTTCCCCCTTTTGTCTCGACGTGCAGCATCGTAGCAGCTGTTTTGGAATCGTGACGCGACATCGCCTCGCCATCATCGCGATGCCGCCGAAAAACTATCTCAGGCTATCTCAGGAAATGGGTGCGCTTCGCCGCGCGCACAGGCCGGCGCACCCAGATGCACGTTGCAGCCCGAACCGCGGTCGCCGGCGTCCGGGGCGGCTGGGCGCCCGGGCCGTCGCGGCGTCTGGGGCGGCTGGGCGGCAGCTGCCGTCCGGCCCGCGAGGCCGTCGCGACGTCTGGGCCGTCGCGGCGTCTGGGGCGGCAGGGCGTCTGGGCCGTTGCGTTTTTCGTGCACTTAGAGGCAGCGAAGCGATTTGGTGCATCCAAAGGCAGCCAAATCCGCGGAACGGCGGCGCCCGCTGCCTAAAAGTGCACGAAAACGCTTCGCTGCCTCCAAGTGCACGAAAATCCACCAGAGCGCCGCCGGCGCGAGCCCGGACTGCAGACGGGCGCTCGGCTCGCGTGAAAAGGCGAGCCGAGAGGCCCTATCAAAGCCCCCGCACCGCGGTCGCACGGTATGGAAAAGGGATCCGGCTCGAAAGCCGGATCCCCATGCTGCCCAGATGACGGAAGGCGAGCCCGTCACGCGTCAGGTTGGCAAGCAGAAGCGGACTCGTCCAAAGCGACGCGAGGCGCTACAGCTCGCAAGCCACCTCGTAGCCGGCGCCGATGGCGTCGCGCAGGTTGCCGCACTGCTTGGAATCGCCCAGCACATGGCAGGTGAAACCCGCCTCGGCCAGCGCGTCGGCGAGCGCGGTGTTGGGGCGGTAGCCCAACGCGAGCACCAGGGTGTCAGCGCCCTCGATCACGTGCTCCTCGCCGTCCTTCTCGTAGGAGATGGTGTCCTCGGTCACACCCGTGAGCTTCGCCTCGGTGAGCACGTGCACGCCCTTGTCGAGGATGCGCGTGACGAGCACCGCGCGGCCGGCGCCGCCCTCGTTGGCGGCGAGCGTGCGGGTCATCTCGATGAGTGTGACGTCGCGGTTGGACGGCGCGAGGTCGTTGACCAGCGGGGCCAGGTAGTCGGCCGTCTCGCAGCCCACAGAGCCGCCGCCCACGATAACGATCTTCTTACCCGGGAAGGCTCGACCGGCCAGCAGGTCGTCGGCAGTCATGACCTGCTTGAAGCCCGTCATGAAGCCGGGGACGATGGGCTCGGCGCCATAGGCCAGGACCACCTCGTAGCCCGCGTAGTCTCGCTGGATGTCCTCGGCCGTGAGCTCGACGCCCATGCGGACGTCGACGCCGGCGTCGGCCAGGCGGCTGGACTGGTACTTGATCACGCGGGTGAGCTCCTGCTTCGCCGGCGGCACCGACGCGATGCGCAGCTGGCCGCCGGGTTCCTCCTGCTTATCCACGAGCACCACGTGGTGACCGCGCTGCGCGGCGATGAAGGCGGCTTCCATGCCGGCCGGACCCGCGCCAACGACGAGCACGTCCTTCTTCTCGGTCGCCGGCTCGAAGCCCGCCTCGTCGTGCTCGACGTCCGGGTTGACCGTGCAGGAGATGGGCTTGCCGAACATGATGCCGTTCAGGCAGCGCAGGCAGCCGATGCAGGGACGAACCTCCTCGGCGCGCCCCGCGGCGGCCTTGTTGCAGAACTCGGCGTCGCACAGGTTGGCACGGCCCATCATGCAGATGTCGGCGGCGCCGTCCTCGATGAGCTCCTCGGCGATCCAGGCCTCGTTGATACGGCCCACGGTTGCCACGGGGATGGTCACGTGCTTCTTGATCTCACGCGAGAGGTCGGCGTGGCTGGCCTGCTTGGTGCCCGCGGCGGGAATAGCCGAGCCGCGCTTGATGGTGGTGCCGCCCGAGACGTGAATCATGTCGACGCCGGCCTTCTCGAGGCGGCGGGACACGTAGATCATGTCGTTGAGGGTGAGGCCGCCATCGGTGTACTCGTCGCCGGAGATGCGGACGTCGATGATGAAGTCCCTGCCGCAGCGCTCGCGGATCTCGGCGATGACCTCCAGCAGGAAGCGCATGCGCGCATCCAGGCTGCCGCCGTACTCATCGGTGCGCTTGTTGTACTGCGGCGAGAGGAAGCCGCCGAGCATGCCGTGCGCGTGCGCGGCATGGACCTCGACGCCGTCGGTGCCGGCCTTCTGCATGCGGACGGCGGCGTCGCCGAACTGGCGCGTGAGCTCGTGGATCTCGTCGATGGTGATGGGGCGCGGCGCCTCGCGGGCATAGGACGGGCCCACGAAGGAGGGCGCTATCAGGCGCGGCGTACCGGGCACGTTGAACGCCATGTAGGCGGGGTGGAAGAGCTGCGGCAGGATCTTAGCGCCGTGCTCGTGGACGGCGGAGGCGAGCTTCTCCCAACCGGGAATGAAGGTGTCGTCATAGCAGCACATGTCGCCGGGCAGGTAGGTGTAGGTGGGCTCGACGGTCACGACCTCGGTGATGATGAGGCCCACGCCGCCCTTGGCGCGGGCCGTGTAGTGATCGACGAGCGCGTCGGTGACGTAGCCGTGGTCGGCCAGGTTGGTGGACACGGGCGGCATGAACACGCGGTTCCTGACCTCCTGCGTACCGACCTTGATGGGGCTGAACAGCATCGGGTAAGCCTGGGATTCCATGACTCTCTCTTTCATCCTCTCGCGAAAAGCAATGTTCCTCTCGCGAAGGGCAACGAATGTGCCTTATCTTGCACAATTACTGTACACCATAAAGCAGAACGGCAGCAGCAGATGGATCGTCCGCCGTTGCCGGCTACAAGCATCCGCACATGTAGACAGGCAGCCTCCACAGATCGCCCTCAACCGAAAGCGGGCGGGGATGCAGAATGATGCGAGTGCCCACGCGCGAACCAAACTTTCGCTTGAATTTGTCCATCGAGACCGTGGTGTAGCGCTTGCCCGATTTCACCTCAAGAGGAGTCACGCGCGGCTTCCCCCCCGCGTCTGCAAACGGTCGGACGACAAGGAAATCAATCTCCATGCGCTCGTCTTTATCGTTCGATGCTTTGCTGTAGAAAAAGAGCCCATGCCCCGATGCGACAAGCTGCTGGGCGACGGCGTTCTCGACAAGCATGCCCTCGTTCACACCCGAATCGCCCAACAGCACCTGTCGGTAGACTTCGGACAGACGTTCCTCGGGCGCTGAAAACGCCATCGTTGAGAGCAGGCCGGTATCGCCCATATAGCACTTTACGGTCGCTTCGTCCTCAGTCAGCGCAAGGCCAAGTGATGGGTCGGTGCTGAGCGTACAGAGGTTTACCGTCGCCGCCTCCCTAAACCACGCAAAAGCCGTGAGGTAATCGCGCGATCTCGATCCCGGTACAACCTGTGTGTATACCAAACGCTTCTCATGCTTTGATAGCTGGCCTGGAATAGCATCGAAGACCGCCTTTAGACGCTTTGCGGCAACACCCCCGTATTTCTCAATATCCTCGCGATAGAGCTTGAGCACGAGGCGCTTCGCGCGGTCCGCCTTCGCCATATCGCGGCTGCTTTGATATGCGGCAACGGCTTGGGGCATGCCGCCAACAAGAAGGTATTCATTCCACAGGCGCAGCGCCTTGCGGTGCAAGTCATCGGGAAGCGGCCGCAAGACATCGAAAGAGCGGCGGATGAGCTGGGCGAGCGGCCTTTCCCCCATGGCGCACAAAAATTCCTCGTAGTCCATGGGTCCCATGGACAGCGACTCCTCCTCGGAGGGAATAAGGATGTCCTTAGTGTTCGCGCGCAACGAGACAAGTGATCCAGTCTCAAGGTAATCGTATCGTCCATCGGCAACCAGGTGTTTGACGAACTCGCGCGCGGGTGGAAAGAGCTGCACCTCGTCAAAAATAATAAGCGTGTCGCGCTCTTTAAGCTCAACACCGTACGCCGCGGAAAGATATAAGAAGAAGCTCTCGAGATCGGTGCGCGTATCGAGAAACACCTGCTTGAACTCCTCAGTCACCAAGGAAAAATCAACAAGCACATAGGAGGCATATTCGCGCTGCGCGAACGCTTCAGCAATCGTCGACTTGCCGACGCGGCGGGCACCCTCGATAAGTAGGGCCGTGGAACCGCCGCTCCTACACTTCCACTCCAAGAGCTTATCGTAGATCTTTCGCTGAAACATGAAAGGCTCCGCTCCCGTGTCCGCAGGCTTGGACACATTTATATCTGCACGTTATTAAGTTTTATTGTATCAATTAGTTTACACGTTTTTGAACTTTTCGGATAGTAAAAGATTACACATTATTGAAGCTTTGATCGTCCTTAGCCTCCACAATGGGAAGACGATGGCGTCATCGGTAGCGGGCGGGCATGCGACCGGCGACGTCATGGTCGTCGTCGACGGATGAACCTGCTGCCGGGAGCTCCCGCCACACAGCGGGGTGATCGCTGAATTACCTCGCGGCACATGAAAGCGAGAAGTCGCCGCAGGTAAACCATCCGACGTCGCAGCCCCGGAACTGAAGGCCTGACCACGGTCGAACATCAGGCTCAGGCCCTTCGGACGGATGCCGCGCGCCGACTAGCCAAGCTTGTCCACAAACGCCTCCTCGACGAACTCCGCCAGCTTCCCCATCGTTCTTTGAATGCAGGCACCCCATTACAGTTTGAGCCGTCCGTAAGGGCGGCTCAAACTGTAATGGGGTGCCTGCATATGTGCAAAGGCGACACCCCCCTGCCGGGGGCATCGCCTTTGACCTGCGAGCGACGATTCGATTGGAGCGAGGAAATGGCGAATGGCAATTGGCACAATGGCCGAGCCAAGTCCCGCAGCCAAGCTAAAGCATGGCTGCGACACAACGATAAGGAGCGCAGGGCCGACCCTCAGATTCGGCACGCGAACCGCAAGATTGACAAAAGTCGGACATACCTCAATTTTGAGGTTGGCCCGACGAAGAACCTCACGCTTGAGGAGAAGTTCGACCGGCTCGAAGCACGGCTCGACGAGCTCGGCTACCCGACGGACGCAGACCTCGGCGAGAAGAACCAGAACACGCCGACGTGCATGCAGGGCATCATCCTGAATGCGCCGGACGCGCTGAATACCGTCGAGGCGCTCGAAGACGGTCGCTTCGAGAAGTGGGCCGATGCTGCGGCAGAGGAGGTCTGCGCCTGCTTCGGCGAGGAGAACGTCATCGCGATGTATGCGGACGTCGACGAGCAGCACGTCTACACGGATGCGAAGACCGGCGAGAAGCGCACCTCGCGCTTCCACGTCCACTGTTTCGTCGTCCCGGTCTGCGAGGTGAAGCAGGTCAAGAAGCAGTTCGTCTATCTGCGCCCCGACGGCACGGAAACCCTCGAAGAGTCAGAGGCCGAGCGCGTTTACATTACGGACAACAACTCCGAGACCGACGACGAGACTAAGGCCGCGAAGAACGAAGACGGTACGCCGAAGATGGGGCCGAAGCACGCACGGCTCAAGAACGGACGCCGCAAAATCAAGAAGCAGAAGCGCTCCGAGGCGACCGAGACGAAGCTCGAGCTCCCCGGCTCCGAGTTCGCGCTCTCCGAGAACAAAGACAAGCTGAACCGGGCGATACACGAGCGCACGAAGCGCGACTTCGGGTTCGGCTGGAACACGCACGAGCCGGGAACGTACAAGCGCAATCCCGGCGACCGGAACGCGACCGTCGAGGAGCTGAAAGCCCAGACCGCCGAACGCGAAATCGCGCAGAAGGTCGAAGAGGCCGCAGCTGAAATCGAGGCGAAAGTAAAAGCATCACAGCAGACGCACGACGATGCAGAGGCCGCAGCAGAGACCATCAAGACCGACGCCGAAACCGAGGCGAAGCGCCTCAAGGACAGCGCCGAGACCGAAGCCGCGAAAGCGAAGCGTGAAGCCGAGGAGGCAGCGAAGCAGCGCGACAAAGCGAAGCGCACCCGCGACCTCTACGCGGGCGAGGCCTACGTCGTCACGCGCAGCGACGGTACGCGCGAGAAGCACCTTGGAACGAAAGGGCTGCAAAAGCGTAACGAGGAACTGCGCACGCAGAACAAAGAGCTGCACGTCCAGAACGAGAGGTTGCTCGCCGAAAACAAGCGCCTGCGAAAGGCGAACGCGAACCTCAGCGCGCGCGAAGCGGCGGTCGCTGATCGTGAGCGTCGAGCGAAGGAGCAGGCGGAGGAAAACGCGAAGGACGCCGCGCGAAATGCCGCTCGCGAGAAGCAGCTCCGCGAGGGCATCGCCGCCGTCAAGCTCGCACAGGAGACCATCGCGAACCCGACCGTCACCATCGAGGGCGAGGATGCGGACGCCTACACCGTGCTCGCAACCGCCGATGTGTTCATGCGGTCGACGATTCCGCATGAGAACGTGCAGCGCGAGCGCAGGCAGATCGGCAGCGACCTCTACGCCGAGGCGGACATGGCCGCAACCATGGGCACGCGCATGCGCCTCGACGACGGCTCTGAGGGCACGCTGTTCTCGCTCGTGCGAGACCGCGTGCACGCGTTCATGCGTGAGCCGATGGGGGCCATCGCCCGTGCCGTCGATGCGGTGAGCGCCCGCGTGCGCGACTACCTCGCGCAGGCCAAGGCCGCGCTCGACTTCTCCTCGACGTTCGCAGACCTCAATGATGAGACGACCGGGAAGCCGCGCACGGCGAAGCAGCAGGGTCAGCGCACCACGCGCGCGGTCACGGCGCAGCGCCTCGTTGCGTCCATCGAGACGGGGCAGCCACTCGACGATATCGACAGCACGCCTGCGGATGATTACGGGTTCGGGTTTTAGTTCTCCTGCACGCGCTCAAGCTCGATGCGGCCGGGCCAGCTATCGGACTTCGGCTGATGGTAGACCGAAACCCCGCCGAGTGTGTCGGCGGTATCGCCGCCGGAGACCTTCGTGTCAAAGTAGGCATAAATCTCCTCGTCGGAGAGCGAGGGGTCAATCACACGCACCGTGTCATGGAACACATCGCGCATGTCGGTCGTGAGCTTCCCGTCCGTTTCGCTGATGGTCACGAGGATATCGTCGGTGTCGTTGGCGTGCAGCAGCTCGACCCGGAAGCCGTAGGTGTACGCGTAGAACTTCGTCCGAATGTTACCGTCCTCGACCCCGGTGAACGGGCTTTGCGACGCGGCGTTGTAGTCGGTAATGAACTCGTTGACGACCTCGTCGTCGGCGTAGACGATATCGTCGTTTGCGCCGTTCTCCGGCTCTGCGGGTTCAGGCTCCGCCTCGGCGGCAGGTTCCGACTGCTGCTCTTCGGCGGGCTGCTGGATGGTGTCGGTCGTCTGCGTGGTCGATCCGAACGCGCCAATGAGCGCGAGCGACACGAACGCGCAGACGACGCCCGCAGCGACCTTCCGACCGATGGGCGGGAGCTTCATTCCCGCGCGAACGATGCCGCTATCGGGCGACTCGGCGACGAGCCTGCGCCAGACGTAACGGATGCCGAACCACAGCGCGACGCCCGCAGCAATGCACAGCGCGAACGCGAGCGCGTAAATCGCTAGGGACACGAGCACGAGCACACCGCACAGCCAGAGACAGCCGCGCTTCTTTTCACGGACGACGATAACCTTTTTAGACATGTGGCACCCCGCAGGACTGAATTAAACAGGCGATTACGCAGCGATTATACGCCGATGTGCCGCCCTGCTCCATTATCTCCCAGCTAATCTGTGTGTGACTTCCCTGTGTGGAAAAGCCGAAAAGGCGGGGCGTCATGCCCCGCCTTTTCGTTTGCCCTTTTGGGCCGATGCCCGCGCGAAAACTGTGAGTCAGTCCCCGTTGTCGCGGGTCTCAGAGGCCCTATCGGTTTAGCGGGAGTTTTCGACAGGATAAAAGACAGGGTGAGAAAAAAGCTCGGGAGCCGAATCGACTCCCGAGCTGCAAGTTCTTGGTCGCGGGGGCAGGATTTGAACCTACGACCTCCGGGTTATGAGCCCGGCGAGCTACCAGACTGCTCCACCCCGCAATGTCTGGACGCACCGTGTGCGCAAGAAAATATAATAGGGGTACGCTCTGAAGAATGCAAGCACTTTTTTCAGAAAATTTTACGCGGCCCCGATCTCGCCAAAAGTATTCCGTGAACCGAACCCTGCCGACCCGGTTAGATCACATCGTCCGTAGCCGCTGCGCGACGTTAAGCCCAGCTCGATCGCATCGTCCGCAGCCGCCGCGCGGTATGAAGCCCGCCGCCGTCAGTAACATTTGTTGCTAGACATATGCCGCTTTTATCTGTTTTCTGCAAAGTGCTACTGTTTCAACATCTTTCTGTAGCGATATGTTCATTTGAATATACAATATAAGAGTTGATTGTGCCGCCATGCAATCACTTTGAGATGATCCTATTCATGGAGGAACCCTTGTCCGTCCAACCGCCATCACCTTGCGACTCCGATGCCGACTTGCGACGTGAAGTCGTAGAGAAGCTCATCAGCACCCAGCGCTGCCTTCAAAAGTGGCATGTTGCCGTTCAGCATGCGGCGGGATCGCCCGCGCTCAACCCCCTGCGCGGCCAGGGCCGCGTCCTCTCCCTCCTCGCGCAACACACCGAGATGCGCCAGCGCGACATGTGCGAGCAGCTCGGCATTCGCCCGCAATCCCTGGGCGAGATGCTCGTCAAGCTTGAAAAGGCCGGCCTCATCGAACGCCGCGCCGCCGGCGACGCCGGCCACGCGCTCATCGTGCGCATCACCGAGCGAGGCAGGGCCCTCGCCTGCGAGTCGCCGGTCGTCCCCGATTTCAGCTCGTTCAGCAACGACGAGCTCCGCTGCTTCATCTCCTTCCTCGATCGGACCATGGCAGAGCTTGATCACCATCGCCTCATGCTCTCCAGCAAGACCGAGCAGCAAAGCTAGCGGTTCCGCACAGGCGACCGCACCTTATCAAACGAAGATCCGCGCCGGAGAACATGTCCCCGGCGCGGATCTTTTTACCGCGATATTCGCTCAGCGGCCAGCCATGGCCCTGCTCTCCGCGAAAACGCGCATCCCCGCTCCTCGCAAGAATGCGCGCCACCACCCCTCGTAGGAATGCGCGTCCCTACTCCTCGCAGGAATGCGCGTCCCTACTCCTCGCGACGACGCTCCTCGAGCGCGCGCTTCAGCGCCGCCACGTCCTCGCTCGTGCGCTTGGACTTCTTCCACAGCATGAGCACGAAGATGAACAGCGTGAGCCAGATGCCCACATACGCGCCGAGCACATACGGAGCGGCCGGCAATACGGTCGAATAGACCTCGGAAAGAATCGCATCCATCGTTACTTCTCCTCGTCAGGGTTCACGTCGTTCTCGCTTGTCCGCCCGCCGGCCGCCGAAGCGCCGTCCGGATCGCAGCCGTCGGGGGCGCCGGCGCCGTCATCGACGGCCACCGCACCCGAGGCCGGCGCCGTCACGGGTCGCGCACTCAACCGCTCGAGGGCCTCGACGGCAGCGCGCTCGCTCGCCCGCGCGTCCAGCTCCTCGAGCTCCTCCTTCAGCTCCTCCACCGTCTGCGCGTCCTCGTGCACGCGCAGGGCGTAGCGATACAGCGCGAACCCGATCATGAGCATGCCGAACAGGCCCAGCAGGAAGGGGATGAGCATCATCGGGGGCAGGCCGCTATCGGAGCGGAACACCACCGGATGGATCGAAGACGGCACCAGGCGCGTGATGAGGAACGAGATGGGCGCGTCGATGAACGCGACGATGCCGAAGACCGCGCAGAACCGCGCGCGCTTCTCGGGGTCGTCGATGGCGTTGCGCAGGATGAAGTAGCCGATCACCAGCAACATCAAGATGAAGTACGTGGTGAGCCGCGGCTCCCATACCCACCAGACGCCCCATTCGAAACAGGTCCACAGATCGCCCGAGATCATGGTCGCCACGATGAACACGAGCGTCACCTGGGCGGCGACGTATCCCCGCAGGTCGTACACGCGCTCCTTCGTCATCAGGAACCGCACGCCGTAGTACGCCACGAACCCCATCACCACGAACGAGGCGATGGCGACCGGAACATGCAGGTAGAAGATCTTTTGGCTGAACAGCAGCTTGGTGGTGACCATCTGCCCCGCGATCGCCACGGGCTCGGACAGCTGCGCCCCCTGTACCAGCGGGGCCATGGTGAACGTCCATACCACGTCCACCGCGGTGAGCACCGCGCCCATCAGCAGCAGAATCGGAACAAGTCGATCGGCTTTCGAATGCAACGCGCTCCCCTTTCTCCTTGTTGGTTTCCCTGTGCCGCGCGCGCATGCGGCGCGCCTCGGCGCGCTCGCGCGGCAGCACGCCTATGGTAGCCGATTTGCCCGCATGCGGCGTACCCCGTTGCAGGGTATATCGCGCGCCTACGCGTCGACCACGAACTCGTAGAGCCCCCAGGCGGCCGCGATCATCACCACGTCGTAGGCGCAGGCGACGCCGCATGACGTCCAGAACGTCCCGAGGGTTCCCTCTACGCCCAGAAACGCCACGGTCGTCGCCGACACGCAGGCGTAGAGAAGCGGGAACGCCACCGGGATGAACAGTATCGCCAGCAGCACGTCGCGGCCGCGCGTGTCGATGGTCATGGTGGACAGCAGCGTGCCCACGCCCGCCACGCCCACGGTGCCCACCAGCAGGGGCAGCGCGATGAGCGGGGTCGTCGCCGCCAGCTCGGCGCCCGAGAGGAAGAACAGGAAGAACAGCGGGACCACCACGACCTCGACCGCCAGGAGGAAGAGCAGGTTGCTCGTGGCCTTGGCCATGAAGATCACCGCGCGGTCCACGGGCGCCAGCAAGATCCCCTCGAGGCAGCCCGATTCCGTCTCGTGGCTGAAGCTGCGGTTGAGACCCAGCAGGCTCGTGAAGATCACCAGCGCCCAGAGCAGGCCGCCGGCAAAGGACACCACCTGCAGCTTGTCGCCCACCTGGGACAACGCGGCTCCATAGATGGTGAGCACCAGCAGCGCGTAGACGCCCATGGAGGTGAGCATCTCGCGCGTGCGCAGCTCCTGGCGGACATCCTTCATAAGCAGCGCCCGATACTGGGCGAACGCGGAGGAGGCCCCTCCGCGGGCGCGCATCCCGTCTCGTTGTTCAGCGGCCACGGCTACGACACCCCCAGACCCACGGTAGCAAGATACAGATCGCGGAACGCGGCGGCGTCGACGCGTTCCTTCTCCGCGCACACCACGACGCGCCCGCGCGCCAGGATCAGCGCGTGCGAGCACATGTTGAACCCCTTTTCCAGGTCGTGGCTCACCATGATGAACGTGCGGCCGTCGCGCACGCGGCCGATGAGCTCGTCGAAGAGCTCGGCCGCATGGGGGTCGAGGCCGGAATACGGCTCGTCGAGCAGGACCAGGTCCGGGTCGTTCACCAGGGCGCGCGCGATGGAGAGGCGCTGCTGCATGCCGCGCGAGAACGTGCGCACGCAGTCGTTGCAGCGGTGATCGAGCTCCACCAGGCGCAGCAGCTCGTCGATACGGGCGTCGACCGACGCGGCGCCCGCGCGACCGCCCCGGCCACCGTCGCCACCATATAGCGAAGCGAAGAAGCGGAGGTTCTCGCGGGCGGTCAGGTCGCCGTACAGCATGGACTTATGCGAGATGAGGCCGATGCGCGACCGCAGGCGGTCGGGCTCCTCCAGCGCGTCCACGCCGAGGATGGAGAGGTCGCCGCGCGTGGGGCGCGAGAGCAGGGCGAGCATGCGCAGCAGCGTGGTCTTCCCCGCTCCGTTCGGGCCGAAGATGGACAGGAAAGCTCCCTGGGGGACCTCGAGGTCGACGCCGTCTAGACCGCGGCGGTTACCGAATTGCTTCACCAGGCCGCGCGCGCTCACCGCCGGGTCCCCGCCGACGGCGACGGCGCCTGAACTCGTGGCGGCTCCGGAGCCCGCGGCCCCTCCGACAGCGGCGGTCCCGGCGGCGGAGCCGGGGCCGCCAGCGAGCACCCTAGCCACGGCGAACCCCCTTCGCGCCCGCCTCAGCGAC
>URKM01000043.1 GCA_900548365.1 uncultured Collinsella sp. | reverse complement strand
ATTGAGGGACGGGAACACGAGTTCTATCGGGACACACTTTTTGTCCTATAACCCTAAACCTGCGAGGCCCTCCGCCCTTGCGCGAGATGCGATGCGATGTCTCCCATCCACTTGTCTGGAAATGAAAAAGGCGAGGCCCCTTGTGGAACCTCGCCTTTGCAAGCGATCATATGTCGCAGGCTCTTTACGCCTCGAGCGCCTTCTTGGCGATGGCGGCGAGCTCGTTGAAGGACTCGATGTCCTCGTAAGCCATCTGAGCGAGGACCTTGCGGTCGAGCTCGATGCCGGCGAGCTTCAGGCCGTGCATGAACTGGGAATAGGAGATGTCGTTCATGCGGGCAGCGGCGTTAATACGGGTGATCCAGAGGCTGCGGATCTCACGCTTCTTGTTGCGGCGATCGCGGTACTGGTACTGGAGGGAGTGCTGCACCTGCTCCTTGGCGTACTTATAAGAGCGGGACGCCTGACCGTAATAACCCTTTGCGCGGTTAAGGACGGTACGACGCTTCTTCTTGGCGCTCACAGCGCGCTTCACACGTGCCATATCTAATCAACTCCTAATAATGGATGCGAGGTAAAGGGGAAAGGCTTAGTTGCCAGCGAGGCGGGCGTTGACGACCTTCTTGTCGGCAGCGGCCAGCTCGGTCTCCTGGCGGAAGCCACGCTTGCGCTTGGTGGTCTTCTTGGTGAGGATGTGGCTCTTGAACGCCTTGCAGCGCATGATCTTGCCCGTGCCGGTGCGGCGGAAACGCTTCTTGGTGCCGCTGTGGGACTTCATCTTAGGCATGAAATTCTCCTTCTCGGTTACTCGTACACGAAGAAATGGCTATTCGCCATTTTTGGCCCCGCTGGCCTCGTTATCAAAGGCGCCCTTGATGGGTGCGAGGAGCATAAGCATGTTACGGCCTTCAAGCTTCGGAGCCGACTCGACCGTAGCGTAGGGCTTGAGATCCTCGGAAAGACGCTCGAGTACATTGAGACCCTGCTCCGGATGGGCCATCTCGCGGCCGCGGAACATGATGGTCACCTTAACGCGTGCGCCCTTCTTCAGGAAGCGCAGGACATGGCCCTTCTTGGTCTCATAATCCCCTACGTCGATCTTGGGTCGGAACTTCATTTCCTTGACCTCGACCTTGGACTGGTTCTTACGAGCCTGCTTGGCCTTCATAGCCTGCTGGTACTTGAACTTCCCGTAATCCATGACCCTGCACACCGGCGGATTCGCATTCGGGGCGATCTCTACCAGGTCGAGACCCTGCTCGTCTGCGACGCGCTGGGCGTCACGGATTCCGAACAGGCCGAGCTGGGAGCCATCGACGCCGATCAGACGACACGTGGTGCCGGTAATCTCGTCATTAATACGGGTGTCATCAGACTTAGCTATGTCCTTACCTCCTTCTTAATAGAAAACAAGACCTGGAGCCATGAGCGACATCCAGGTCTAACAAGAAGCAGAACCGCATAAAGCGGTCGCAAAACATAACTTGTAGAAACCAGACAGCTGCTCATAGGCGCCGAAAGGTGGGGACCAAGGGTCCCACTTTGGCCACTGCATTCACAGTGCTTTGTGCATCATAGCATATGGGTGCGACTCTTCACGCTTTCCCCACGTTTTACTTTTCCGCCATGATTCGCCCGCATCCGGTAGAATCGCAGCGAAAAGCCCACCCAACCTTTGGTCGAGCGGGCCGACTGAATCTCGATGGTGCCCGAGGTGAGATTCGAACTCACACGCTGTCGCCAGCGGAGGATTTTGAGTTCTAGCACGAACATGTTATAGCAGACGTACAACCCTAGTAGCTCGCACTATACGAAACGACCATAGGGGACACGGGCTATTGCCGACTGCCACCGCTTGAACCTTGTCCTATGCAGTCCTTGAATAGATTGCAGCCGATGACGCATATCCGGACTATGGCAACTTTATTCTACCCCGTCTCTCACACTCGACCGTGCGAGCCATCAGCCCCAGTAGCTTCATGATGCTCCAAACCGGAACCGACCGCAAACGCTCGCCCCTCCCGCCGAAGCGGGAGGGGCGAGCGTTTCGTTATCGGTCGGCGACCAGTTCGGCCACGCGCTCGGCGATGCGCTCCACGTCGTCGTCCGACAGCGCGAAGTCAAGCACCTCTGGCACGTCCTCGATAGCCATGGAATCCTTTGGCAGGCCGCATATCGCCTTGAGCATGGCCACGGAGCGCGCCCATCGGTCGATGGTGCGATTATAGATCTCGCCCGCGATGCTCTTGGGGTCGGTCGTATCCTCGGCGCCGATGCCGCACATGGCCTTCAGCATGGAGGTCATGCGGTAGCAGCGGTCGTGGGTCTCGCGGCCCTTCTGGGTGCTCCACACCTTCTCGGCTGCAAGCTCCGCGATTTTCTGGATATCCTCGTCCTTCACTTCTTCCTCCGTATCGTCAGTGGCGGAGGCGTCGTAGCGCCAGTAGCCCGCCCAGTTCGTGTAGTTGATGGGCGCAGTGCGGATCTCCCAGCCCGTCTGGTCGCCGCTCCGTCCGTGGATGCCGCGCGTCTCGCTCATGAGCGCTTCCACGCAGCCGCCCGCGGATGTGGCGAACGCGGTGTGACCCGTCTTCCAGAGCACGTCGCCGCGCCGTACGCCTTTCAGCCCCGCGTGCCAGCTCCATCCGTGCGTCTGGAGCCACTGGCCCATGGAGCGCGTGGAGAAGTTGTACGAGGGCATCGCGAAGCCCGCGTTGCGCAGCGTGCGGCACACGAGCGAGGAGCAGTCGTAGTCGATGCCGTCGCGGTTCGGCTGGCTGTAGCCGTGCCGCGGGTCGGCGGCGATTCGCTCCGCCTCGGATACCGCCGCGTTCAGGTCTGGCATTCGGCACCTCCTTTGGGTACACGTTGGTACACGTTGGTACACATCGATACGCATTGATGCGTATTTGCTAGATAACGTAACTAGATATCGTAACTAGCTACAGCTCCACCTTGGACTTGCTCGCCTCGGAAGCGCCGATGATGACGCCGAGGAAGGTGGAGACGGCGAGGCAAACGGCGCTCACCTGCTCGGCGCAGGGCAGGCCGCACGGCGCTGCGAGCGCTACGTACAGCGTGCCGAACGCGGGGATGGCGAGGCAGGATAGCCACTTGCACAGGTCGTAGGCGCCTGCGGGGAGCCAGTAGCGCGTGTACTCGCTCAGCGGCACCTCGTCGGGGATGTCGGGGAGGGTGGTCTTGTTCTCGTCCATGGTTGCTCCTTCTATTTGAGTCCCATCTGCGTGAGCACGAGCGTCGCTATAGCGGTGATGACCGCGCATATCACATAGCCTTTTACCTGCGCATACGTCGCTGCGTCGCGTGAGTCGAAGCGCGATTTGTTCGCCATCCGCTCCTCCGCGAAGTCCTGCCGCAGCGAGTCCAGCGCCTCGGCCGTCTGCCTGCTCATCGCCTTCAGCTCGCCCATGCTCTCGTCTCTGTAATGCGCGCGCACCGCCAGCTCGTGCAGCTGCTCGCTCGCGGCGTCGATCTCCTCGCCGTGCGTGGTGA
The DNA here is from genome assembly GCA_900548365.1 of uncultured Collinsella sp. Lineage (GTDB taxonomy): Bacteria > Actinomycetota > Coriobacteriia > Coriobacteriales > Coriobacteriaceae > Collinsella. The sequence continues at coordinate 12,999 of URKM01000043.1, read as the reverse complement.
CGCGCTGCTCCAGGTTGTCGATGCGGGTCTCCGCGACCTTTAGACGCGTGTCGGTCGTCTGCGCGTCCATCGGCGTCACATCCCCGGCACGAACGTCAGCTGGCCGTAGCGCGCCGCCCTGCTGCCGGAGCCGCCCAGCTGGCCCACCGTGATGGTGGCGTCGGGCTTGACGCGCAGGTATCCGCCCGCCGTGCCGCCGCTGGTCACCACGGAGGCCAGAACCTCGGTCGCTGGCCACAGCCCCTCGGGGAGCTTGTACTTGCAGTCGAGATACGACTCGCTCCCGGATTCGGTCACGATGCCGCGCGCGAAGACGCTCACGGCGCCGCCATGGCGCACGATTCTCCAGAAGTCGTTCTCGTACAGCCTCTCGACGCGCAGCGAGTGCAGGGTCGGCGCGATGGGGGCCAGGCGCACGGGCGTACCGACCGACAGCCCGTCCAGCGGGATGCGCCACAGCGCCAACCCGTCCGCCCCCACCGCTGGGTCGGAGGGCGCGGACGCGTGCGGCGCGCCCTTCACGACCTCCAGGGCGACGGACTCGACCTGGGAGCCCGAGTCCTTCTTGTAGCGCGCGACGACGAGGTCGTGGCGCTTCATTCCCTGCGACCCGCTCTGCACCGTCAGGCTCTCGGAGCTCTTCGCCCAGAAGCGCAGCCCCTTCACCATGCCGGCGCCCGTGCCGATGGTCGCCTTGTTGCTCGCGCTCATCGTGCAGGAGAATTTCTGGCCCCAGTCCAGCACGCAGCCCTCCACGCCGACCACGCCGATGTTGAGAGCCGCCAGGTCCTCGGACGAGATATGCGCCCGTCCGGCGTATCCGTCCACTAACTCGACCGCCATGCGCGGCCTCCCTTCCCTACATCCCCGGTATCCATGTGAGCTGGCCGTAGCGCGGCTGGCTCGTGCCGGCGTTGCCCAGCTGCCCCACCGAGATGGTCCCGTCCGTCTTGACGCGGATGAAGCCCGCGCCCGAGTCGCCGCTCTGCGTGACGCACGCCGCCAGGCACTCGACCGCCGGGCGAAGGTTCGCGGGCACCGTGTACTTGCAGTTCAGCGCGTCCCAAGAGCCGCTTCCCGTCACGATGTTCCTCGCGAAGACCGTGCACGCGCCGCCGTGCCTCACCACGCGCCAGTAGTCGTTCTGGTAGAGCAGCTCCGGCGACTCCGCCGCGCCGCCCCCCGCGGTGGAGATGGTCACGTTCCTGCTGCCGTCGAAGCTGGCGCTGCCGCTCACCGCGCCCGTCAGCGTGATGGTGCGGGCGGTCGAGAGCTTGAGGGCGCTCGTCGCCGCCCCGCCCGCGCTCGATGCCCCCGCGTAGGGGTGCGTGTGGGGCTGCGGCGGGAACGCGGTCGGCTTTCCCGTCACGTCGGCCCACGAGTGGGTGTGGCCGATGTCGGACTTGCCCGCCGCCGCGGCCTTCACCTGGGCGGCGAGCTCGCGCCCCGACTCCTCCGACATCGCGCGCCGCGCCGCGCCCATGCTAGAACCAGCCCTTTACGTCGGCGGCGGTCACGAAGTCGATGTTGCTCTGGATGATGTCGAAGTCGCCGTCCTTCGAGGTCGAGCCCTTCTTGGTGTTGGCGAACACCATGTCGCCCGCCTCGCAGGCCTGCCCCACGTAGGCGCCGGGCGTCTTCACGACCCAGTACCAGCCGGGCTTGTAGTCGGTGGCGATGATGGCCGCGTAGCTCTCCGCTCCGCCCTGGTAGGCGCTCGCGCCCGTGACGGCCTCGCGGACGGCGGCCTGCACGAACGCCGTGGTCGCGATCTTGGTCGAGCTGTCGGCCGCGGACGGCGTGGGGGCCGTCGGCGTTCCCGATAACGCGGGGCTGGCGAGCGGCGCCTTCGAGGAGAGGTCGGCTTGCACGTCCTGCAGCTTCGTGTACACGCCGTGCGACGACACCGCGTTCTGGGAGCGGTTCTCGGGCCAGTCGTCGACGATGACGTTGGTGGCGCCCGCCTCGATGCCGTCGAGCTTCTTCTTGTCCTCGGCGCTCATCGTGCCCGGGGCGGTCTGGCTCGCGGGCGGGTAGAGCGTGTCCTTGTAGTAGACCACGCCGTCCACGATGGGGCTGGGGGTGTACCCCGCCGCGCTCGCGACGTCGGACGTGGTCTTGACGCCGCCGAGCGCCTTGCCCGCCACGGGCAGGGTGTAGTTGTTCGCGCCCGACTGCACGCCGTCGAGCTTCGCCTTGTCGGCGGCGCTCATCGCGCCGGGCGCCGTTCCGCTCGCGGTCGGGATGGTGGCGCTCGACAGCACCGCCGGGGACGTCTGCGCGTTCTTGAGCTGGATCTGAAGCCCGCTCAGCGCGATCGAGCCCGCGAACTTGGACTTGGATGTGTTAACGAGCTCGCGGCCCGCTTCCTCGGACATGGCCTTTCCCGCCATAGCGTCCTCCTTAGGTTGTGGCTTTCGTTCCATCGGGGCGTCACGCGAACCAGGCGTTCGCCTCGTCCGCCCCCACCAGGTCGATGCCGACCTCGACGTCGCGCCCGCTGCGCGAGGCGGTCACGGGCGACCTCGCCCGCACCTCGGCCACGGACGCGCCGACCGCCGCCATCGCGCCCGACGCCGTGCGCACCGCCTCGGCGGCCTTGGACTCCACGGCCGCCAGGTCCTCGCCCGCCACCTCGGCGCTGAAGGTGTAGCCCTCCAGCTTCAGGCCGCGGCCCGCGCTGTAGGCGGGCGCGCCGCCAGACGACTCCGCGCTCCCGGTGAGTGACCTGCTCGCCTTCTCGGCGCCGACCTCGTAGTCGACCGTGATCCCGCCGCCGTCCGCCGACGCGATCTTCTTCACGATGCGCGCCGCGACCTCGGTGCCCGTCGAGTTGTCGCGCCCCGACACCGTGTCGCCCACGTCCATCTCGAGGCCCCCGCGCACGTCCACCGAGACGCTGCCCTGGCCCTGCAGCTCCTCGAGCTTCTTTCGCGTCTCGACCCGCAGCTCCTCGTCCGACGCGTTGTTGTAGTCGTAGACGGCGGTCCGCTCCTCCAGCCCGAAGAGCGTCTGGGACTGGCTGACGGCGCCCTTCCCGTCGGCGTACCAATGGCACACCGCGCGCGCCGCCCCCTCCCCTCCGCCCAGGCCGATGAGGTGGTTGACCGCCGAGTGCTCGGACGTGACGGTGAAGTCCAGCAGATCGGAGTCGACCTCGTCCCGGTAGTCGCCGCAGCGCTCGGCGCCCAGGACGACGCGCGAGCCGTCGAAGGCGGCCCTGAGCTTCGCGCCCGAGCTCAGCAGCATCTTCCGGATGCCGAGGTAGCCGCTCGTGTACCGTTCGAACGTGTACGACACCCCGATGCCGCTCTTCTCCGCTCGCGCGGCGAACAGCTCCCCGAGGCCGAGGCGCGTGACGAGCGATGCGAGCACCGCGTTGGCGTCCCCCGAGACGGCGAGGTGGCTCTGGCCGGGGTCCGGCTCGATCACCTTGCTGTCCAGGATGCCGTGCCACGTTCGGCCGCTATAGGTCGCCGTGCTCGCGCGCCCCTCGACCTTCAGGACGCAGCGATCGATGACGCCGCCGTATTCCGTGCCGTCGATGAGCACGTAGCCGCGCGGGACCGGCTCCGCGTCGCCGCAGGTGAGCTGGAAGTCGTTCTCGTCCTCGCCTATGGCCATGTCGAGGTCGAAGTCGCGGGAGACCGCGTAGGCCCGCAGGCGCTCGTCCAGGAGGATCAGCTCCATGGGGGCTCGCTCCTCTCCTCGTAGACCGTCACGTCGAAGCCGAACCCGTGGCTCCACGAGACCTCGTGCTCGCCGGGGGGCGAGCTTCTCGAAGATGTACTCGCCCGCCCCGGCCCCGCCGCCGCGATGCGCCGCGCCGAAGGCGTTCGAGGAGTCGCCGTTCCCGTCGACCACCTCGACGGTCCCCGCCATGCCGTCCACGACCATGTAGCCGCCCGCCGGCACCGTCGCGTCGACCTGGTAGCGGTTTCCTCCGATCACCACGTAGGGGTTGATCGCGGGGCCGTATACCGTGATGCGCGCCCACGCCGGCGCCGCGCCGCCCACCGGGAGGACGGAGCGGGCGGGCGGGGACCCCAGGTCGCACGGCAGGTCGTACGGCAGGTCGAGGCCGGTCGAGCCTGACGCCTCGGGTATCGCGAACGCCGTCGTCTCGCCCCTCCGCCAGACTCCGTCCGAGAGGACGAGCTTCAGCGTCGCGGCTACCGACCACGGGGAGACGCGCTTGACGTCCTGTGCCGCGGCCATGGCGCTCGTGCGCCACGTGCCGTCGACCACAAGGCTCCCCGGCTCCCCCGCCGCCGCATCGCGGTCGAGGACCGCGCCGAGCGCATCGAGCGCCGCGGCGTCCACGCTCGTGATGTCGAGCGAGACCTCGCGGGCGCGGCGCGATATCCCGCCCGCGCCGCGGGCGCCCAGCGTGTAGGACAGCTGCCTGCCGCGCAGGCCGCATGCGGTGCCGGCGAAGATGGAGGGGCCGTCGAGCGATAGGGCCTCCGGGCCCGTCGAGCTCTCGTAGACGAGCCTAGACACAGGCGCTCACCGCCCTCCTGAACTCGCGGGCGCTCATGCCCTCCGGAATCTTGTCGAGAATCGCCGCCAGCAGGTCGAGGACGCGCTCCGCGGCGGCATCGGAGGAGGGATCGGGCTGCAGGGTCGGCTCCGCCGCCGCGAAGGTGCCGGCGAGCGGCTTCACCGAGCCCCAGGAACCGGGATCGGAGATATCCGCCATCGCGCCGCCGAAAGCCGAGGAGATGGCGGCGGTGCGCTCGGAGAGGTACCCCTCGACGCCCGTCCAGCCGTCCTTCATGCCGCCGAGCAGGCCGTCCATGATGACGCGGCCGTTGCCCACCAGCAGCTTGGCGTCGACGGAGCGCGGCCCCTTTAGGTTCGGGATGGCCGAGGTGATCTCGCCGAACCATCCCGTCACGTTGGACCAGGCGTCCTTCAATCCGTTCCACAGACCGTCGATGATCGACGAGCCCGCGTCCCACAGCAGGCTCCCCAGGTCGCCGATGGCATTCAGCACCTTGTCGCCGAGCCCCGAGAAGAAGTCGCACACGCCCTGGATCCCGTCCGAGACCGCGCCCTTGATGCCCTCCCATGCTCCCGACAGGAAGGTCGAGATGGTGTTCCACGCGCCCTCCCAGTCGCCGCTTATCGCCTGCATCACGGCCGTGATGACCGTCTGGATGACCGCGAGCGCACCGTCGATGATGCCCTTGATGGTCGGCCACACCGTCTGGATGACGCCGAGGACGGCGCCCATCACCGTGGTCACGACCGCCTGGATGAAGGGCATCGCGGTCTGGATGGCCGCGACGATCTGCTGCAGTACCGGCATGACGGCGACCATGATCGCGCTCGCCACCTGCACCACCGCCGCGATGATCTGCGCGAGGATGGGCAGGACGGTCGCGACGACCTGGGCGATGATCGGCGCCAAGGTCGCTCCGAGCTGCGCGACGACGGTGAGGATCTGCATGATGACGGGAGCGACCGCCGAGAGCGCCGCCTGGATCTGCGGCATCACGGTCGCCGCCAGCCCGCTCACCGTCTGCACGATGGACGTCAGCGCAGGCCCCATCGTCGCCATCATGGATGCGCCGATGGCATCGATCGAGGAGCGGAAGCCCTCGTTCGTCGTGTAGAAATACGCGAACGCGGCGGCGAGCGCGGCGATCGCGCCCACGACCAGCGTGACGGGGCTCGCCAGGAACGACAGGGCGCCTCCCGTGGCGGTGAGGTTCCTCGCGAGCATCGAGAGCGCCGTGCCCACGCCCTGCGTCCTCGCGATGCCGGCGAAGCTCTTGACGAAGAACCCGGCGGACTTGCCCGCGGACATGAGCTGCGGGGCGATGCCGGCGGCGATGCCCCCGATGGACGAGACCCCCTTGAACGCCGCGACGGCTCCCGCCGCGCCGCCGAGCTTGGAGACGAAGCCCTCGACCTCCGGCCCCAGGGCCGAGAGCATCCCCGAGAACTCCTGCGAGACCACGGCCTTGAGGTAGCCGAAGGTCAGCCGAACCTTCTCCTCGAGGGTTCCGCCCATGTCCCACAGCTGCACCGAGCTTCGGAACGTCTGGGACAGCGTCTGCGGAAGCGCGTCGAGCAGCGCTCCGCCGAGCTTGGAGGCGATCTCCGGGCCCTTGGCCATGAGCGTCTCGCCGAGCGACGAGGCAATCTGCCCCATGCGCGGGATGATGTTGCCCGCCGCGATCACGGCGCTTTCGACCAGCTGGTCGGTGAGCGCGCCCACGTCCGCCCCGTCGTCGGCGAGGCCCGCGAGCCAGTTCTGCCAGGACGCCCGCATGCTCGCGACGGAACCAGAGATGGTCGTGGCGGCCTCCTGCGCCGTCGTGCCCGTGATGCCCATCTCGGTCTGCACGATATGGATGGCCTCGGTTATGTCGGCGAAGCTGTCTATGGAGAGGTCCGCCATCTCCCCATGGGCGACCTTGACCTTGTTGGCGTCGGCGATGAGCCGCTCCATCTCGGCCTTGGTGCCGCCGTAGCCGAGCTTCAAATTATCGAGCCAGCGAATACCCCCGCTTTCGCGGTACTTTAACGCCGATCGCGTCGGCGGGCTTAGACTATATCTTCAACTTTTTGGAACTCCCATCCCTTTTTGTTCCCTCTGACATACCGCTTGCCATATGCAATTTCGCTATCTGAGCAGCAAAAGTGCCTGGCCGCAGCCTGCCGTGATTCAAAAAGGATTTGGGTGCCATCGGAATGGGTTGCCAATACCTTACGGCGCTTACTGCGCCTGCGCGATTCATATCCAAACGAGAGGCAGTTTTCAGACGGCGTTACCCATCTGAGATTCTCTACATTGTTGTTAGACCTATCGCCATCGATGTGGTCAACCCAGCACTTATTGGCGTCTTCTGGTTGGTCTAGAAACGCTTGAGCAACAAGCCTGTGAACATGCTTGGTAATCGTGAATCTTTTGTATCCACCATTAGTACCAAGCGCCATTATCTGCCCGGTCTCATCCTTCATGATTCTGCCCCGGTCGCTCACTGAGTAGCCAGGTAGCTCTTGAATTGGCATCCACCGTTCCATGGCTTCATCCTTAAAGTCGGTGCGCACTTCCAGCTCCGTACCAATAGGCGCCGTACTCGGTGACGAACCGATAGTCGTTTGACCTTCCTAATATACCCAATTTCTAATGCTTGGTTATTATAATTAGGCTTGGCACAGGATAGTCATGCCGTTGAAGCTGACGGTTTAGATTTCCCCTGTTAGCAGCGTCGTCTCATCGGCCATTTCCTGCCGCATTTCAACGCCACACCCTCGGTAAGGTTCACGCACGCTTAGCTACGCATCGCTACGCAGCCAGACTAAAAATAATCGTGAAGTTCTGCTTCGAGAAACCCTGGTAGGCGTCCTGGACACTTTGGATGTTCGAGCCGAACTTGTTGACGTTGTCCGCCATGTCCTTGACCGCCTGGTCGGCGTAGTCCGCCGCCTTGGCGGTGTCGCCGCCCAGCCCCTGCAGCAGGCTCGCCGAGAAGCTCGTCACCTGCTCCATGTAGCTGTTCGCGGACAGGCCGGCGGTCTTGTATGCGCCGGCGGCGTATGCCGCCACGGTCGACGCCGAGCCCTTGAACATGGTCTCGATGCCGCCCTGCAGCTGCTCGAAGTCCGCGTAGGCCTGCATGGCGGCGGAACTGAACTTCGCGCCCGCCGCCGCGGCGCCGGCGGCGAGCGCGCCGGACAGGATGCCCTTGACGCCGCCGAACGCGCTCTTGACCCCCGAGTCGACCTGCGACTGGAAGTCCTTCATGCTCGGCATCACGGTCACGTAGGCCGCGCCGAGCTCCGTGCTAGCCATCAAGCACCTCCGTTCTCACCCTTGCGAGGTGCTCCTCGAGCTCCTCGATCGTCATGGCCATGCCCTCGCCCTTGCGGCGCGTCCGGTCTTCGAACGGCCCGATGGGCTTCGGGCGGTTGCGCCCGCGGCGCCCGTCCTTCGACTGCATCCACACGAGGTTGTGCAGGGCGTTCACCGTCGCGGCCGCGAGCGTGCGGTCGGACGTCCAGGCGGCGCGCGGGTCGTAGGCGATCCGCGTGCGCGCGCCCTCGGGCAGCTGCATGAGCAGGTCGGCCGCGTGGAGGCACGAGAACGCTTCCCCCATGCAGTCGATGTCCAGCCCGTAGTGCTCCTGGAAGTCCGCCCGCACCTCGGCCGGATGCTCGACCAGGGCGCGCGCGAGCGCCATCAGTTTTTTGCGCCGACCTCCTCGAGGACGCGCGCGGAGAAGCGCGCGAACGCCTCGGCGTCGCAGAAGCCGTCCTCGTCGGACAGCTCCTCGACCACGCGGTCGAGGTCGCCGCCCAAGATCCACTGGAACAGCTCGACCGCGGCGAACTCGTCCCCTCGCTCGACCTTGGCGATGAGCGCGAGCGTTCGGTAGTCGCGCATGCGGCGCATGTCCACGTCGAGCTCGATGCCGTCGACCTCGACGTGGCGCGCGGGCGGATGCGCGCGGCGCCCCTCCTTCTCGTCCAGCTGGCGCCTCATCTCCGCGACCTGCTCGTCGGACAGCTCGGAGATATCGATGATGTCTGCCATCCCCGCTCCTATTCCGCCGTGAGCCCGGTGATCGCGTGGTACTCGTGCACGGTCACTCCGTCCGATCCCGGCAGGGCAGCGAACGTGCACTCGCGCGCCAGCGGGTCGGAGTCGTTCAGGGCGAGGTCGCCCTTCTCGGTGAGCTTCGCACGCGGCGCGACGTAGCGGGTCACGGCCTTCTCGTTGGGGACGGTCTCGCACACGAGCGCCTTCTCGGGGAGCGGCGCGGCGGTGTGCTTGATGTGCATCTTGCCGGCCTCGACCTCGACGTTGTCGTCGCCGTACTCCATCTTGGCGACTTCGGGGTTGGTCTCGATGGGGGTGAAGCTCACGTTCTCCTTATAAGAGGTCTGGGTGGAGCTCACGGTATCTCCGCCCCAGGCGGCGATCTCGGCGCTGTCGCGCTCCTCGGTGAACGTGATGCCGTCCTCGCTGATGTAGCCGATGCACTTGAAGGCGGGGTCGAGCTGGGACGAGGCGTCCGTGGGGAGCTTCGTGCCGGCGGGCGCGATGAACACGGCGCCGCCTACCTTCGGCTTGCCGACGCCGACGTTCGTCGCATCGTTCGTGGTCTGGGCCATTGTTTCTCCTTACTGCGTCGTGGCCCGCACCGTGATCTGGTAGCGGGCGCTTCTTGAATCTGGGTCGGGGAAGCTGACGGGCGACCCCGCGTGCACGCCGTGGACGCACGGGATGGACGCCGCCCTCAGGTTGAGCGCATCGCGGCATTCCAGGGCGAGCTCCTCCGCCTCGGCATTGAAGGGCGCCCAGAGCTGGACGGCGAGGACGGGGCGGTCGATTCCGACCGCGCTCTCGCCGCCCACGCGCTCGACGGTCGCGAACCTGCGCGGCCTGGGGTCGGGCGGCGCGTCGTGCGCCGGGACGCCGATCTCGCCGGGCAGCCACTCTATGAGCGCCTGGATGATGGAGAACGCCATCGACTCACCTTCCTCCGTACAGCGCCTTGAGCAGCGTGTTGTGCTTCGCGTTGGAGCGTATGGCGTGCTCGCTGGGCGTGTACACGATGCCGTGGGCTCGGACGCGCCCCGGGCGGGTGTCTGCGGCGTAGGTCGCGCCTCCCATGGCGTCGGCCGCCGCCTTCACGCGCTGGGTGTGCTGGTCGACCATGGCCACGCACGCCGCGCTGTTCAGGATCTTCCTCTTAGCCGCCGCGCTCGGCTTGTAGCGCACGCTACCCATCGACCGCCTCGCATTCCGCCGCGAGCCCGAACGGCCCGGGGCAGTTCTCGGCCGCATATGGCTGCGGGTCGCCGACGACGCGGTACGCCCGCGCCCCGGCGACGACCTCGCAGCCCTTCAACGTCTTCGCGTATGACTTGGGGAAATGGACCGTGACGGCGACGCGCGCGCCGTCCGGGCGCGCCGCGTCGAGGTCCGAGGTCGTTCCGGGCGCCACGAGGGCGCCCGCCACCTCCTCGGACCGGTACTCGACCACGGGGTTGCCGAAGCGGTCCGACCCCTTGCTTACGGGCCGCCTGACCGTGACGGCGCGCGTCCTAATGAGCTCCATCGCCGCCCCCGATCGACGGGGCGATGGAGTGGATGCGCGTACCCGCCAGGCCCAGGCGCTTGAGCTCGGACCTGCCGATGTAGACGTCGCCGTTGGGGTTGGCGAACGTGAGGCTCGCCGAGTACGGTCCGGCCGTCTGCGAGTACTGGCTCGCGCCGGCGTAGCCCGCCGGCGCGGACAGCGCCCTATGCGCGATGGCGCACGCCACCGCCTTGGCGTTGAGGTCGAAGACGGGGTTGCGCCCCTGCTCGTAGCTGCCGTTGGCCCGCAGGTACGCCCCGAGCACCGCGTCGCTCGCGTCGGCGATGACCGCCGCCGCGTTCTCGGGGGCAGGCGAGCCGTACCTCGCCTCGTAGTCCTCGACCGTGGCGAACGGGACGCTCGCCACGGCTATTTCGCCGCCATGATTCCGGCGGCGACGAGCGCCGCGACGAGGTCCGCCATGGTCGCGGAGTCGGCTACCTTCGCCGCCTGCTGCACCATGCCCAGGCTCGTCTTGGTGGCGGCGGTCAGGGCGGGCGTCTTGCCGTCCGACCCGACGAGCGCGACGCGCTGCGGGAGGATGGGGGACGCCTTGGCCGCCTCCTCCACGATGAACTTCTGCACCAGCTGCATACGGTACCTCCTTAAGCGCTCTTGAGGACGGTGAACGCCTTGGCATCGAGCACCGCGTAGGAGAAGCAGCTCTCCGTGCGATACGCGATCTGGTTGTTCGCCTTGAGGTCGACGCCGGTCTGGTCGGGGTCGCCGTACTCGATGATCTCGGAGTAGATGTCGCGCACCATGCCCCACTTGATCATGTCGAAGTTGCCCATGATGCCGAGGACCTTGGTGGGCGCGGTCGCCTTCTTGCCGTCGACCGTGCCCGAGGTGCACGCCGGGATGCCGTCGAAGCTGCCGAGCTCGAGGGACATGGGGATCTCGGGGTAGAGGCGCATGCCGGTGGAAGGCACGCGGAGCTTGCGCAGGTCGAAGGCGAGCTTGCGGGACATGGCGAAGCCGTTCACCTCGTACTCAAGGAGCTTCTCGGCCATGGCGTCGATGTCGGCGACGAGGTCGGAGCCCGAGGTGACGGAGTTGGCGCCGGTGGTGAGCGCGGTGTAGCCGCCGAGCGCGGAGCCGGTCTTGGGGTTGACGGCGTGGTAGACCACGTAGTCGATGGCGCGGGCGAGCGCGGCGGTCTGGTCCGCCATGATGGCGTTCACGATCTCGAGGCGGTTGTCCTCGTCGGCCCACTTGAGCTCGTCGGTGACGCGCGTGGTGGTTACGAGCTTCACGCGCTTGCCCTCGACGGAGGCGAGGGCCTGCTCATAGGAGCTCTTCTTGGCGCCCTCGGCCACCACGTCGGCCTCGGCGGCGCCGGTGAACACCATGTGGTCGGTGTTGGCGAAGATCTGGGGGATGGGCGTGGAGAGGGCGGCGATGGTGGACTTGTCCTTGACCTTCGCGCTCATGTCGACGACTACGGAATGGGGAAGCTTGATCTTGGTCGTATCGAGAGCCATGGCGGCTCCTTTCTCTTATCGTTGGTTCTACTCGCCGAAGAGCTGCGAGACGAATCCCGCCATGTCGGACTTGGCCGCCTTGCCGGTGTCGGCGAACTCGCCCGCGCCGTCGACTCGCGCGGCGCTCGGCTTCTTGGCGTATGCCGCCACGGACTCGGCGAAGGCGCGCATGGATTCCTCGTCGGCGCCCTGGACCAGCTCGACGGGCACGCCCGTCTCCTTGGCCACGCGCTCCCTGAGCTCACGGGCCTTCTCGGCGGCGGCGCGGTCGGCGGCGTCCTTCTCGAGCTTGGCGATCTTCTCGTTCGCGCGCTCGAGCTCGCCCTTCTGCGCCTCCTCCAGCTCGTCGAGCTTGGCGGCCTTCGCCTTGAGGTCCTCGTAGTCGGCGTACTTCTCGGCCGTCTTGGCGCGGTCGCGCTTCAGGCGGTCGCGGATGAGCGCGTCGAGCTCCTCCTGGGTCGAGATGGGCTTGAACTCTTCGGTCATGGTCGTGTCCTTCCTGTTCCCGCCCGCTCGGGCGTAGGCGAGCAGCTGCACTCCCCCGCTGCCGGGTCCTCGCCGCGACTTGCCGCGCGCGGCAGGCGTATATGAAAGAAGCCACCCTCGCGGATGGCTTGATTCCCAATGGAAAGGCCCCTCTCGGGGCCGTATGGTTTTAGATGTTGTCTAGATGCTGACCTCGTAGGTCCTGATGCCCGCGAGATCATTGAGCTCGCGCACCATCTCCCTCCTGCGCTTCACGTACGCCGCGGCGCACGCGGGGCAGAGATGATGGTCGCCGTCGATCTCGAGCCATCCTGAGACGGCGGGATCGCGCTCTGAGGCATGAAATGGATCCTGTGAAACCTCGGGCGCCTCGACGTGCGAGCCGCACTTGTCGCAGACGACCAGGAGCTTCCTCACCAACGCCATGATGTGACTCCGATCTGATCGATGGATTAACTAGATGATGCCCCGCCCGGGGCCGTCGATGGATGCCTCGACGCCGGCGTACCGCGTGCCGCACCGCGCGCACCGGGCACCCGACCTCGAGCGGTAGAGGATGCAGACGATCTCGTCCGACCCGTAGCACTGGGGGCACACCGGCCCGGTCTTCGAGCCGTCGTCCTCAGGGAGATAGTACGCCCCGCCGACCCTCTCGAGTCTCTTGATGAAGGTGGACCGCACGGTCGTCGGCGCCATGGTGCAACTCCTATCTGAATCGAATTGGTCGGGGCGGCGGGATTCGAACCCGCACGGGTCTCCCCACGTGCTCCTGAGGCACGCGCGCCTGCCTTTACGCCACGCCCCGAATATGCTAAGATGACGCTGTAGCTTGAGAAAGCCTGGGTGTCGTGCCGGGGCAAACCTCGAGCTACTTTTTAATATGAGAAAGCCATTGTCAAGAGGCATGACTTCGCGGGCCCGGGTTT
>URKM01000042.1 GCA_900548365.1 uncultured Collinsella sp. | reverse complement strand
GGCGCTGCTCGGCTGGTCGCTCGACGGCGAGACCACGGTCATCCCCCGCGACGTGCTCGCGAGCCAATTCAGCCTCGAGCGCATCTCCAAGAACCCGGCGACCTTCGACCCCAAGAAGCTCGATTGGATGAACGCCGAGTACATCAACGCGATGGACGACGCGACGTTCGCCGACGAGATCATGCTTCCCGAGCTGCTCGAGGCAGGCCTCATCGACGAGGGCTTCGAGGCAGACGAGGCCTGGGTCGACGCCCTGGCCGCCATCGTGCGCCCGCGCACCAAGATGCCCGCCGACGCGGCCGCCGTGGCGGCCCCGGTGTTCAAGACCGCCGAGACCCTCGAGTACGACGAGAAGTCCGTGGCAAAGGGCCTCGCCAAGGAGGGCATGGGCGCCGTGCTCGACGCCGCGCGCACCGCGCTCGAGGCCGTCGAGGATTGGACGGCCGAGGCCATCGACGCTGCCCTCGAGCCCCTGCCCGAGGCGCTCGATGTGAAGAAGCGCCTCCTCTTCGGTGCCGTCCGCGTCGCTGAATGCGGCAACATGGTGAGCCCCCCGCTCGGCGAGACCATGGCGCTCATCGGTCGCGACGACTGCCTCGCCCGCATCGACCGCGCCCGTCCGATGGCGCTGTAGCCACATCCCTTCGGACAGGCCCCTTTTATCTCCTTCGCTCAGCTTCGCTTTGCTCAGAATCACTCAGGAGATAAAGGGGCCTGTCCCATGATGACCCACTCGAGCCATCGGGCGGGTGCGAATCGCCGAGGTGCAGACCGCCCCGGCGATTCGCTACACTAGTTTTGTTGTTCTGACGTTTACGGCCGCGAATGCTTCGTATTGCCTGGTACGAAAGACGTTGGGATGGTGAGACCCCAGCGCGATTTCCGAGCGAAGCGAAGCTGAGCGCAGTGGTCTCACCGCCCCAGTGGCCGGTCGAGCAGGAGGAGTCATGTCCGCAAAGCCGCAATCGTTTGCCACCACCTCGGCCTTCGAGATACTCGGCCCCATCATGGTGGGGCCCTCGTCCTCGCATACGGCGGGGGCGCTGCGCTGCGCGCGCGTCGCCTCGACCTTGATCGAGGGCGACATCGCACGCGTCAGCTTCACCCTGTGGAACAGCTTCGCGCACACCTACCGGGGCCACGGCACGGACCGCGCGCTCGTCGGCGGCATCCTGGGCTTCGACACCGATGACGAGCGCATCCGCGATGCATTCGACCACGCCCGCCGACGCGGCCTCTCGTTCGAATTCATCCTGGGGGGAGACGATCCCTCGATCCACCCCAACACGGTGGATATCCACCTGGAAAGCACGACGGGCGCTTCGGCCGATGTCCGCGGCGAAAGCCTCGGCGGCGGCAGGATGCGCATCAGCGCCATCAACGGCGTCCAAGTCGAGATCTCGGGACTCTACACCACGCTCTTCGTCGCGCATCGCGACGCGCCCGGGGCCCTCGCCGCCCTCACCGGAGCGCTCGCCCAAGCGCAGATGAACATCGCCTTCTGCCGAACCTACCGTACCGAGGCGGGCGGACAGGCGTACTCCGTATTCGAGACGGATGGAGCGCCGCAGCGCGATGTCCTGCCGGCCGTACGCTCCCTCGACCTCGTCGGCTACGCAACGTTCATCGAGCTTCCCGGGTCGGTCTCATCGCTCGGACCCGGCGTTTCGGTCCCCGACCTCTTCGACGACGCATCGCAGCTCCTCGCCGCCTCTCGCGAGCTGGGGCTCTCGCTCGGTGGCGTCATGCGCCTTCGCGAGGAGCGCATGACAAGCGTAGAGGCGGCTGCCGCCCAGATGGCCCGCGTCATCGAGGTCATGCGGAGCGAGACGTCCGCGCCGCTCATCCATCCGCAGCGCTCCCTCGGGGGCTTTCTCGACGGCCAGGCGAAAGCGGTCGGCGACGAGGGCGGACGAATCGGCTCCGACCTCATGGGCGCGGTGCAGACCGACGCCGTCGCGCGCGCCATGGCCGTGCTCGAGCGCTCGGCCACGATGGGCGTCATCGTCGCGGCCCCCACGGCGGGCTCCGCGGGCGTCGTACCGGGTTGCGTCCTCGCGGCCGCCGGCAACCTCGGCATCGACGACGAGCGCATCGCAGAGGCGCTGTACTGCGCCGCCGCGGTCGGTTTGATCCTCTCCACCTCCGCCTGCGTCGCCGGAGCCGAAGGGGGCTGCCAGGCGGAAGTGGGCTCCGCAGCGGCGATGGCGGCGGCGGCCCTCACCCAGATGCACGGCGGCGACGCGAAGCAGGCACTGGACGCGGCCTCGATCGCCCTTTCGAACCTGCTGGGCCTCGTTTGCGACCCCGTCGGCGGGCTCGTCGAGGTCCCCTGCCAGAATCGAAACGCCATCGGCGTCGCCTGCGCCTTCTCTTCGGCGCAACTCGCCCTATCCGGCGTCCCCGCGCTCGTCCCCTTCGACGAGATGGCGGCCGTCATGCTGGCCGTGGGCCGCGCGCTCCCCTCCTCGCTTCGAGAAACCGCCCAGGGCGGCATCGCGGCCGCGCCGTCGGCACGGCGCGCATGCGACCGATGCAGAGCCTGCTCGACGGCCCTGTAGCAAGACGGGGCAACGAGCGGGCAGCCGATCGAAGGGGCCGCCGTAAGACGCGCCCCCACAAGCCAAGCGCATGTCCTCAGGTGTCGCATCGAATCGCTGTCGGGGAGCAAGATTGCAGCCAGCGACCATAATTCGAGCAACCCGCAGCGCTATAATGCTCGAATTGCGAACGGAATTCCATCATAACGTGCAAAGGAACATGAAGACGGCCATGCCCATACCACCCCAGACGCCGCAAAACGGCAACGACGACCAGCGCGCGATCGCCCCCGACCCCATTCATCCCCACGCTTCGGCGAATCGCAGAACCATGCGCGACCTCCCGGATCCCTCTCAGCCGCGCCGCGGGGAACCCGCGGCGGCCGGCGTCACCGCCCCAACCCGCGCCGTGGCTCCAAACCCGGCATCGAACGAGCCCGAGGGGGCCAAGGCGAAAAAGAAATCCGGCGGCAAGCGCGGCGCCATCGCGGTCGGTATCGCCGTCGCGGTCGTCGCCGGGCTCTACCTGGCCGGCGTCTTCGCCTTCTCCAACATCTACTATCCTAGAACCACGGTCGGCGGCGTCGATGTATCGCTCATGGACCAGAGTACCGCGGCGAGCCGCGTAAAATCCGCTGCGCAAAGCTATACGCTCACGGTCTCGGGCAATGATTTCTCCTGGACCTATTCGGCGAAAGACAGCGGCCTTCCCGTCGATGTCGACAGCTGGACCAAGCAGCTCATCTCCGAGAACGAGCCCTTCGCCTGGCCCTTCCGCCTCGCCGAAGCGCTTTCCGGACAGCCCGAGCCCCCCGCGGAAGCATCTGATGAAGAGCAGCCGTCATCGCAGGACTTCGATGAGGCGGCGTTCGATGCCGCCTTCGCCGAAGCGGTCGAAGCGTACAACGCCGGTCGCAGCGGAACCTTCGACGCACCGAGCGCCTACGACGAGGAGACGGGCACCTTTACCCTCGAACGCGCGAAAACCAACGTGAAGCTCAACCTCGAGCCCGCTTTGCAAGATGTCAAGAAAGCCCTGTTCTCCCTCGAGTCGAACGTGGAACTCGACCAAAGCGATTTCGCAACCCTGCGCGGCGACGCGACCGACGATCAACTTGAAGCCGCCTGCCAGGCCGCGAACGAGCTGATCGGCACGAACGTCGACCTCAAGATGGAGGGCCAATCCGTAGCGAAGCTCGGCGGCAAGGAACTCGCTGCCTGGATCGTCTTCGATGAGAACCTGCAGCCCACGCTCGACCTCGCCGCCGTCACCGCCTGGGCGCAGAGCCTGGACGACGGGCTCGATACGGCCGGCACCGAGCGCACCTACACGAGACCCGACGGCAAAGTCATCACGGTAAGCGGCGGCAACTACGGCTGGGTCGTCGACTCCGCGGCGCTTGCCGAAGCGGTCCAGCAGGCCGTCGCGAACAAGCAGACGGGCGACCTCGAGGTTCCGCTCAAGAGCAAGGGCGCCGTCTTCACCAAACTCGGCGAGAAGGATTGGGCCGAATACGTCGACGTCGATCTGACCGAACAGCATGCTCGCTACTACGATGCGAACGGAACGCTTCTGTGGGAGTCGGGGTGCATCACCGGTAACCCCAACCTCGGCAACGAGACGCCATGCGGTATCTACCGCATGAACGCCTGCTCGACCAACGTAACGCTCGTCGGCAAGAAGGATCCCGAGACCGGCGAGCCGGAGTACAAAACCCCCGTCGCCTATTGGATGCCCTTCGTTGGCGGCGCCATCGGCCTGCACGACGCGAGCTGGCAGGCAACGAGCAGCTTCTCGAACCCCGCGGCATACAAGAGCGTAGGAAGCCACGGGTGCATCAACCTGCCGCCCCAGAAGGCAGCCGAGCTATACGGCCTCGTCAAGGAGGGCATCTGCGTCATCGTTCACTGGTAGCCAGGCGGCACTGGTGACGAAGCGGCACTGGTAGCGAGGCGTGCATCATCGTCTTGCACCGAGATGGTACCGTAGCATGTCGCTCTTGCGCGCGCCACCGCACGCACGAGTCACACCTAAACCAATCGCCCCCGTCCGCATCGAAGCCGTGCGGACGGGGGCGATCTCTAGGGGCCGGAACGGGAGCCCCTACACGTTCAGGGTCGGAACAAGAGCCCCTACACGCTCAGGGTCGAGACGAGCACCGCTACACGTTCAGCGAGAAGAATACGATATCGAAGCGGGCGCCGCGAACCGCGCCATGCTCATCGACCGCGTTCGAAGCCCGTATCGCGCCCCCCTGGGCCGACACGAGGCTCTGGGCGAGCGAAAGGCCGATGCCGACGCCGTTCGGGTCGACGTCGGCCGATCCCGCCGCGCCATCGGCCTCGCCGCCGCGATAAAAGCGTTCGAAAACGTGGGGAAGGTCGGCCTCCGCGATTCCCGGACCGGTGTCCTCGACGCGAATCCGACACGCGAGCGCATCCTGCCGCACCCTCACCGAAACCATACCGCCGGGATCGGTGTGCTCCATGCAGTTCTTCAGGATGTTCGACAGCGCCTCCGTGCTCCACGCCGGATCGCCCATGAAGAACGCCCCGGGCTGGGCATCGATCTCAAGCGAAACGTCGGCCAGATCGAAGGGGATCGCCAGCGTTTCCGCCGCACGGCGGACGACCTCGGAGGCATCGACCTCGACGCGCGCCAGTTCGACCATGCCAGCGTCGACGCGGGCCATCTTGAGCAACGCCGCCACCAGCCAGCGAACCCGCTCCTGGAGGCGCTGCATCACGCGCAGGCGGTCGATGAGCTCGCGCACGTCGGAGGCGTCCAGGCCCTCGCGCGATTCGATCAACCGCTTGCGCATGAGCTCGGAGATGATGGAGAGCGAGGTGAGCGGCGTCTTGAGTTGATGGGAGATATCGGCCAGCGAGTCTGCCAGGGCGTGCGTCTCCTTCTCGAGCTCGTCGGCGGTCAGATGAAGGCGAGCGACCATCTTCTCGAGCTCGCTCGAGAGCACGGAGAGGTCCCCCTCGCGCATCGAGCCGAGGGAAAGATCGCGATCCCCATGCAGCACGGCGTCGATGCGCGCGGAGAGGCGCTCGATATCGCGGTAGCGACGGCGCAGGAACACGATGAGGACGACGCCCTGCACGGACGCGTAGGCGGCGAGGTACCATGCAGCCGGTCGGCCGAAGCAGAAAGAGACCCCCAAGACGGCGGCCGAGGCGAGCAGGACGTACAGAGCCGCGAAGCGCGCGAGCTCCCTGTTCCTCATCAGCATGACGACCTACCCGATCGCCTTATAGCCCAAGCCGCGCACGGTCACGATGAGCCGCGGCTCCGATGGGTCATCCTCGATCTTGTCGCGCAGGCGCTTGATGTACACCGAAAGCGTGTTCTCCTCGATATAGGTCCCGGCTTCGTCCCACAGCGCCTCGCGGATCATGTCCCGTGAAACCAGCTTGCCCGCATTCATGGCGAACAGCAGCAGCAAACGGTACTCGAGCGCGGAGAGCACCACGTCGCGCCCGCTGCGCTCTACGTGCGCGCGGTCGACATCGATGAGGAGCGGCCCGAGACGCAGGCTTCCCCGCGACGAACCCGACCGGCGGATGACCGCCGCAACGCGGGCGAGAAGCTCGCGAGGGCGAAACGGCTTGGCGATGTAGTCGTCCGCGCCCATCTGGATTCCGGCGACCGTGGTGAACTCGTCATCCGACGCGGTGAGGAAGATGACGGGAAGCTCGGGGCGCTGCTGCTTGATCGCGCTGCACACGGCGAACCCGTTGCCCTCCGCGAGGGTGACGTCGAGCAGCACCAGGGCATAGGGCGCACCGCCGCCTTCCGCGGGATCAAGGAGCACGCGGGAGATCGCCTCGCGCTGCGTGGATACCGAATCGATGGCATACCCCTCGGAGCTCATCAGCTCAACGAGAGACTCGACGATGAGCTGGTCGTCCTCGACCAGCAGGATACGCGATGCCATGGCACACCTCCGCTGCGCGCGATACGGTACGATTCACGAACACTGCGTATGCTAGCACAGGCATCCGGCATCTGCTATTCGTCGCAGCCCGCCTCAGACGCCGAGATACGGCTCTCGATGCTCGACAAGCCGTTCAGAATGAGGTCGTTCGCGATCGAAGAAACCTCCTCGATCGGGGTCGTTCGGTCAGACTTCAGCCATGAGCGATAGATAGATAGGATACCGGCCATGATGAAGGAGAGGTAGTAATCGATCTGGTCGTGCGGTACCTGGGACACGACGAGCCTGCGCTCAATAAGCTTGCGCTTCAAAGGACCCAGCACGCGCTTAAGGAGTTCCTCGGGCGGAATGGAATTCCTCGACAGGCAGTTTTGCACGAGCTTGGTGCAAACCATCTTGTTTGCAACCTCGAAGAACATCCGCACGGCGAGCGTGATCTCCTCGTCTTTCGAGGCATCGCGAAAAGCATCCTCCATGGCATCGAGCAGGTCGTCGACGCGCTCCTCTGCGATGGCGTCCATAAGCCCGTCGATGGTGCCGAAATGGACGTAGAACGTCTTGCGGTCGATATTCGCCTCGCGGGCGATAGCGGAGACGGTGATCTGGCTGAACTCGTGGTCCTCCAGCAATCGGTCGAACGCATCGACGATGGCCTTCCGACTCCTCAACACGCGCCTATCGATATGAGCGCTCTTGTCAGCCACTGCCATCACCACTCTCTTCATCCACCAGGCATCGGACGTTCACACCGCCTGCGAACACCTGCTAAGCTCATTGCCCGCGTGCCGCCGGAGCCCTCGTCCAGCCGCGCCCGTAGAAACGGCGGCAAGGGTTTCCGCTCAAATCACGTATACAACATGCTATTCCCCATATGTACGTTAGTCAACTGCTGTGCGCTATTCTTCACATCACGGAACGACCGCGAGCGGGCATGGTGACAGATCCGTCATCTTATCGTCATATGGAAGAAAGGGACTGCGTAGAATATGGTACATGTCAATCCGGGCGGCGCCATGCGACTCGGCGCCGCCCGCTCACCGATCGGGGTTCCGTCATGGCGCTGCTCAGCGTAGAACATCTCAGCCGTGTCTACGGCACGGGCGACACCGCCGTGCGCGCCCTCGACGACGTGAGCTTTACGGTCGATGCCGGGGAGTTCATCGCGATCGTGGGCTCATCGGGATCGGGTAAGTCCACCCTCATGCACCTTATGGGCGGCGTCGATCGTCCGACCTCGGGAACGGTCAAGATCCAGGGACAGGACATCTTCGCCGGCAGCGACGAGCAGCTCGCCGTATTCCGCAGAAGGGAAGTCGGGCTCATCTACCAGTTCTATAATCTGATCCCCGTTCTCAACGTCGTTGAGAACATGACGCTGCCGGTGCTCATGGACGGTCGCGAGGTCAACGCGGAGCGGCTCGCATCGCTCATACGGGCGCTTGGGCTCGAGGGACGCGAAGGCTCCCTGCCCAACCAGCTCTCCGGAGGCCAGCAGCAGCGCGTCGCCATCGGCCGCGCCCTCATGAACGCCCCCGCGATCATTCTTGCCGACGAACCGACCGGCAACCTCGATTCCCGCAATTCGGCCGAGATCATGGCGTTGCTGAAGCACTCGAACGAACGCTTCAAGCAGACCCTCGTCGTGATCACGCACGATGAGGACATCGCGTTGATGGCAGACCGCATCATCGCCATCGAGGACGGGCGCATCGCCTCAATCGAGCGGAGGGTCTAGGTGGATGCCGGCATCTCGAGGGGCGGGGTCTTTTGGCGATACGCCGCGCGCTCGCTCAGGCTCAATCGAACGCGCACCGTCGTCTCCGTAATCGGCATCGCCTTGTCCTGCGCGCTGTTCACCGCGATATTCACCAGCGTCGCCACCCTCTATACCGGACTTCTCCGTGCCGAGATACTCACCGATGGCACCTGGCAGGTGGAGCTGGTGAACGTGACGCGGGAGCAACTCGAGCGTCTGCGGGAAGATCGACGCATCACGAAGAGCTACGAGCTCATCTCCTATGGCGAAGCGCTGATGCCCCGCAGCTTTCAAGGATACTGGGGACGCTATCTGAGCGTCCAGGAATGGCCGACCAGCGAGGCGCTCGACGGCCTGAAACCACTCCCCAGCATCACAGAGGGCCGCGCGCCGCAGGGCCCGCGGGAAATAGTTCTCGCCGACGATCTGAGGGGGCTGACCACCGACAAGGGCAACTGGCTGTACGACAGCCTACCCGACACCGGCTATGACGGTGACGTGCCGCGAGCCGCATGGGACGGTGCGCTCGAAATCGGCAGCACCATCTCCCTTGCCCTCGGAGAGCGCCGCTTCGTCGACAGCGAGACGGGCGAAGAGGCCCCCTGCCTCTACAGCGAAGCGATGTACACCGCCGCGAGCGCGCAAGGCGACGTCATATCTGAATACCTTGCCGATCCCACGGATATCCTGACCTTTACCGTCGTCGGGTTCCACGGGTCCCTCGATGCGCAGAGCTACAGCCAATGGGGCTCGAGCGGTCCGGGGTACCTCGGCTTCGTTTCCGCGCCCGCCGTCCCCGTTCGGCAAACGAGCGTCTACGTGACCACGAACCTGCAGACGCACGAAGAGGTCAGCCAGCTGATCTCCGACTACACCGGCGGCGCTCCCTTGAGCGCATGGGGCAACCGCGGATGGATCGACGCCGCGGCGCCCGCAACCGCTGCATACGAGCACGATGCCCTTCTTCGCTACCAGGGCATGGGCGACGCCGGCTCTCTTTGGGGAACCCTCTACACGTTGGCGGCCATCTTATCGAGCGTCGTCGTCCTCGCGTCCATCACGCTGATCTACAACTCTTTTTCAATCTCCGTATCCGAACGGATGCGCCAGTTCGGGCTGCTTTCCTCGCTCGGCGCCAGCAAACGGCAACTTCGGCACGTGGTCTACGCCGAAGCCCTGCTCCTCGCTTCCATCGGCATTCCTATCGGGCTGGCCATCGGGCTCATGGGAACCTTCGTGGTCTTCAATATCGCGGGCGAGGGCATCGGTATGCTCATCGACCAGCAAGCATTCTCGGGGACCAGCATTTCCACAATAACCGTGAACCCCGTCATACTCGTCGTCTGCACGGCGCTCACGCTGCTCACGGTGTTCGCGAGCACCGTGTTCCCCGCTTGGCGCGCGAGCCGCGTCTCCGCGATCGAGGCAATCCGCCTCTCGAGGGACGGGCGTGCAGACCGCGAGCGGGCCGGACGGACCGCCGCTCCCCTCTCGCATGGAACGACCCGCGGTGCCTCGCGCAGCGCCAAGCCGCATCACGGCACCGACGTGCCCCGATTGCTCGCCCATCGAAACCTCGCGCGACCGGGCTCCAAAGGTCGAGTTGCGGTCGCCTCCCTGGCAGCCTCGGTCGCGCTCATCATCATATCCGGCAGCCTGTCGCACTACCTCGACTACATCACGAAAACCGCGGATAACGGAGGCAGTGACATCGAGATCAGCCTGAATCGACTGCTCGAGCCCGGTGAAACCGCGGCAGACGGACTCGCGGCGATCGAGCGGGCGTACGAGACGTGCAAGCATCTCGACGGCGTGGCCGGGGAAGGCTACATGATCTACTCCGCCCTGTACGGCAGCTGCGACCCGGCCATGCTGGATACCGACGCCCTCCTGGAGTCCAACAAGACGTACGAGGTGCCCGGATGCGGCGTCGCCTCTGATGGGACGACGTATGCGGCGCTCTCGATCCTGTTCCTCGACGAAGCCTCCTGGAACCGCATCCTAAAAGAGAACGCATTGGACGCGGAAGATTACACCGACCCCGACCATCCGGTAGCCGTGGCGCTCAACGGCGCCCAGACCTATAACGGGGATCGCTACCTGGTTCACAATCATTTCAAGCGCACGGGCACCGCGCGGCTCTTCACCCATATATCCTCCGACCAGCAAAACCCGCTCATCGATATCGCGGTCGACGACAGCGGGACGCCCATCGCCCGCTACGAGGGCGCCGGGGAAAACGGGGTAGACGACTACGACGCAAACGGCAATCCGCTCTATCGCGAGCTGACCGCACCGCTCGAGCAGGTGCTCGAGCAAAGCTACGAGCTGCCCGTGGGCGCGATCGTCACGACCCTGCCGGCCCCGATCAAGGCCTATGCGTCCGCATGGCCCACGCTGATGCTGCCCGCCTCCGCGCTGCCGGCCATCGCGTCGGAATCGGACGGCCTCTTATCAGACGTTCAAGCGGGGACCATGGCGACGCCCTTCGCCTTCCATACGGATGAGGGCTCGATCGGAAACACCATCACGGCATTCCTCTCCTTCGCCGCGGCGCGTCCCCGTGAGACCGAGAACGCCCTGACATCCGTTATGCGCAACGACCTCTCCGGCGCCGAATGGAGCAACACGTATCTTACGAACAATGCCGAACACGATCGATCGACCCGCCTCATGGCCGAAGCGGTCCAGCTCTTCATCAGCTGCTTCATCGTGACGATGAGCCTGATAGCGGTGGCGAACGTGTTCAACACGATCACGAACTCCATCATCCTGCGCCGCCGGGAATTCGCCATGCTGAAGAGCATCGGCATGGACGAGCGGGCGTTCTGGCGCATGATCGCGCTGGAATGCGCCTCCTACGCCTGGCGCGGGCTCGCGCTGGGACTCGCACTCGGAGGCTTCATCACCTATCTGGCCTACCAGGCCATGAGCATGAGCTTTCAAGGGCTCGACTTCATCCTCCCCCTGGAATGGCTCCTCGCATCGTTCGCGCTCGTCATAGCCATGCTGGCGCTATCGACCTGGTATGCGCTGCGAAAAGCCGAGAGCAAGTCGATCATCGCCGCACTTCGCGAAGAGGCGATATAAAGCGCCGCGAACCCGGCTTCGCAACGCAAGCGTTCGCGCCCGCACCGCCGGCAGCACCGCCGGTCGCACCGACGCCCATGACACATCTGTCATATTTCAACGTCGCGATAACCGATGCGCTATAAACGAGGTATACGATGCGGCAATCCATAGAGCTACCACGCGATGGAGAGCACCGTTCGTCGTCTCGTAACCCCATTTCACGCCCTGAGAGACAAGGAAACAACCATGGAGCCCACATCGCATCCCCAGGCCAACCGAGCCAGCAACCCGGTCGGTTCCGCGCATGACCAGGCCGGTTCTTCACGCGAAGCCGAAGTCCCGCGCATCCCTCGGCTGGGAGAGCAGCCGACGCAGCAGCTGCCGCCCGTGATCGGAAGCATCGGCCCCGACGAGGAGGAGCCGGGGGACCAAACGGTCCTCGAGGGCTCGGACGCCGAAGCCTACGCCGCCCTCAAGGCGCGCAGGGCGGAGCGCCGCAAGAAGAAGCTCATGCGGCGCGGCATCGCCATAGGAGCCGTCGCGGCGGTGCTCGCCATAGGGGCCCTGGCGGTTTCAGCCCTCACCCCGAAACCCGATGAGGGCGCGGGCGTGGTGACCGACTTCGCCCTGCGCGGGGAATACAGCACGACCATCGATGCATCGGGTACGCTCGAGCCCCTCTCGAGCACCGTCATAGCACCCGAGACTGGCGGCACCATCGCCGAGGTGCGCGTCGCAGCCGGGCAGGCGGTCAGCAAAGACGACGTGCTCATGGTCATCAAGAACGACGAGCTCGACCGCGCCGTCGCAGAGGCACAGCGCGCGCTGAAGACGGCGAAGGCGGAGCTCGCCGCAGCCAAGCGGGGCCAAATCGTTCCCAACGAGAACGGCGGCGAGGACGCCGTCGTATCACAGGAGGCCATCGATGCCGCGGCGCTCAACGTGGAAGCCGCGCAGGCAGCCTACGACACCGCCGTGGCGGCGGCCGCCCAGCGCACCGTCACCTCCCCCATCACCGGCAACGTCGTGACGATGAACGCCAAGGTCGGCGCGCCGGCGACGGGGTCGCTCGAGAACGGCCAGCCGCTGATGCAGATCGCCGACCTCACGCAGATGAAGGTCACCATCCAGGTCGGCGAGGAGGACATCGCCAAGGTGGCGCTCGACCAGCAGGCTTCCATCAGCTTCCCGGCGTTCGAAGACCTCGTCCTCACGGGCAAGGTCACCGCGATCGCATCCACCGCGAGCGGCAGCTCCGTGGCGGGCATGTACGGACCGGGCGATGCGGTGCAGTTCGCGGTCGACGTCATCATCGAGAATCCCGATCCACGCCTCAAGCCCGGCATGACCGCAAGCGTCCAGATCACCACCGAGCACCTTGACGACGTGGTGATGGTGCCCGCCATCGCCCTCATGAGCGACGACGGCGCCACCTACTACGTCATCGTCGAGAAGGACCCGCAGACCGCGGAGCACGAGCGCGTCGACGTCGAGGTCGTCGCGCAGAACGATGACTTCGCCGTGATCGGCAAGCCCCGGGATGCGTCGGCACAGTCCAATCCGGAAATGGCCGTCTCGCCGCTCGCCGGCGACGAGGTGCTCGTGATCTCGGGCGCCGCGCTCGATGCCGGAGCTCAAAGCGATCCGTCAGGCAACGCCGGCGTCGACATGGATATGGCGGTCTGATCATGAGGATTCCGCCCACCGAACCACCGGTCTTCGCGCCTGCGGCCCCCTCCCTACAGGAGCCAGCGGCTGCATACGGCGCGGCCTCGTCCGCACGAACGAAGCCGGTCATCGATATCCGCCACATCCACCGTATCTTCGAGACGGAAGCCGGCCTGGCGCACATCCTGCACGACATCACGCTCTCCGTCATGCCCGGCGAGCTCCTCGCTATCGTGGGCCCCTCGGGCTCGGGAAAATCGACTCTCATGAACATCCTCGGCTGCCTCGACACCCCGACGTCCGGAACCTATCTCCTCGAGGGACTTGACATCGCGAAGCTCGATGACGACGAGCTCGCCGAGATCCGAGCGACCCGCATCGGCTTCGTGTTCCAGAGCTTCAACCTGCTTCCGCGCATGACGGTGCTCGACAACGTCATGCTCCCGCTCGCCTACACCGATGTACCCCACGGCAACCGCGAGCGGCGCGCCGTGTCCGCACTCAGGGCGGCGGGTCTACCGGTGGACCATTACGACCACCGCACCAACGAGCTTTCCGGCGGCCAGATGCAGCGCGTCGCCATCGCGCGCGCCCTGGTGAACGACCCCGCCATCATCCTTGCCGATGAGCCGACGGGCAACCTGGATTCGACGACGGGACGCATGGTGCTCGACACCTTCCACGCCCTCAGACAACAAGGGAAGACCATCGTGCTCATCACCCATGACGCCGACATCGCCGCCGAGGCGGACCGCCGCATCACGATACGCGACGGCAGGCTGTACCGCGACGCGAGGAGCGCGCCCGTCGTATGCAGGCCATCCGAAGCCTTCGGGTGCCCCCCGACGGTCGAGGGCTGCTCCCCCGTCAAGACCAGGGAAGGAGGAGCGCGATGAGCATCCGCGACCTCATGCGAGAAGCCGTCCGCGCGCTCGAGGCAAACCGCGGGCGCACCCTGCTCACCGTTCTCGGCATCGTCATCGGCATCGCCGCCGTCATCGCCATGACCTCGCTCATCGGAGGCGTGCAGCAGACGCTTCTCTCCGGCCTCGGCCTCAATGCGGCGCGCATGGTGCAGATCGGCACCTCCTCCCCGCTGAAGGATTCCGATATCGAGAAGCTCGGCAAGCTCGCGAGCTCGATCGAATTCATCGAGGGCACCGTGTCGGGATTCGGCGAGACCAAGGTCGAGGACCGACAGATCAGCATCTCGATCACGGGCACGTCGGCGCGCATGCTCGAGATGACGGGGCAGGTGAAGCTAGCCGAGGGGCGCCTCTTCAACGCGCAGGAGGAGGCCAGCGGCGCGCGCGTCGCCATCATCGAGCGCGGCGGCGTGAAGACCTACTTCGGCAATCCGGACGCCGACGTCATCGGCAAGCAGGTAAAAATCAACAACGGCACCTACACCATCGTCGGCGTGGCGGACGCGGCGACCGGCGGCATGGGGAACGACTCGTACATGAACCTCATCATGCCGGCGAAAACCGTCTCACGCGGGCTCTCATGGGCACCGCAGGGCACGTACGACCAAGCGATCGCCTTCGTCCGCGAGGGCGTCGACGTCGACGGAGCGCTCGTCGAGATCAAGGACGCGCTCGCCAAGGCGCAGCGCGTACCCGAGGACCAGGTCGACGAGTATATCTGGGTATACAGCATGAAAGCCCAGATAGACGCTCTCAAAAGCTTCACCATGGCGTTTCAGCTCATCACGGGCGCCGTGGCGGGCATCTCGCTTCTCGTCGGCGGCATCGGCATCATGAACATGATGCTCACCAACGTGACCGAGCGCATTCGGGAGATCGGCGTACGTCGCGCCCTCGGAGCTCGCGGTCGGGACATCACGCGCCAGTTCCTGATGGAATCGATTGCCATCTGCATCCTCGGAGGCATCATCGGGACCGTCCTGGGTTATCTCCTCGCATGGGGCATCGCCATCGCAGTCACGAACATGGGGCTGCTGGAGACGCTTTCAAGCAACGGGGGCAGCGTGAGCCTGTCGCCGGCGTTCTCTTTCCTCACCATCGCGCTCGCGGTGGGGATCTCGCTTGCGATCGGCATTCTCTTCGGCTTCTACCCCGCACGCCGCGCAGCGAAGCTCGACCCCGTCGAATGTCTGCGCTTCCAATAAGCAGGAGAGCGCTCCAACCGATTCTCCCGGCGGCTGCGGGTCCGTTTCGCGCACGGCCCGCGGCCGTCGCGCGTCTGGTTTCGAATTGCACGGGTGCCAATTGGGGTACATACCAGTCGATGTCTACGTATACCCAAGGAGCAACCATGCACCAGCTTCATGTCGATAACGTGCCCTCGTTCACCGGCCACTTCAAAGAAAACCTCGAATCCATGATCGGCTTGCTGGCGGGAGGCGACAAGGATCCCGCGCACAAGCACATCGGCTTCGAGCTCGAACGGATCCTGGTGGGCAAAGATGACAAGCCGCTCCCCTATGCAGGCGATCACGGCGTCTCGAGCATCCTCCAAGCCCTCGCGGAGCGGCATCGCGAAGATGAGCGCGTTTATATCGACGGCCATCTCCTCGGTCTCGACTATGCCATCGACGTCGATGGCGAGACCGTCGGGGTGACCGTGTCGCTCGAACCCGCAGCCCAGCTCGAGGTCTCCGCCGGACCCGCGCAGACCGTCTCCGCGCTCTACCGCGCGGTCAAATCGTTCGATGCAGAGCTTGCCCGAACGCTCGAGAAGCTCGGCAGCGATGCCCGCCTGGTCGCCTCGGGCTACAACCCCTATGTCTCCGCCCCCGAGGACCTCGACCTGATCCCCAAGGAGCGTTACCGCGATATGGACGCCTACCTCTCCCGCCGTGGAAGGTATGCGCGCGACATGATGCGCTGCACGGCCTCCACGCAGGTCTCGCTCGACTATGAGAACGAACGCGACGCCAAGCGGATCTACCGCATGGCGACGCTGCTCGGTCCGCTCTTCGCCTTCCTCTTCGATAACGCGCCCGTCTTCCGCGGCCAGCCGACACCGGGCATGGCGAGGTCGCTCATCTGGCACCATGTCGACGTAGACCGCTGCGGGATCGTGCCGGGATCCCTCGAGGGGCTGACGTTCGAGGACTACGCCCTCTGGGTCGCGAACGTGAAGCCCATCTTGTTCACCGACGCGAACCACGTGACCGCGTCCACGGGCAACCGCTACGCCCGAGACATCATGTCCGAGCGACAGCTCGCACGCCCCGAGCTCTTCCACCTGCTGTCGATGGTCTTTCCGAACGTTCGCCTGAAGGGCTTTTGCGAGCTCCGCGAGATGGATTCGCTCCCGCCCCGCCTCGCCGCCGCTTGCACGAGCTTCACCGGTGCCCTGTTCTACGACAAGTGCCTGGAGGCGAAAATTGTCGCTCGCCTCGTCGAATGGATGCCGGAGGGATTCGCCCCCTTTGATGAACACGACGCCGTGCTCGCCCGCACCCATCTCGAGGAGCACGGCTGGAGCGCGCAGGTTTACGGCGTGCCGGTAACGGCGCTGGTCGACGCCCTGGTCTCGATCGCGCGGGAGAACATCGAAAACGGCGCCGGATGCACCGGTTTACCCCGGGATACCGGTGACGATGCGATCGTGCCCGTCGTGAAAAACGGCGAGGCGGCGCGCGCCTTCGATACCGAAAGCATCGAGATGCTCGAGCACATGTGGTCCAACAGACAGCTTCCCCGTGATGTCCTCACGTATTAGACACCTCATTTACCTGCTGATTCCATATTCTGTACACATCTTTAAGATTCTCGAAAGAAAAGGGTTGCGCTGAAGCGGGGACTCCCGTAATATTCTTTCTCGCGCAGAGGAGCGCAGACAACAACCAATTGGGATGTCGTCTAATGGCAGGACAGCGGATTCTGGTTCCGTCAATGGGGGTTCGACTCCCTCCATCCCAGCCAGTTGCTGTTCTCCTAATGCTCACGGCCCGTTCGTCTAGCGGTTCAGGACGCCGCCCTCTCAAGGCGGAGATCACCGGT
>URKM01000041.1 GCA_900548365.1 uncultured Collinsella sp. | reverse complement strand
TCAAGGACCTGGTGAAGTAGCGTTCCCGGTGGGAGGCGGCCGCCTCCTGACGGATGGGCTCTACAAGGAGGCCGGCCTTCGGGTCGGCCTCCTTTTCCATGCCGCGCGCCCCTCAGAAAGGGGACAGGCACTTTTCTGAGGGCCTCCTTTCCAAGGAGGACCCTCGATCTTGGGAGCGCCTCGCGCCGCGCCCTCGCCGGCAGCATCTGGATTTGGTGCACTTGGAGGCAGCGAGCGAATTCCGTGCACTTTGAGGCAGCGAGCGCCGCCGTTTTGCGGAACTAGCTGCCTGAAAATGCTCGAAAACCGGCTCGCTGCCTCCAAGTGCACCAAATCGTCCGCCCGGCGCGCCGTCTTCCCGCCCGGGCTATTCGGATGGCGATGCGCCGGCAGTCAATAGCGGCGCCTCGGAGGCGGTCGCGCCTGCTTATGAGGGGCTCGACTGCTCCCTTCGGTACGGCTGGTTGCGGGGTATCGAGGATTGCGACCTGATTCGCGCGCGCCTTGAGCGCGGGTAGCGCGTTGCTCCGCCATCGCGCGCCTTGAGCGCGGATGACGGCGCATGCGGCTGCGTTTGTCGCGCGCCGCGCCGCGTCTGCCCCTGCTTGATCGCTTTCAGCCCGCTGCAATGAATTGAAAAAGAGGCCGGCTCCGCTTGTGCGAAGTCGGCCTCTTGCAGGGCGGGTCCTTGTGGGAAGGAAGCTCTCCGGATGGCATCGGGGGTTCGCCTCCCTGTTGAACGCTCGCTACTCAGCGCGAGCCATAGCCTGCTCGTAATCGCGCGTGCCCACGAACACCTCGTGCTTGTAGGGGTTCACGCCGAGCTTCTTGGCGCGGTACATGATGTAGGCGAACGCCGCGATGTTCGCCACGAGCGCGATGACGGACACGACCAGGTTGATCTGCGGGTTGTTCACCGAGTCGACGGAGAACACGCTGTAGTCCTGGAACATGGGGAACACCTGGGCGAACATGCACCACAGCGCCAGGGTGTTGGCGCGGTTCTGGATCCAGCCGCCCTTGTTCCAGAAGAAGTTCGCCACCGTGGGCGCGAGCAGCAGCGCGAGGCCGCAGTACCAGGCGTGGGTCGGCAGGCAGTTGTAGGTGTAGCAGAAGTTCCACAGGTCGTAGGCAACGATGAACACCCACGTCATGTCGGGCCACAGCATGTCGTCGCGCTTCTTGGAGCGGTAGATGCCCCACCAGCCGGTCATGCACAGGATGTTGATGAGGCCGGCGATGCCGTTGAACACGTTATGCCAGCCGCCCATGAGGGTGACGCCCTCGGTGGAGACCCAGGTGGTGCCGAACGCGCGGAACGCGCTCTCGAAATCCGAGACGACGGCGATGAGGATGTTGATCGCGACGATGGCGAAGGGGAAGACCTTGAACCAGTCGGCGCGTCCGAGCTTGGTCCAGCCGTACTTGATCATCATGAAGCCGATGCATCCTGCGGTGGCGGCATACAGCTTCGCATAGTGGAACCAGCTGTTCATGTGCACGTACGTGGGGTTGTTGAGCGCCCATTCCATGCCCATGCCGGCGCAGACGTAGATGCTGATGAAGTAGGCCGTGAGGGCCGCCGGAAGCGCGAGGAAGCAGAAGATGCCGCCGGCTTTCGAGCGGCGCGCGACCTCGTTGGCGAGGATGAGGCACGCGAAGACCGCGACCCAGCCAAGCCACTGGAACATGGCATGTTCGCCATACACCTGGAACAACATGGGTTCCCCTTTCTAAATTGACGGTGTATCAACATATTTCCTGAGTTTCCTCCAACGTTGACAAACCGTCAATAACAAATTGACAAAACGTCAACGTACGCCGCCTCAAAAAGGGGACAGGCACTTATTTGAGACTCTGCCTGCGGATAAGAGCGTCTGCGGCTCTGGGGCCGCTTCGGTTTCCATCCGCGATTCGGCGCGGTCTCAAATAAGTGCCTGTCCCCTTTCTGAGATTCCCTTTTTGAGGATTCGGGGTTTCGGAACGGGGGGTCCTACCGCCCTGGTCGGCGCTCGGGGTACTTCCTCGTGTACCCCTCGATATGCAGCGTGCTCGCGATGATGTCCTTGAGCGTTTCGAGCTCGACGTCGGGATGGGTGCGCACGTACATGATGAGGCCGGTGATGAGCACGTAGAACGTTTCATAGAGGTGGTCGATGCGCACCTCGTGCAGCGAGGCGAAATCGACCACGGTGGATTCGCAGATATAGCGGGCCGTGCGGTCGGCGACACGGTGGACGAACGTCGCATACAGCGCGGAGTTGCTGCCGGTGGTAACGGAGCGGGAGAACGCGTCGTCGCGTTCGAGCACCAGGCGCTTGAGCAATGCGACCGCGCTGTCGAGCGAGCCCTCGATGTCGCCGGCGACGCGCCGCGCGTTCCAGTCAACGAGCTGGTCGACGAAGGAGTCGATGCTCTCGTCGATGAGCGCGTCGAACGCGTCTTCCTTGGTGGGGAAGTAGTGGTAGAACAACGACCGGGTGCACCCGACATGCTTGGTTACAGCGGAGACGGATAGGCGGCTGAGCCCGTCTTCGATGCAGACGGCGCGCACGGCCTCGAGGATCTCCTCGCGGCGCGCGTCGTGCGCCTGCCGCTTGCGATTTGATTCCGATCCGATCGCCATAGCCGTCTCGTCTCCTTTTTACATTTGCCCGTCACTTGCCGAATACAGTCTTGACCTATATTGACAAAACGTCAATATAGTAAATTGACATACTGTCAACAAATTGCGCGAATGGCTGGCAATACCTGTTAAGCGTGCAACTTGCGCGGGTGGGCGCCCCGCCATCGAAAGACGATGGTCCGCTCCCGGGGTCGGTCGCTGCCGGTCCGCGCGCAAGGGTCCGCGTCGCCGCCGCAGTCCGCTTCGCGCAAGACGAGTGTAGCCGATTGGAGAACCTGCATGGCAGACGTGCGCATTCTCGAAGTGAAGGAAAGCGTTTTCGCGAACAACGACCGCAAGGCAGACGAGCTGCGCGACGACCTCAAGCGCCGCGGCACCTTCCTGCTCAATCTTATGTCGAGCCCCGGCTCGGGCAAGACCACGACGCTCGCGCGCACGATCGAGGCGCTGCGCGACGAGCTCTCGATCGCGGTGATGGAGGCCGATATCGATTCCGATGTTGATGCGCGCACCATCGCCGATACGGGCGTCTGCGCCATCCAGCTCCATACGGGCGGCATGTGCCACCTCGACGCTTACATGACCGAGCAGGGTTTGGACGGGCTGCTGGCGGAGGGCGATGGCGCGCCCGTGGACCTTGCGATCCTCGAGAACGTGGGCAACCTGGTGTGCCCCGCCGAGTTCGATACCGGCGCCACGGCCAACGCGATGATCCTGTCGGTGCCCGAGGGCGATGACAAGCCGCTCAAGTACCCGCTCATGTTCAGCATCTGCGACGTCGTGCTCATCAACAAGATCGACGCGCTACCGGTTTTCGATACCTTCAGCATGGAGCGGGTGCGGGAGAACATCCTGATGCGCAATCCCGAGGCGACGATCATCCCCATCAGCGCGAAGACGGGAGAGGGCATCGACGAGTGGGCGACGTGGCTGCGCGAGCGCGTGGCCGCCTGGAAGCGCGCCTAGTTCGAGCCATCTCGCAACGCACCTCAAAAAGGGGACAGGCGCTTAATTGAGGTGCGCCGATTGCCCGTCGGCGGGCTGTTCAGCGCCGCTGCGAACCACAGCTCGCCGCAGCGGGTCTTTTGCCGACCTAAATTTCGTGCCTGTCCCCTTTTTGAGGCGACGTAATCCCATAGCGCGTCAACGCCTGCGACGCGAGAACCATAAGGAGAGGTACATGTCCCAAGACACCGACAAGATCGTGGTCAACGGCCCCGGCATCAGCTGCTGCGAGCCGGATATCGGTGCGGAGTTCGTCCCGCCGCTGCCCGAAAACCCGCGCCCCAAGATCGTGGCGCTGTGCGAGCACTGCACGAACCGCATGCTCAAGCGCGACGAGCTGCTGTCCTATGAGTACTGGGCGTTCGACGCCGCCGCCACCGACGAGATGGCCGACGTCCTGCTCAAGATGAAGATGCGCAAGCCCTATACCCTCGACGCCATGGTCAAGGCGACCGGCATGGATGCCGAGCCGCTGGAGAAGCTCCTCGACGAGATGAGCTACATCGGCCTGCTCGAGTACAACTGGGAGAACCCCGCCCGCGCCAAGCAGTGGGTCCTGCCCATGCTGGTGCCCGGCTCCGCGGAGTTCATGAACATGCGCCAGTCCCAGCTCGACGAGCACCCGGTCATGGCCAAGTTCTTCGAGCAGTCCTCCAAGAACGCGCTCGCCAAGGCGTCCGCCATGGTTCCCCTGGGAGGCGGCGGCGTGGGCCTGCACGTCATCCCCGTCGAGAAGGCCATCGAGACCGAGAACCAGTCCGTCTCCGTCGAGCACATCGAGCACTGGCTTGACAAGTACGAGGGCAAGTACGCCGCGAGCCCCTGCTCCTGCCGCATGAGTCGCGCGCGCCTGGGCCAGGGCTGCGGCGACGACCCCAGCGACTGGTGCATCGCCGTGGGCGACATGGCCGACTACATCGTCGAGACCGATCGCGGCCGCTACATCACGCGCGACGAGGTCTACGAGATCCTGCAGCGCGCCGAGGATAACGGCTTCGTGCACCAGATCACCAACATCGACGGCGAGAACAAGATCTTCGCTATCTGCAACTGCAACGTGAACGTGTGCTACGCGCTGCGCACCTCGCAGCTGTTCAACACGCCCAACCTCTCCCGCTCCGCCTACGTGGCGCGCACCGAGACCGAGAAGTGCGTCGCGTGCGGCCGCTGCGTCGAGGTCTGCCCCGCGGGCGCCGTCAAGCTCGGCCAGAAGCTCTGCGCCGCGAGCACCGGCAAGGTCCCGGAGTACCCCAAGCAGGAGCTGCCGGACGAGGTCAAGTGGGGCCCCGAGAAGTGGAGCCCGGACTACCGCAACAAGAACCGCATCGAGACCTACGACACCGGCACCGCGCCCTGCAAGACGGCGTGCCCGGCGCACATCGCCGTCCAGGGCTACCTCAAGCTGGCCGCCCAGGGCCGCTACACCGACGCCCTGGCGCTCATCAAGCGCGAGAACCCGCTGCCCGCCATCTGCGGCCGCATCTGCAACCGCCGCTGCGAGGACGCCTGCACCCGCGGGCGCATCGACGCCGCCATCGCCATCGACGAGGTGAAGAAGTTCATCGCGCAGCGCGACCTGGACGCCGAGACCCGCTACATCCCGCCCGTGGTGACGCCCACCACCAGCGGCGGCTTCGATGAGAAGGTCGCCATCATCGGCGCCGGCCCGGCCGGCCTGTCCTGCGCCTTCTATCTGGCCGAGAAGGGCTACAAGCCCGTCGTCTTCGAGAAGAGCAACCGTCCCGGCGGCATGCTCACCTACGGCATCCCCAGCTACAAGCTGGAGAAGGACGTCATCGAGGCCGAGGTCGACATCATCCGCGAGATGGGCGCCGAGTTCCGCTACGGCATCGAGGTCGGTCGCGACGTGACCCTCGACGAGCTGCGCGAGCAGGGCTTCAAGGCCTTCTACGTGGCCATCGGCTGCCAGGGCGGCCGCCTGCCCGGCATCCCGGGGCAGGATGCCGAGGGCGTCTCCGTGGCCGTGGACTTCCTGCGCCGCGTCGCCGAGCAGCAGGAGAATGGCGGCACCGCCGAAGCCATGCCCGGCCGCACCATCGTGGTGGGCGGCGGCAACGTCGCCATCGACGTCGCCCGCACCGCCGCGCGCCTGGGCTCCGAGCACGTCGAGATGTTCTGCCTCGAGAGCTCCGAGGACATGCCCGCCAGCACCGAGGAGGTCATGGAGGCCAACGAGGACGGCGTGCACATTTCCTGTGGCTGGGGCCCCGTGGAGGTCCACGCGGGCGAGGACGGCCGCGTGAGGGAGATCACCTTCAAGCGCTGCCTGCGCGTCTTCAACGACGAGGGACGCTTCGATCCGATGTACGACGAGAGCGAGACCCGCACCGTCGCGGCCGACCGCGTCGTCTTCTCCATCGGCCAGTCCATCGTGTGGGGCGACCTGCTCGAGGGCGAGGCCGTCGAGCTCGGTCGCGGCCAGGGCGCCGTTGCCGACCCCAAGACCTACCAGACCGCCCAGCCCGATATCTTCGTGGGCGGCGATGTCTACACCGGTCCCAAGTTCGCCATCGATGCCATCGCCGCGGGTCACGAGGCCGCCGTCTCCCTGCACCGCTTCGTGCAGGACGCGACCCTCACCATCGGCCGCAACCAGCGCGCCTACCGCGAGCTGAACAAGGACGACGTCGAGTTCGGCAGCTACGACACCGCCAGCCGCGGCGACGCCGTGCACAACTACGCCCGCGAGAAGGCCGAGCCCTTCCGCGAGTACCTCGAGACCTTTACCGAGGAGCAGGTGCGCGCCGAGACCGCGCGCTGCCTGGGCTGCGGCGCCTCCATCGTGGACGAGAACAAGTGCATCGGCTGCGGCCTGTGCACCACCAAGTGCGCCTTCGACGCGATCCACCTGCATCGCGAGCACCCGGACGCGAGCCGCATGGTGAAGTACGAGAAGAAGCTTCCCACGCTGGCGAAGTACGCGCTCAAGCGCGAGCTCAAGATCCGCTTCGGGAAAAAGGGAACGAAGTAGCATGCACGAGCTCGGCATCGTTTTCCATATCATTCGCAGCGTCGAGGACGTGGCGCGCGAGAACAACATCCACCGTGTGTCGAGCGTGACGCTGGAGCTGGGCGAGGTCTCCGGAATCCTGCCCGACTACCTGGCTGATTGCTGGCGCTGGGCATGCGACAAGAAGGACCTCATGCGCGGCGCCGAGCTGGTGGTGGAGGAAATTCCCGCCATCACGCAGTGCGAGGCATGCGGTGCCGCATACGGGACCGTCGAGCACGGTCGTATCTGCCCGCGCTGCGGGAGCGACCGGACCTACCTGCTCCAGGGCAACGAGACCCTCATCAAGGAGATCGCGACGCCGGACGAGGAGCCCGCCTAGGATTTCGTCTCACCCGGCCCGGCCGGGCTTCCGTTTCAGCCGCCCTCGCGCCCGCGTGGGCGGCTTTTGCTGTATAACTGCACTGTGCAAAGAGACTGTCGCGCGGTGCGGGCTTGCATCCGGCGGCGGAGCGACGCGCCCGCGGGCGGCGCGGGATAGGAGGACGGCATGGAGGCCATAGAAGCTCACGAGGTGCAGGCTGCTCGGGATATGCTGCGGTTCATCGAGGGCTGCCCCAGTATGTTCCACACCACGGCGACCATCGCCGCGCGCCTGGAGGCGGTGGGCTTCACGGAGCTGCCCGAGGGGGCCGCGTGGGAGGTCGAACCCGGCGGCTCGTATTATGTTACGCGCAACGGCTCGAGCATCATCGCCTTCCGCGTAGGCGCCCGCGCGCTCGCCGCCCGCGAACGCTTCCATTTCCAACTCGCTGCATCTCATGGCGATTCGCCCTCGTTCAAGATCAAAAGCGCCGGCGAGCTCGCCGGTCCCGCCGGATACCGTCGGCTCAACGTCGAGGCATACGGCGGCATGATGGACTACACCTGGTTCGACCGCCCGCTGGGCATCGCCGGCCGCGCCCTGGTCGAGGAAGGCGGCGCGGTGGCGAGTCGGCTGGTGCATCTGGATCGCGACGTCGCCATCATCCCGAGCGTGGCGATCCATCTCAACAGGGATGTCAACGGCGGTTTCGCCCCCAACCGGGCGAGCGACCTGTGCCCGCTGATCTCCGCTGGGGTCGCGGGTGAGGGCGACTTCGAATCGCTGGTGGCCAACGCCGTGGGCGTCGAGGCCGAGCACGTGCTCGCGTCCGACCTCTTTCTCGTCAATCGCCAGCAAGCGCGCGTATGGGGCGTGGCAGAGGAATTCGTCTCCTCGCCGCGCATCGATGACCTTATGTGCGCGTACACCTCGCTCGAGGGTTTCCTCACGGCGGCGAACAGCGCGTGCGTGACGGTGTACTGCTGCTTCGACAACGAGGAGGTGGGCTCCAATACCAAACAGGGCGCCCTGTCCACCTTCCTGCCCGACACGCTGGTGCGCCTGTGCTCGGCGCTGGATCTGGACGACGACGAGTATCGCCGTGCGCTGTCCCGCTCGTTTATGGTGAGCTGCGATAACGCCCATGCGCTGCACCCCAACAACCCGAGCCTGCACGACGAGCAGAACAGCTGCACGCTCAACGGCGGACCGGTGATCAAGGAGGCGGCGAACCAGCACTATTGCAGCGACGCATTCAGCCGCGCGGTTTTCATGGCCCTGTGCCGCCGTGCGGACGTGCCGTTCCAGACCTTCGCGAATCGCAGCGACATGGCCGGCGGGTCCACGTTGGGCAACCTGTCGAACATACAGGCGAGCATGCATGCGGTCGACATGGGCTGCCCGCAGCTGGCGATGCACTCGTCCTACGAGACGGCGGGTACGCGTGATGTCGATCTGGCCATCCGTGCGATGCGGGCGTTCTTCGACACCGATATCCGCATCGACGGGGCGCATGGCTTCGAGCTGGTGAGCGCGTAAGCCGAAGCGGACGCGGCGCGGGTGGGCCCACCAAGGACGCGGCGGGCTTTCAGGAGATTGGCGCGCGCCCTGTTCCTGCGCGTAAAAAACGGTTAGAATATACAAATGCCGCGACCATAAGTCGCCGCCACTGCCTCCGTAGCTCAGGGGATAGAGCACCGCTCTCCTAAAGCGGGTGTCGACGGTTCGAATCCGCCCGGGGGCACCAGTGAGAACAACAGGTCAGAGGCTTAATCCTCTGACCTGTTTTGTATAAATATGACAAATACCAGTTGTTGGTCAGTGATATTGCAGAAAGATGGTCTGCGAAGATGCCCTGCTTGCGACGAGGTCGAAGAGGGCGCTGTCAAGGCTCTTGCGCACCTTCCGACAGCTCTATAGGTCCGCCATCCGGTGCGCGTTGCGTCCATGTAGCGCCTCGAGCATGGTCGCGACGGCCGGCCCCTGGATTTCGGTGCCCTGGCCGGGACGTTGCAGCAGAAGCGCACGTTGCAGCGCTGGCAGGCCGCCTTTTCGACGATGTCCCCGCCTGCGGTTGCACTCAATAATTGCATCCATTCAAATATTACGCATACAATATGCAGAAAAACATAGACGGCTCTCCTATGCGGCCAAACGGAGGATTAAAAGATGACTAGCTTAAAAAAGATTGCTATAGCAGCTTGCGTCATCTTGCTGTTGTATCTGCTGTTGCTGGCTTACACGGTTGTTGAGCGATCCGACTACGCTCGTTCACAGGTGGAGCTGATGACATGGGAGATCAGCGAGATGGATAGGGCGCTGCCTGGGGCATGCGCGGGCAATGAGGGCATGGTTGATGTGGTTTATGCAAACTGGATCTACCTGCATTCTCTTCAGTCCAACGTGAATGACAGGAAACTTCCGTGGGAGCAGGGAGTCCTGTGTATTGAATCCTTTGATGAAGGCAGGATGAAGGCGGCTTACGCCGAGGGCCTTCGTAAGGGATCATTCGATAGGGCAATTGATATTTTGGAGTCCGATGCGGGAGATTCCTATCAAGTTGTGAAAGCGGCCCTTGAGGAGCTCGGAAGGGTTATGTAGATGAATCCTGAGATACTTCTCGATTGGCTGTCTGGTTCCTAGTTCGATACACGTTTATAGGTATGGTGCGATGATGTTGGTCGCCTCATGTCGGCTGCGCCGACACCCGCTGTCCGAGCTGCCCCGCCGCCGCGTTCGTCGGTCCCATCGGCGCCTCCTTTGCCTGCGCCAGCACCGCGTGGCGCTACAATAGGGCGTATATCGAAACGGCGGTCCTCCGCTTGAGCGGAACAGCGAGCCCTCGCTTGTCCGGAACAGCGGTCTCGTCGCTGGTCGACCACGGCAATCAATTGCTACTGCAAGGGGGATGGTGCACATGAAGCGCGTATTCGGCGTCGATGTGGGTGGAACCACGATCAAGTTCTCCGTCATCGATGAGGCGGGGACCATTTTGGAGCGCTGGGCGATTTCCACGAACACCAGCGACAGCGGAGCGGGCATTCCCGGCGATATCGTTGCGGCGCTCAACGCGAAGCGCGACGAGTTGGCCGAACGCGGCGAAAGGGTCAGCGCCATAGGCGTCGGCGTCCCCGGTCCCGTCTGCGGAGACATGGTGGAGCGCGCGGTCAACCTGGGTTGGTCCAGCATGCCGTTGGCGCATCTGCTCCGTGAGGGGACCGGCCTGCCGGTGACCCTGCTCAACGATGCGAACGCAGCGGCTTTGGGCGAAGCATGGATGGGCGGCGACTCGGCGTGCCGCGGCGGCACCGCGCTGTTCGTGACGCTCGGTACGGGCGTCGGCGGCGGCATCGTGGTGGACGGCCGCGTCCTCAATGGACAGCATGGGTGCGCCGGCGAGGTGGGGCACATGCCCGTCGTCGCGCACGATACGCGCCAGTGCGGTTGCGGCAAGACCAATTGCCTCGAGTGCTACTGCTCGGCGACCGGCTTCGTGAAGACGGCGAACGACCTGTACGAGGAGGCGGGTGACCCGCGGAGCTTCACCGAGGGCAAGGAGGTCTTCGACCTCGTGGCCAAGGGCGAGCCGCTTGCGGTGAAGGCCCGCGATATCACGGTCGATTACCTGGCGAGCGGCATCGCCTCCATCATGTGCGCGGTCGACCCGCAGGAGGTCATCGTGGGCGGCGGCCTGTCCCATGCCGGCGATTTGCTCATGGGGCCTTTGGCCGAACGCCTCGAGGATCGCGTGTTCCCCGCGGTGCGTGGGAAGTACCTGCTGCGCCGCGCGACGCTCGGCAACGACGCCGGCGTCCTAGGTGCCGCCTACCAGGCGTTCCAGCTGCTTGAGGAAGGTATGGGCGAGGAGCAGATCTAGCGCTCGGTCGCCAGCAGGCCGGCTGGCGCGGTCCGGTCGGCGGTAGGCCAGCCGCTGCGGACGTGCCGCCGTGCAGGGGCCCTGCGGCGACCTCGCCGATCGCCGCGCGACGCGGTTCGTCGCGCTGCTGCTAGGCGCCGTATCGATACGGACGCACCGAGCGCTCGAGATTCGGCGCCCCGAGCGCGCAGAGCCGCTCGAAGAGCTCGGGTTCCAGCTCGACGCCGTCGGCGGTATCCGCGCCGCCCGTCGCGCGCAGGCGCTCGAGGTCCTGCCCGCTCGCCGCGACGTGCGAGCGGCCGGCGCGGATGCGCAGCCGAACCTGCCGGTAACCGCGTGCGCCCAATTCGTCTTCGCAGCGGCGGATGATGTCGAGCGCCGCGGGCGTCAGCCGCTCTCCGGTTGCCACGCGCGTGGCCAGGCAGGCGCCCGCCGGCAGGTTCCAAACGGCGAACCCCCAGGCCCTAAGGACGGCGCGCTCCTCATCTTTATGCCATCCAAGGTCTCGCAGCGGCGAGCACACCCCCAGCTCGCGCGTCGCGCGCGAGCCCGGGCGCAGGGTCTCGTCGTCATCGGCGTTGCTGCCCTCGAGCAGCGTCTCGATGCCGCGTTCTCGCGCCGCCTGCTCGATGGCGCGAAAGCCGAGCAGTTTGCAGTGGTAGCAGCGGTTGCCGTCGTTGCGGACAATGCGCTCGTCGAGCAGGGGGTCGAGCGCCACGCGCACGACGGGCAGGCCGAGCATATCGAGGGAATGCTCGAATGCGCGCTGCTCGGGCGTGCCGATGAACGGCGTGTCGAGATGGAACAGCACGACGCGGTCGGATGCGCAACGGGCGCAGACGGCGGCGAGAAACGTGCTGTCAACGCCGCCTGAGAAGCCCAGCCCAACCGGACCGAGGCTCCGAATGTGCTCCATGAGCTTATCGAGCTTCGGCAGGAGCATGGGCGAGCTCGTCGTCGAGGTGCGAATCGGGGGTTTCAAGATCGGCATGATGCAGTCGCCTTCTTCTACAGGTATGTACCCAGGTCGAGGCCCGGTTGGGCGGCGGGGTTCGACCTGGCGTTCGCCTGCACGGTGCTTTGCCGTGCGAGGAGGAAGGGGCGGACGAGCGAGCGATGGCAGAGGTTCTCGTCGGCTTCCGGGCGCATCGACGCGGCCGCCTCGATATCACCCTGCTCGGTCAGGGCTTTCTCCTCTTTTGCGCGCTCGATCTGCTCGATCAGGAACTGCACGCCGCGGCGCCCGATCTCGTAGCCCGCGGGCGCGCACGTGGTGAGCGGGACGCCGCCGCTCCAGGCAAGGGGGTTGCCATCGCAGCCGGCGACGGCGATGTCGTCGGGGACGGATAGGCCCGCATCTTGGATGCCGGCGATCACGCCGGTTGCGAGGACGTCGGTGAGCGCGAGGACGAAGTCGGGGCGCTCACCTGCCGGTTCGCTGGCAAGGCGGCTGCCGATCATGTAGCCGTCGCGTGCGAGGTTCCACGCACCCTCATCGAGATGGCGGAAGACCACATCGGGGTATTTGAGCGCGACTTCCCGGATGCCCTCGATGCGGCGTTCGAGGTTCGGGTCCTCCGCGCGCCCGACGACGGCGATGCGGCGCGCTTGCAGGGAGATGGCGTGCTCCGCGATCAGGCGGCCTTGGGCGACGTTGTCGGCTGCGACGAAATAGCCGGGTTGCTCGGAATGGGCGTCGAGGTATACCACGGGGATGGGCAGCACGCCCGCGCGCGGGGCCCAATCCTTGCCGGCGAGCGGTTGCACCAGGATGCCCGACATCTGCGTGCCCATGAAATAGCGCAGGTAATCCTGTTCGAGAACGAGGTCCTCGTCAGCGTTGGCGATGAGCAGGCCGTAGCCGTGGCGCCTCGCCTCGCTGTGCGCGCCGTTGGCGATCTGCAGGCTGAAGCCGTGATCGAGGCGGG
Source organism: uncultured Collinsella sp. (assembly GCA_900548365.1). GTDB lineage: Bacteria > Actinomycetota > Coriobacteriia > Coriobacteriales > Coriobacteriaceae > Collinsella. The sequence goes on along the minus strand of URKM01000041.1, from coordinate 5,052 downwards.
GGAGCACCAGGCCGAAGGACGCGTTGCGGCCGCCCGCCAGCATGCGGGCGCTTTGATTGGGAAGAAATCCCAGTTCGGACATGGCGTCGCGCACGCGCGCAAGCGTTTCGGGCCGGAGCTTGTTCGGATGGTTGATGGCATTCGACACCGTGCCCAGCGAAACATGGGCCTTTCGTGCGACATCTTGGATGGTGACGTGTGCCATGGGATGCTCAATCCTTAATATTGATACGTTTCAATAGTGCATCCAGTGTACCACGGCCTTCAAGATGACGTCCCCCGATGCGGCGATCGGGCGAGCTAGAGGAAAGGAGCGCGCGGGCTATCGGACGGTGCGGAGGGCGGATTCGTCCGCCGCACCGTCTCGCTTCCGCGTGGGCGCGAGCGCGGCGCGCCAGCCGTCGCACAGGGCGCGCCAGCGCGGGGCGTACTGGCTGCCGCGTTGCCAGATGAGGCAGAAGTCGTGCTCGACGTGGAAATCGCACGGGGTGATGTCGACGAGGTCGCCGCGCGCCAGCTCGTCTTCCACCGCCATGCGATACATGAACGTGATGCCGGCGCCCGCCTGCACGCATGCCTTGATCGAGGGGATGCTTTCGAGCTCCACCGTGCCCGCGAAATCACTCGGTGCGAGGTCGCGCGCTGCCAGGTGCTTCTCTAGGATCTCGCGCGTTCCCGATCCGGCTTCGCGCAAGATGAGACGCTCGCCTAATAGGTCGCGAACGGACGACGGCGCGCGGCGTGCGCGAGGGTTCGATGCCCGCGGGTCCTCGCCATCTGCTCGCCACGGCGCCGCCACGGCGCAGTAAGGCTCGGTCGAAAGCGTGGCGAATGCGAAGCGCTTGCGATCGAATGAGCCTTCTACCAGGGCGAAGTCGATATCACCGTGTTCGAGGGCCTCGATAAGCCCCCGCGTGTTGCCCGCTACCAGCTTCACCTCGGACCGCGGGTGCTCCAGGACGTGGCGCGCCACGAGCCTCGGGGCAAGGTAGTCGGCGATGGTTCGGGTGCAACCGAAATGCAGCGGCGTATCCGCGGCCCTCTCCTCGGCCCCCGCCGCAAGCGCCGTGGCGGCCGCGCGCAGCCGCTCCTCGTCGTTCTCCATCGTGAGCAGCCGCTGATAGAGCATGCAGCCCGCCGGGGTCGGTTCGACGCCGCGGCTCGTCTTGGTGAAGAGCGCGCAGCCGTAGTACGCCTCGAGCTGGCGGATATGCTGCGACACCGCGGGCTGTGTGATCAGGAGCGCGGCGGCGGCGCGCGTGAAGCTCCGCTGCCGATAGACCTCCAGGAACGTATGGGTCCGATAATCCAACATGGGTGCCTCATAACAAATCGTAATGTGATGATAATCAAAACGATACATCTAATTATAAAGCGAGGTCATAGGATGAAAACGTTACGAATCAACGGGATATCCTGTCGTCTCGGTCGTCGGCTCGCCGCGAAGCGTGCCCGTTTCGCGGCGATAGGGACGGACCGGTAGACGGGGTTCGACTCCAGAAAGGCGAGGTAATGTGGAGCTCTTCAAGGATTTCAAGGATGTATGGCGCGGCGTCGCGCTGGCGCTGGTCATCGCGGTGCCGGCATGGGTGCTGGGCAAGCGCTTCGAGGTGATCGGCGGCCCCGTGTTCGCCATCCTCATCGGCATGGTGCTCGCCACCATCCTGCGCAACCGGGTCGGCGTGGCCGAGGCGACTGCCGCGGGCATCAAGTACACGTCCAAGAAGATTCTTCAGTATGCGGTGATCCTGCTGGGATTCGGCCTCAACCTCGGCGAGATCGCCAAGGTCGGTGCCAGCTCCCTTCCTATCATCATAGCCACCATCACCACGTCGCTCGTCGTGTCCTACGCGCTGCATCGCGTGATGAAGGTCCCTACGAAGATTTCCACGCTGGTGGGCGTGGGTTCATCTATCTGCGGCGGTTCAGCCATCGCCGCCACGGCTCCCGTCATCGATGCCGATGACGAGGAGATCGCGCAGGCGATCAGCGTCATCTTCCTCTTCAACATCCTGGCCGCGCTGATCTTCCCGACGCTGGGCAGCATGCTCGGTATGACCAACGAGGGCTTCGGGCTGTTCGCCGGCACCGCGGTGAACGACACCTCCTCGGTTACCGCGGCCGCAGCGGCGTGGGATGGCATGCATCCTGGATCCAACGCGCTCGACCACGCCACCATCGTGAAGCTCACGCGTACGCTGGCCATCATTCCCATCACGCTCGGCCTGGCGTTCCTGCAGGTCCGCAAGGCCAAGCGCGCCGCCGAGGCGGGCGAGGGCGCGGGGCATGCCGCGGGCACCTTCGATATCAAGAAGATCTTCCCGTTCTTCATCCTGTTCTTCGTTCTGGCGAGCATCATCACCACGGTATTCGCGCTGCCGGTCGCGGTGACGGCGCCCATCAAGACGCTGTCGAAGTTCTTCATCGTCATGGCGATGGCCGCCATCGGCTTCAATACCGATGTGGTCAAGCTGGTGAAAACCGGTGGCAAGCCGATCTTCATGGGCCTGTGCTGCTGGATCGCCATCACGTTGGTGAGCCTGGGCATGCAGAGCCTGCTGGGTATCTGGTAGGTCGGGTCCCATCCGGTGCCGGGCGACGCCGCTCCAGCAAGCATTGCCCGCCCGCCCGCCACGCCGCGCCAGAAGCGGGCCGGGTTCCGCTTGGCGGATACCCGAGCCCGTGCGGTTGTGTGAAATCTAAAGGTATTGCTTTAAGAAAACCAGCTTGTAACAAAGAAGCAGAACCAGCTCGCTACAATTGCTCCCGCGCGGCGCTTCATGAAGGCTCGCGCTCGATGCCATAGAGAGAAAGGTTGCTGCATGTGCGGAATCGTTGGCTATACAGGGGACGGGCAGGCGCAGGAGGTGCTGCTCGCCGGGCTTTCCAAGCTCGAGTACCGCGGGTATGACTCCGCGGGCATCGCGCTCGAACGCGTTGGCTCGGGAGCATGCGAGCTCGATGTGGTGCGTTGCACGGGCAAGGTCTCCGCGCTCGTGGAGAAGGCGTCTGCTATCGATGCCGCGTCGTCGTGCGGTATCGGCCACACGCGCTGGGCGACGCATGGACGCCCCAGCGAGGCCAACGCGCATCCCCACGTAAGCTGCGACGGCCGTATCGCCGTGGTCCACAACGGGATCATCGAGAATTTCACCGAGCTGCGCGAGGAGCTGGCCGCGCGCGGTCATGTCTTCCGGAGCGAGACGGACTCCGAGGTGATCGCCCACCTTATCGAGGAGGCATACGAAGGCCGGGAGCCGGAGGGCGAACGCCTGGCGGGGTCGACCGGGGCGCCCGCCTGCGACCTGTCCTCGGCGTTGCGCGCGGCGTGCTCGCGCCTGGTCGGCGCATACGGCATCGCCGCGGTCTGCGCGGATGAGCCGGGAGTCATCGTCGTCGCCCGCAAGGATTCCCCGATCGTGGTGGGACGTGGGGAGCACGGCAGCTACGTGGCGTCGGACGCCATCGCGCTGCTCGATGCCACGCGCGACATCGTGGTATTGGAAGACGGTTGCATGGCCCGGCTCGCCCCCGACGGCGTGACATTCACGGATGGGCAGGGAAACCGGATCGAGCCCGAGGTCACGCATGTTGACTGGGATACGCGCGCGGCGGAGAAGGCCGGCTACCCCGATTTCATGATGAAGGAGATCTGCGAGCAGCCGCGCGTGGTGCGCGACACGCTGGTGGGGCGCTTGAACGGCGCCGGGGAGCTCCGAATCGACGAGCTGGGCCTCAGCTACGACGAGCTCGCCGCCATCGACCGCGTGAGCATCATCGCGTGCGGAACGAGCTACCATGCCGCGCTGATCGCGAAGAGCCTCATCGAGGGATGGGCGCGCATCCCCTGCGAAGCCGAGGTGGCGAGCGAATTTCGCTACCGCAACCCCATCGTCACCCCGTCCACGCTCGTGGTCGCGGTGTCGCAGTCGGGTGAGACGGCCGATACGCTGGCGGCGATCCGCGATGCGCGCATCAAGGGCGCCAAGGTGTTCGGCATCACCAACGTCGTGGGTAGCCCGCTGGCGCGCGAGAGCGACGGGGTCATCTACACCAAGGCGAACAAGGAGATCGCCGTGGCGTCCACGAAGAGCTTCATCGGCCAGGTGGTCAGCCTTACGTTGCTCGCCATGCTCTTGGGCCAGGTGGCCGGCAGGTTGAGGACGGGCGACGTCAAGGCGTTGTTCCACGAGCTCGGAGATACGGCCGAGGGGATCCAGCGCGTCATCGATACGCAAGGGGAGGCGGTTCGCGAGGCTGCAAGGGCTTGCGCCGGAGCGTCGTCGGCGCTGTTCGTGGGCCGCGGCATGGGGGCTGCGGTGAGCTATGAGGGCGCGCTGAAGCTGAAGGAGGTGAGCTACCTGCATGCCGAGGCGTATGCCGCGGGCGAGATGAAGCACGGGCCCATCGCGCTGATCGAGCCGGGGTTCCCCGTCATCGCCGTGGCGACGCAGAGCCCGGTGTACGACAAGACGGTTTCGAACCTCAAGGAATGCGAGGCGCGCGGCGCGCGCATCATCGCGATAGCGACCGAGGGTGACGACGGCATCCGGGATATCGCCTCAAACGTGATATACGTGCCGAAGGTGCGCGACGCGCTCTCCCCGCTCGTCGCGTCGGTGCCGCTGCAGCTGCTGGCGCGCGAGGTCGCCCTGCTGCGCGGCTGCGATGTGGATCAGCCGCGCAACCTGGCGAAGAGCGTGACGGTGGAGTAGCTCCTTCGGAATTCGAGAAAAAGAGCGGGGCGGCAAGAGACGAGGCTTGGCTCAAAGTAGATGTCGTCACAGCCTGTCGTACTTGTCGCAACCTGTCGCGCGTCGGTTTTTGGTCGCCCACGGCATGAGGGCTCACGGTAGGCTGCGCCATGCTTTGCAGAGGGCGCGATACCGTGGTGCGTATTGGCTGCCCCGTTGCCAGATGAGGCAAAAGTCGTGTTCGATAAAGAAGTCGACAGGTGTAATATCCACGAACTCCCCTCGGGCGAGCTCCTCTGCTGCTGCCGCGCGATACATGAACGTTATTCCCGCGCCGCTTCTCACGCATGCCTTGATG
>URKM01000040.1 GCA_900548365.1 uncultured Collinsella sp. | reverse complement strand
GGCCTCCCATCTCTCGGACTTCTATTTCCTTGTCCAAGAAATGGGAGGCAGTTCATGATGGGCCGCGGGGCATCGCTATGCAGCGTGCTTGCTCGCTTTACGCGAAGAACAGCTCGGAGAGGGTCATCGGGTCGACGTACTCGCCGTCCTTGTAGACGCGCATGTTGCCGGAGGCGATCTCGTCGATCAGGATGACGTTGCCGTCGGCGTCGTAGCCGAACTCGAACTTGATGTCGTAGAGGACGAGGCCCTTCTCGGCCAGGTCGTCGGCGACGATCTTGGTGATCTGCTTGGTCATCTCCTTGAGGGAGTCGTACTGCTCGGCAGTCATGACGCCCAGGTCGACGAGGCCGTCCTTGGTGACCAGCGGATCGCCCAGCTCGTCGTTCTTGAAGGTGGTCTCGACGTAGGACGGCAGGTCGTCGCCCTCGTTGCAGTACTGCTTATAGCGGCGGTAGAAGGATCCCACGGCCTTGTTGCGGCAGATGACCTCGAGGCCCTCGCCGAAGACCTTGGCGGGCAGGACCTCCATGGTGGTGTCGTCGAGATTGGCGGACACGTAGTGGGTCTTGATGCCGGCGGCGTTGATCTTCTCGAAGAAGTAGATGGACATGCGCAGGTTGACGTCGCCCACGCCCTCGATGGTGAGGCCGACGGAGTTCTCGCCCGGATCGAAGACGCCGTCCTTGCCGGTGCAATCGTCCTTGAACTTGAGCAGGTAATTGCCGTTGTCAAGGGCAAAAACGTCCTTGGTCTTGCCGGAATACACGAGTTCCTGGGTCATGGCGGTAGTCCTTTCATATGTAACGCCGCAAGCTTTGACGGTGAGAGTGTACAACATTGGCAAGGTGCCTAATAAGCTCACGTGCAAACTAGGTTTAATCTAACAAAAAGATTATCGCCGTCGCGTGAGCCGCATGTGGTCGAAACAGAAGCCGGGGTGCATGCGGGCATGGATGTAGCGGTTGGAGCGCGGTCCGCGAGCGAGCCGCGCTGACGGTCGACGAGGATGGATACGAGAGGGGTGCGCGATGGCGTGCGGAGAAAAGGGCGCGAAGAGCGGGGCGGCATGGTGCCGAGGGGGTGCGGAGCGCGAGGAAGCGCGGCGCGGGGGCGCCGGTGCGTCGCGGCGGCATGCGGGCATCTCGTCGCTCGACGAGCTTCTGGCTGCCGACGCCGCGCTCGATCTCGAGGTCGCCGGCCGCGCACTCGATCCGGGGGACTGGCCCCACCGGTGCTCCGCGGGGGCGCATGAGCCTACCCCGACCCCGTATTTCATCGCCCGGCGGCTGCTCGAGGCGCTTGATCTGGACGACGGGTCCCACCTGCTCGACGTGGGCTGCGGGACTGGTCGCGTGCTCGCGTGCCATGCGTGGGCGCAGCTGCCGGGAAAGGCGACGGGCGTCGAGCTCGATGGCGAGCTGGCGGCGATCGCCTCGTCGTGGTCGGCGCGCTATGACGGGCTGGCCGTCCTCGAAGGCAGCGCGATCGAGATCCCGCTTGCTCCGTACACGCATTTCTACCTGTTCAATCCCTTTGACAACGCGGTGCTCCTGCAGTTTCTCGACAGGCTCGAGGACCAGGCTCTCGGGCCTGTGACGCTGGCGCACATGTCCGACAACGGCGAGAGCTACTCCTATATGGGCCGTCCGGGATGGACGCTGCTGCAAGAGGGCTCCTTCCATACGTATCCCGTCGGATCCGCGCACGGGTTCGAGGTGTACGGATGCCCGCAGCACTATTCCGTCTGGCGGTACCGCCCTGCGTGACGGCGGTGCGGCGCGGCGCATGGAGGCCGCGGCTAACGGCCCGCCCCATCTCGCCGGGATCGAGCCTCCGCGGCCTTGTCGCGTGTTCGGCATGCGTGTCCGAACGGGCCCCTATGGTTTGAACCGTAAGCGACGGATCAACCAGGGAGGGCATGATATGGCGGTGGCGTACCAGCAACGGGCGTCGTTAGCGGGCACGTGCGGCATTCCGAACGAGGAGGACCGCGTGCGCGTACGCGTGGACTACAGCATCGAGGGCGGATTGGTGACCGAGCGGTCGGTGAGGCCGCAGCGCATCCATTGGGCGGATGGGAGGTCGTGGATCGTCACCAGCATCTACGAACGCAGGGAGTTCGGCAGGCGATCGTTTGGAAACCTGTGCATTCGCTGGACGGTCTGCATCGCCGGGCGCCGGCGCGAGCTGTGGTGGGAGCACGGCGATTGGTTCGTGGAGAAATGCTCGGGTATCGCAGGGCGGCCGATGGCTCAGGGATAGCGCGCGCGATTCCGGTCGATCGGGGGCTATGGCCGCGCCGCCCGCTCGCATACGCGCCGGGCGCACAGGTGTGCGAGGTCGCCGAAATCCACCCGAGGGTTGTGCAGGCGCTTGACCCAGGACGGACATTCCATGAGGAGGTCCTGCCAAGAGAGCGAGATGGCGATTCGCAGGGTGCGGTCACCGAGGTCGGCGCGGGGATCGGCACCGCTTATGGTCCGCGCGGAGGCGAGCGCCTGGTCGATGCCGAAGTCGGTGAGGTAGGTGGAAACGATGCACTGCTCGATGGATTCGGTTGCGCCGCCGGATGCGGACTGATCGCAGCTCGATGTGGCCTGGGATATCATGCGGTCTCCTCTCATGGCGCGATGCGCGTGCATCGCCGAATAACCCTCGCATGACACCATCGTAGCGGCCGCCTGGTCGGCATGAGTACGCTGCGGTGGACAGTGTCTTCATCATCGCCGCTGTCCATCTCGTGGTACGCCCGTGTCGGGACGCGGGGGTAGGCTGGATACAGACGAAGACGAGGGAGGTACGACGATGTTCGAGGACGCCTTGCACGGTGGAGATGGCGGCGGGCGCGGTCGGGGCCGGCTCGCATGCGATCGGGATTCGACCCGGCGCGAGCGGGGCGACGGCGGTCGCGCGGGCCGTTGGGGAATCTCCGGCCAGCTGAGCGACAACGATTATTTCAGGATGGGCGCCGCCGTCGCGGTGGGCGAGCTGTACAGCGCGGGAGACTTGGGCGATCGGGCCGGGGCGGCCGACCGCGTGCGGAGCTTTTTGAGCAGCTTCGGCATCTCCAGCATGGCGGACCTCGACGCGATCGGTCTGTTCGGCCCCTATCGCCACGATTTCGAGGACCTTTTGCCGTAGCGCCCGTCCCGCTCCGTCCGGGCACCCTATAATGGTGTACATCTTGGTACCCAGCGAAGGGACGCGCCATGGCGGTAGTTGTCGCGAGCAAGCTCAAGCTGCTCTATCTCGCCCGGTTGTTCGAAGAGGAGACCGACGACGAGCACGGGCTCACCGGCCCGCAGATCATCTCGAAGATGGCCGAGAAGGGCATCGATGTCGAGCGCAAGACGCTCTATCGGGATATCGAGTGCCTGCGGGCGTTCGGCTACAACATCATCAAGTACAACCGCCGGCCGGTCGAGTACGGGCTGGCGACGCGCGAGTTCCAGGAAGCCGAGCTCATGCTTCTGGCCGATGCGGTGCAATCGTCGCGCTTCCTCACCAAGAAGAAAAGCGATGCGCTGGTCAAGGCCGTGGGAAGGCTCGGCAGCTCCCATATGGCCCACGCGCTCAAGCGCCGCCTGCACGTGGAGGGGCGCATCAAATCGCAAAACGAGTCGGTGTACTACAACATCGACGGCATCCAGGACGCCATCGACGCCAAGCGAAAGGTCGAGTTCAAGTATTTCAAGTACAACGAGCGCAAGGAGAAGGTGTGGCAGCACGGCGGGGAATTCTATATCGAGACGCCCGTGCAGCTGATCTACGTCGACGATGAGTACTACCTGGTGGTCTGGAACGACAAGCACGGGGATTTCGCGACGTACCGCGTCGACCGCATGAAGTCGATCCGCGTGTCCGAGGAGGAGGCGACGCGAAACGAGCGCATCGCCTCGTTCAAGGTCGATGAGTACCGGCAGCGGGCGTTCGGCATGTACGCGGGCAAGACGGTCGACGTCACCTTGCGGGTGGCGGGCGCGGCGATGAGCACGGTGATCGACCGCTTCGGCAAGGACGTGCCGGTCGACGCGCAGGATGACGGGACGGCGCGCGTGAGCGTCCGCGTCATGGAGGCGCCGACGTTCTACGGATGGCTGGCGACGCTGGGAAGCCAGATGGAGATCGAGGGGCCGCGCCGCGTGCGCGATGCGTACGCCGGGTACCTGCGGGGGATATTGGAGCGATACGAGGGCTGACGCGCGAACGCGGAACATTCGCCTTCGGTTCCGCGCTATTGCACGCTATGGCCCGAACTGTGGCATAATCGGGGTGTGTCCAAGCACGATCACAACGAAATGACGAGCGCGTCCCGGCGGAAGGAGCATCCGCCGGGACGTTCGCGCGTCTCGAGGCACCGCCACGCACATCACGAGCAGAAAGAACGAGAGGCCCGCATGAAGCGCGACAAGATCAAGCCGATACTCTTCAGCATCATCAAGCATCAAGACCCCGAGACCCTGAAGCGGCAGATCCCGCGCGATATCGTCGCGGGCATCGTGGTCGCCATCGTGGCGCTGCCGTTGTCCATCGCGCTCGCCATCGCCTCGGGCGTGGGCCCGGAAGCGGGTCTCTACACCGCCATCGTCGCCGGCTTCCTCATCGCGCTGCTGGGCGGCAGCCCGGTGCAGATCTCGGGCCCCACGGCGGCGTTCGCCACGATCGTCGCGGGCATCGTCGCCGCGAGCGGCATGGAGGGCCTCGTCGCCGCCACGATTATCGCGGGCGTCCTGCTCATCCTCATGGGCGTGTTCCGCCTGGGTACCCTGATCAGGTTCGTCCCCTATACCATCACCACCGGCTTCACCGCGGGAATCGCGGTGACGATCGTGGCGGGCCAGCTCAAGGACCTGCTCGGCCTTACCTACCCTGCCGGCACGCCCACGATCGAGACCATGGACAAGCTGGCGGCCGTGGCGGCTAACTTCTCGACCTTCAATATCGAGGCACTTATCGTGGGCGCCGCGTGCCTGGCGGTGCTGGCGCTGTGGCCGCGGGTGAGCCAGCGCATCCCCGGCTCCCTCATAGCGGTGCTCGTGGGCGTAGGGCTGGTGAGCGGTCTGGGCATGAACGTGAACACCATCGGCGACCTCTATACCATCAACGCGGGGCTGCCGCAGTTCCAGATGCCGCACCTGAGCTTCGACCTGTTCCGCGAGCAGCTCGCCAACGGCTTAACCATCGCGATCCTCGCCGCCATCGAGTCGCTGCTGTCCTGCGTGGTCGCCGACTCGATGATCAGCTCGCACCATCGCGCCAACATGGAGCTCGTCGCCCAGGGCGTCGGCAACATCGGGTCGGTCATGTTCGGCGGTATTCCCGCGACGGGCGCTATCGCGCGCACCGCGGCCAACGTCAAGGCCGGCGGTCGCACGCCCATCTCGGGCATGGTCCATGCGCTGGTGCTGCTGGCGGTCATGGTGTTCCTCATGCCGTATGCCGCCCTCATCCCCATGCCCTGCATCGCGGCGATTCTACTGCAGGTGGCCTACAACATGTCCGGCTGGCGCACCGTGGTGCACCTCGTGCGCACCGCGCCCAAGAGCGATGTGGCCGTGCTGGCCGTCACGTTTCTGCTCACCGTGGTGTTCGACCTGGTCATGGCTATCGGCGTCGGCATGATGATCGCGCTCGTCCTATTCATGAAGCGCCTGAGCGACGAGACCGAGGTGCGCGGCTGGAAGTACTACTGCGACGAGGATTCCGAGGTCACCCACCTGCGCGAGCTGCCGCAGAGCGTGCGCGTGTACGAGATCAACGGCCCGATGTTCTTCGGGATGACCGATCAGATCGCCGACATCTCGGTCAAGGAGTTCACCCGCTACCTGATCATCCGCATGCGCGGCGTGCCCTCGCTCGACGCCTCCGCCATGAACGCGCTTGAGAACCTGCAGGGCTACTGCGCCGAGAACGGCGTCCAGCTCATCATCTCGCACGCCAACGAGCAGCCGATGAAGACGATGGAGCGCGCCGGCTTCGTGGACCTGGTGGGCCGCGAGCACTTCCGCGCCAACATCGACGACGCGATCGCGCACGCCCGCGCGCTGCTGGGGGAGTAGCGCCGCGCCCGCTCTCGTCGCTACTTCATGCGGGCATCCAGCTCGCCGGCGAGCTCCTCGAGGGGGATGCCGTAGCGTTCCAGGGTGACGAGCAGGTGGTAGACCAGGTCGCCCGCCTCGTAGCGGATGTGCTCCCGGTCGCGGTCCTTGCATGCCATGATGACCTCGCTCGCCTCTTCGGCGAGCTTCTTGAGCAGCTCGTCTTCGACGTCGGCAAGTAGCCGCGCGGTGTAGCTTTCCTGTGGCGCGGCGCCGCGGCGATCGTGGATGGTCGCGGCGAGCTCCTCGAGCGTTTTGCCGATGTCTCCGGGTTGGATGTCTGGCGTTCTGATACCCATGGAATCCTCCTATGCGAGCGTGGTGAAAAAACAGGTTCGATTGCCGGTGTGGCAGGCGGGGCCGGGCGAGTCCACGAGGGCGAGCAGCGTGTCGGCGTCGCAGTCGGCGCGCAGTTCGAGCACGCGCTGCGTATTGCCGCTGGTCGCTCCCTTGTTCCAAAGCTCTTGCCGGCTACGGCTCCAAAACCAGGTGGTGCCCGTCTCGAGGGTGAGCCGCACCGACTCGCGGTTCATCCAGGCGACCATGAGGACCTCGCCCGTATCATGCTGCTGCACCACGCAGGCGATGAGGCCGCGGTCGTCGAAGTGCAGATCATCGATGTTCATCAGAAGTCCAATCTCATGGGGATGCCCTGGGAGGCCATGTATTCCTTGACCTCGCGTATCGAATAGGTGCCGAAGTGGAAGACGCTCGCGGCGAGTACGGCATCGGCCTCGCCCTCGAGCACGCCCGCAGCGAAATGCTCGAGTGACCCCACGCCGCCCGATGCGATGACGGGGATGGGCACCGCGCGCGCGACCGCGCGGGTGAGCGCGAGGTCGAATCCTTCTTTCGTGCCGTCTCGGTCCATGCTGGTGAGTAGGATCTCGCCTGCGCCGCGCCGCGCCGCCTCTTCCGCCCAGGCGACCGCGTCGATGCCCGTCGGCGTGCGGCCGCCGGCGAGGTAGACCTCCCAGCGGTCGGCTCCGGGAGCGCCGGGCACGCCCGTGCGCTTGGCGTCGATTGCCACCACGACGGCCTGGCTGCCGAAGGCGGTGGCGGCTTGCGTGATGAGGCCGGGGTCGCGCACGGCCGCAGAGTTGATCGAGACCTTATCGGCTCCCGCCGCGACCATGGCGCGCATGCCCGCCAGGCCGCGGAAGCCGCCGCCCACGGTGTAGGGGATGGCGAGCTCGGCGGCCGCCTGCGCCGCCATGTCGATGGTGGTGGCGCGGTTGTCGCTCGTGGCCGTGATGTCGAGGAACACGACCTCGTCGGCGCCCTCTCGGTCGTAGGCTGCGGCGAGGTCGATGGGGTCGCCGGCGTCGCGCAGCGAGACGAAGTTCACGCCCTTCACCACGCGGCCGTCGCGTACGTCGAGGCAGGGGATCACGCGCTTGGTAAGCATGGGCTACCTCCCGCTCGCGGCACCGAGCGCCTGGTCGAGGGCGAAGGCCCCTTCGTACAGAGCGCGCCCGGTGATGGCGCCCTCGATGACGTCGTCGCCCGCTGCGGCGAGGCTGCGCACGTCATCGAGCGTCGAGATGCCCCCCGAGGCGACTACGGGAAATCCGGCGATGCGGGCGATGGCACGGTAGGCATCGACGTCGATGCCCGTCTGCATGCCGTCGCGGGCGATGTCGGTGAATACGAGGTGCCTGAAACCCAGCCCGGCAAGCTCGGAGACGACGTCGGCCGCGCTGCGTCCGATGCCGTCGCGCCAGCCGTTTACCTTGACCTGCCCGTCGCGCACCGCAACGTCGGCTACGAGCAGCTCGCCGAATCCACGTACCGCCTCCTCGGCAAACCCGGGCTCGGTAACCAGTACGGTGCCGAGGGCGATGCGCGCGGCACCGGCGCTGCCGAGCTGGTCGATGCGGGCGAGCGTGCGCACGCCGCCGCCGACGTCGACCGAGAGCCCGTCTATAGCGCAGATCGATCGAATCGCCTTCAGGTTGGCGCTTCGGGCGCCTTCGTCCTCTTCGAACGTGGCGGAGAGGTCGACGACATGGACCCAGCGCGCGCCGGCTTCGGAAAACGAATGCGCGACGGCGACGGGGTCGTCCGAATAGACCGTCATGCGGTTGCGGTCGCCCCGCTCGAGCCGAACGACCTTGCCATCGATGAGGTCGATAGCGGGAAACAAGATCACGGGAAACCTCCACGGTAGAATGCGGATGAAGCAGAGGGGGGCGCGGCGGTGTCGGCGCGGACCGGCGGTCGTGCGGGCGCGGTACGGTGCGGGCGGATGCAACGCGTGGTCTCGCGCCGTCGCGCGGGCGCCCTTACGAGCAGATGCGGACGAAGTTGCGCAGAATCGCCTGGCCGTGCCCCGAAGACTTCTCGGGGTGGAACTGGCAGCCGTATATGTTGCCGCGCATCACCACGGAGGCGAAGTTGCGCGCGTAGTGCGTGACGCCGGCGACGTCGCGCGCCTCCACGTCGCGTTCGAGCGCATAGGAGTGGGTGAAGTAGACGTTGGCGCCTTCGGCAAAGTTCTCGAGCAGGGGGCAGGCGCGTCCGCGTTCGGTGAGATGCACCTGGTCCCAGCCCACATGGGGGATCTTGAGACGCGTCGATGCCAGGCGCGTGCAGCTGCCGGGGAGGATGCCGAGGCCGCGCACCCAGCGCGCTCCGTCCGCCTCGAAGACGGCGCCCGCCGTCAGGCCGTCGCCGTGCGCTTCGGTGGCGGGCAGCACCGGGGCGCTCTCGGCGATGCCCTCGTTTCCGCGCTCGAAGAGCAGCTGCAGCCCCAGGCAGATACCGAGAAACGGCGTGCCCGAGCCGCCGGCGACCGCTCGGGCTACCGCAGTTGCCTGGCCGCTTTCGGCCATGTAGGCGATCGCATCGTAAAACGACCCTACGCCTGGGAGCACGATGCCGTCGGCGTTCAAGATCTGCATGGGGTCATCGGAGGCGAATGCGTTGGCGCCCGCGCGCGCGAGTCCGCGCACCACGCTGGAGAGGTTTCCCTTGTGGTAGTCGACCACCACGATGCTCGGCTTTCTCATGCGCCTCTCCTACAGGGAGCCCTTGGTGGAGGGCACGCCGGTCACGCGTGGATCGATTTCGCAGGCGCGGCGCATCGCGCGACCCGTCGCCTTGAACGCCGCCTCGATGATGTGGTGCGAGTTCGCCCCGGCAAGTTCGCGTACGTGCAGGGTGACGCCCGCATCGCGCGCGAAGGCGTAGAGGAACTCGACGGCGAGCTCGGTGTCGAACGAGCCCACGCGCTCGGTCGGTAGCGGCAGATCGCAGTACGCCTGGCCGCGCCCCGAGATATCCACGGCGGCCTGCACGAGCGTCTCGTCCATGGGGACGCAGGCATCGGCGAAGCGCGTGATGTCCGTCTTGTCGCCCAGGGCGCGCGCGAAGGCGCGGCCCAGCACGATGCCGGTGTCCTCGACCGTGTGATGCGCGTCGACCTCGACGTCGCCCGTCGCCGAGACGGCGAGGTCGAACAGGCCGTGGCGGCCGAAGGCGTCGAGCATGTGGTCGAAGAAGGGCACGCCGGTATCGATGGAGCAGGAGCCCGTGCCGTCCAAGTCGATCGTGATGGCGATATCGGTCTCGCCGGTGGTGCGGGCGACGGTGGCGGTTCGGGGGGCGTTGCCCGGGACGGGCGCGCCCTGCGGGCATGCGGATGCGGTGGTCATAGCCATCAGGCCTCCTTGGATAGCAGTTCGGTGAGCGCCGCGACTACGGCGTCGTTTTCCTCGGGCGTGCCCACCGAGATGCGCAGGCAGTTTTCGAGCCCCGTCGTGGCGCTGAAATCGCGTACGAGGATGGAGTACTCGTCGCGCAGGCGGGTGCGTACCGTGCTGGCATTCGGCAGGCGTACGAGCAGGAAGTTCGCGCGGCTGGGCCACACGACGGCATTCGGCAGCGCGGCGAGACGACGTTGCAGGCGCTCGCGTTCGACGACGATGCCGCTCACGACGGGGGCCAGCTCGGCGTGCGCGCAAAGGAGTGCGCGGGCGGCGGCCTGGGTGAGGACGTTGACGGAGTAGATCTGGCGGATTGCCGAGAACGCTTCGATGACGTCGGGGGCTGCCAGCACGTATCCGCAGCGCGCACCCGCCGCGCCGAACGCCTTGGAAAGCGTGCGCAAGATCACGAGATTGTCGAGGTGATCGAGCAGCGGCGCGGCGGAGGCGTCCTTGCCCGCGAACTCGATATAGGCTTCATCGACCATCACGAGGCCGCGGCAGGCGCGGCAGACGCGCTGGATGAGGCCGGGGTCGGCAAGGTCTCCGGTGGGGTTGTTGGGCGAGGTCACGATCACGAGGTCGCTGGTGCGAGCGCAGGTGATCAACGACTCCTCATCCAGCTCGAATGTGCGCGGATCGCGTCCCACAGCGCGCACGTTCGTCTCGGTGAGCTGCGCGAAAAACGCGTATTCCGTGAAGCACGGCGGGCAGATGAGTACTTGGCGCCCGCGGCCACCGAAGGCGAGCAAGAAGTTGTAGAGCAGCTCGTCGCCGCCGTTTCCCACGCAGACCTGCTTGCGCGCGACGCCGGCGTACGCGGCGATCAGGTTTCGCAGCTCGCCGGACATGGGATCGGGATAGCGGTTGAGCGGCGTGGCCGCGAGCGCCTCGTCCACGGCGGCCTGCACGCGGGGCGGCAGGGGGTGCGTGTTCTCGTTTGCCGAGAGATTGATGCGCGTGGGCGTGAAGTTCGGGTCGTACGGCTCGATGGTGCGCAGATGCGGCTGCATGAGGCGTTGAGCGCGCTCGGAAAGCTCTGCCATGCTACATCGCCTCTTCGTTTGCCACGGTTCGGCCGGCGCCCGCTGCCACCGTCGCGGCGTCATCGGCGGGCCAGGCGATGGCGGTGAGGTCGGCCTCGGCGAGGGCGTCGGTCGCGACCGCCGCCGCGCCCTCATCGATGAGGCGGCGACGCAGCCCGGCGGAGAGGGCGTGCGCCCATAGGCCCTCTGCGTGCGCCATGGTCTGGGTGGCGGGGGCGTCGGCGAGCAGGCCCTGCGGCGTGTAGCAGATGACCGACGAGCTGGTAACGAAGTCATCGACGGAAAGCGGACTGGAGAACTGCGCGGTGCCGCCGGTCGGCAGGGTGTGGTTGGGGCCCGCCACGTAATCGCCCAACGGTTCGGAGCTCCAGGCGCCCACGAAGATGGCGCCCGCGTTGCGAATGGAGCCGAGCAGCCCAAGGGCGTCGGCGCAGTGGAGTTCGAGGTGCTCGGGCGCGATGGCGTTCACGGCGTCGACGGCGGTCGCGAGGTCGGGTGCTATCACGATAGTCCCCTGGTCGGCGAGGGAGGCGCAGGTGATCTCGGCGCGCGGGCTTTGGGCGCAGAGGACCTCGACCGCCTCGGTAACCCGCCTGGCCAGGGTCGCGTCGCAGGTCACGAGGTAGCAGGCTGCCAGCGGGTCGTGCTCTGCCTGGGCCATGAGGTCGGCGGCGACGACGGCGGGCTCGGCGGTCGCATCGGCGAGCACGCAGACCTCGGAGGGGCCGGCGATCATGTCGATGCCCACCTCGCCCGAGACCAGGCGCTTGGCGGCTGCCACGTAGGCGTTGCCGGGGCCGGTGATCTTTTCCACGCGCGGGATGCTCTCGGTGCCGTAGGCGAGCGCGGCGATGGCCTGCGCGCCGCCCACCAGGTAGATCTCGTCGACGCCGGCGACTTTGGCCGCGGCGAGCGTGGCGGGCGAGATGCCGCCGTCGCGCTGGGGTGGCGTGACCATCACGATGCGTTCGACGCCGGCCACCTTGGCGGGGATGGCGTTCATGAGGACGGTCGAGGGGTATTGGGCGCGTCCGCCGGGAACGTAGATGCCCGCTGCGCGCACGGGCGTCACCTGCACGCCCAGCATGGTGCCGTCGGCACGCGTGGTGAACCAGGATTGGCGCACCTGGCGTTCATGGAAATCTCGGATCTGCGCGGACGCTTTCTCGAGCGCTGCCAGCAGGGAGGGGTCGATTTCATCGAGCGCGGCGTCGATGCGCTCCTGCGGGACGCGGAAGCCGGCCGGGTCGATGCCGTCGAAGGTGGAGCAGAAGCGATGCAGCGCGGCATCGCCGTCGGCGCGCACGGCGGCGATGATGTCTGCGGCCTCCTGGGTGATCCGGGCGGGGACGGCGCCTTCGCGGCCGAGGTTGGATATGGTGAGGCGCTCGCCGGGGAGCAGGGTGATGGTTTTCATGGGATGCCTTTCTGGAGAGGGCGGTGACTGCGCGGGGGGATCAGGCTTCGCCGCGATGGCCATCGTCGTGCGTGTCCTCGACGCGCCAGGCGGCGAGGCGGCGCGCCAGCTCGCGCACGCGGGGGTCGAGGCGTGCACGGCCCGGATTGGCGAAGAAGCGCGCGGTGCAGGTCATGAGCTCGCCGGTGATGACGAGGTCGTTCTCGCGCAGCGTCGTGCCCGTGGCGGTGATGTCGACGATGCGGTCGGCCATGCCCACGATGGGACCGAGCTCGATGTTGCCGTGCAGCGCCACCACCTCGGCGTGCACGCCGCGTTGCTTGTACCAGCTCGTGGCGATGCGCGGATACTTGGTGGCGACGCGCAGGGTGCCGCGGCGGGCGTAGGCGCGCTCCGCGGCCCCGGCGCGCCCGGCGGGCTCGGCCTCGATGAAGCGGCAGGTGCCGTATCCCAGCTCGACGAGCTGCAGCAGGTCGAGGTCTGCCTCGATGATCGAGTCGCGGCCGCAGATGCCGCAGTCGGCGCCGCCGCCTGCCACGAACGCCGGCGCGTCGGCAGCGCGCACGATGACGAGCTCCACCGCGCCGATGCCGTCCGCGCCGCCGCGGGCGTCTCGCGTGGGGACGATGAGGTGACGGCCCGGATCGCGCAGCCCGTCGGCGTCGATGCCCACGGCGTTGAGCATGGCGATGGTGTCGTCTTTGAGCGAGCCCTTCGGTACGGCGATGCGCAGCGGCGCGGAAGCGGTGGCGCCGTCGACGTCGCCGGGAGCTCGTTTGACACGTTCCGCCTGGGCTTCGAGCGCCTCGGTGAGCCGTTCGAGCGAGAAGGCGAACCCGGCAGCTGCTGCGCCCTGCTCCAGGGCGGTGTCGAGTACGGCGTCGTAGCGTCCGCCCGAGCCCACGGGGTCTGCGAGGTCGCCGGCGTACGCCTTAAGCACGAGGCCGGTGTAGTAGCCGAAGGAGTTCATGAGCGAGAAGTCGAAGGAGAGGCGCGAGCAGATCGCGGCATCGCGCATGGCGAGGCGCTGGACGAGCGAGCGGAGCTCGGTGGTCGTCGAGTGCGTCGCACCCGCGTCGCGCAGAAGCGCGTCCACGCGGTCAAGCGCCTTGGCCCCGCCCGTGATGCGGGGCAGCTCGCACATGGCCCGTTTCAGCGGGGCCGGCAGGTCGCTGTCGGCGATGAGGGCGTCGAGGTCGATGTAGTCGTTGGCATGGACCAGGCCGAGTGCCTCGGTGGCGAGTTGCGCATCGACGCCGAGCTCCAGGAGCGCCTGGTAGGGGGCGACGCTGCTGCAGAGGAGCTGCCAGGAGTCGAGGCCCAGCGCCGCGAGCGCCTCGTCGGCTATGAGGACCATCTCGGCGTCCGCGGCGTCGCCGCCTTCGCCCACCAGCTCGTATCCGAGCTGCGTGAACTGGCGCCGCCTCGCGGTTCCGCGCGGCTGCTGGCGTACCACGGGCGCTTCGTAGCGCAGGCGGAGCGGCAGGTCGCGCTCGCTCATGCGCGTCGCGATCGCGCGAACGACCGCGGTGGTGTTGTCGGGCTTCACGATGAGGAGGTCGCCGTTGTCATCGAAGAGCTTGAAGGGCGTATCGGAGGGGCGCGCCCCGTCGACGCCGACGGTCGATGATTCGATCAGCGGCGTTTCGATGGGACGGTACCCGTGTTGCTTCAGGCGGACCCTCACCGTGGTGGCGACGTGCTCGCGCATCTCCGCCTCATCGGGAAGGATGTCCCTGAATCCTCGCGGTACGATCGCCATGTCGGTCCTCCCTGTCTTTCGAGCGCCCGTCACCGGTGCGCCGACGGCTTCGATGCCGCGTGTCCAAGGGCATCGGAAGCTGCTTGATTGCGTTCGGACACTTTACCATGATGGAGCGGCGCTTCGAGGACGGTACCCGTTTCGTAACATGCCGGGCGCAGGGTCCCCGCATGCGCCGAAACCGGTTGCGATGCGGGGCATCAGCATGGAAATCCCCTGCATAATGCGTGAGCTCAGCCGCCGCCCGCGGCGGGTGCGCCGCATACCGCTACAATACGTACGTTTGTACTTGAAACGCGGGCGACCGCTCGCGCGAACACGTTAGAAAAGGACGCACGCGCCCATGGCATCTCTTGCAGACCAGATCTCCTCGCGCCGCACGTTCGCGATCATCTCGCACCCGGACGCCGGCAAAACCACCCTGACCGAGAAGCTCCTGCTGTACACCGGCACGATCCAGAGCGCCGGCTCGGTCAAGGGCAAGCAGAACGCCCGCCACGCCGTGTCCGACTGGATGGACATCGAGAAGCAGCGCGGCATCTCCGTCACCTCCTCGGTGCTGCAGTTCACCTACGGCGGCTGCTGCGTCAACATCCTCGACACCCCCGGTCACCAGGACTTCTCCGAGGATACCTACCGCACCCTCATGGCCGCCGACGCCGCGGTCATGGTGATCGACGGCGCCAAGGGCGTCGAGGCCCAGACCAAGAAGCTGTTCCGCGTCTGCGCCCTGCGCGGCATCCCCATCTTCACCTTCGTGAACAAGATGGACCGCGAGACGCGCGACCCGTTCGACCTCATGGAAGAGGTCGAGAACGTCCTGGGTATCCGCACGTACCCTATGAACTGGCCTATCGGCAACGGCCGTACCTTCCGCGGCGTGTTCGACCGCGCCAGCCGCCACGTGCTCGCCTTCGAGGGCGACGGCCGCGCCAACGGTACCAAGAAGGTCGACGAGATCGAGGCCACGCTGGGCGACGAGGCCCTGAACGAGCTCATCGGCGAGGACAACCACAAGAACCTGATGGACGACATCGAGCTGCTCGACGGCGCCGACTCCGAGTTCGACCTGGACGCCGTGCTGTCCGGCAAGCTGTCGCCCGTGTTCTTCGGAAGCGCGCTCACCAACTTCGGCGTCGAGCCGTTCCTGAAGGACTTCCTGCGCTTGGCCCCCGGTCCCTCCACGCACGTGGACGCGCTGACGGGCGACGTGATCGAGCCCACGCGCGAGGAGTTCTCGGGCTTCGTCTTCAAGATCCAGGCCAACATGGATAAGAACCACCGCGACCGCATCGCGTTCGTGCGCATCTGCTCGGGCAAGTTCGAGCGCGGCATGGAGGCGTTCCACATGCAGGGCGGTCGCAAGCTCAAGCTGGCGACCGGTACCACCATGATGGCCGACGACCGCGCGATCGTGGACGAGGCGTACGCCGGAGACATCGTGGGCCTGTTCGACCCGGGTATCTTCAGCATCGGCGACACGCTGTGCACGGGCAAGAAGCACGTGCAGTTCGCCGGCATCCCCACGTTCGCGCCCGAGCACTTCGCCCGTATCTCGCAGGTCGACACGCTCAAGCGCAAGCAGTTCGTGAAGGGCATGGAGCAGCTCGCCATGGAGGGCGCCGTGCAGATCTTCCGCGAGCTGGGCGCCGGCATGGAGAGCGTCATCGTGGGCGTGGTGGGCACGCTGCAGTTCGAGGTGCTCGAGCAGCGCCTGCGCAGCGAGTACCACGTCGAGGTGCGCCGCCAGGCCCTGCCGTACAGCGATATCCGCTGGATCTTGAACGAGCCCGACAGCATCGACATCGCGGGCCTGTCGCTCACGCGCGACACGCTGCGCGTCGAGGACATGCGCGGCGGCAAGCTGCTGCTGTTCACGAGTCCGTGGAACATCGACTGGGCGAAGGACCACAACAAGGACCTGGTCCTGTCCGAGTTCGGCAACGTGGAGTTTTAAAGAGCGGCGGGGTGCGGGCGGGTTGCCTGCGCCCCGCGGCATATGGACGGCGTTCAACCTCGGTCGGGCGCGTCCGGCTCCGGCTACATGAAGATGGCGGCGAGCATGGCTATGAGCACGGCGGGCAGCATATTGGCGACGCGGAAGGTCTTTCCCCAGATGAGGTCGACGCCCACGCAGAAGATGAGGATCGATCCCACCGTCGAGAGGTTCGCGAGCGCCGTCGCGGTCATGATCGGCTGCAGCACGCTCGCCAGCACCGTCAGCGTGCCCTGGAGCACCACGACGGGGATCACGGAGAAGATGCATCCCTTGCCCATCGAAGCCGTCATCGTGCATACCAGCAGCGCATCGATGGCTCCTTTCAGCGCGAGGGTCGTGTAGTCTCCCGTGATGCCGTCTTGGATCGATCCGACGATGGACATGGCGCCGACGGCGACCGAGAGCGACGTGGTCACGAAAGCGTCGACGAACGAGGCGTCGCCGTTGCTGCGCGTCGCGTATTTGAGCCACTCGCCGAATCGGTCGATCTGCCGTTCGAGGTCGAGTACCTCGCCGATCAGCGAGCCGAGCGCGAGCGATCCTACGACCAGCGCGGTGTTGCCGGCGGAGAGGCCTCCGTCGGCCAGGGAGAGCATGCCCGCCATCGCACCGGAGATTCCAACGAAGAGAATGGCGACGGCGGTTGATTTGAGCAGCGTGTCCTGGATGCGACCGTTGATGAAGCGGCCGAACGCCATGCCGGCGAAGCCGCCCACGAGGATGAGGGCGGCGTCGATGAGGGTGCCGAGTCCGATCATGCCATGCTCCTAGCGCACGCGCGACGCCGGCAGGGCGGGGGCGTCGGTTCCAGTTATCTGCTCGAACAGCGCCGAGCATCCTGCCACCACATCATCATAGGTGGCATCGAAGTCCCCGGTATACCACGGGTCGGCGACATCGGCGTTTCGTCCGGTGTACGAGAGCAACCGCGTGCAGAAGCTTGCGGCATCGGCGCCGAGGATGCGGCGCAGCCCGCGTTCGTTCTCGCCATCCATGTAGACGATCCGGTCCCAACGGCTGAATTCATCGCGGGTGATCTGCCGAGCGCGGTGCGTGCCCACGGGAATTCCGACTTCGCGCAGCTTCGCGACGGTGCCGCGATGGGGCGGGTTGCCGATCTCCTCGCGCGAGGTGGCGGCGGAGTCTATGTCGAAGTCGTCCTCGCGGCCGGCGCGCCGCACGAGCTCTTCGAACACGAACTGCGCCATGGTTGATCGGCAGATGTTGCCGTGGCAGACGAACAAGATTCGATGCATGCGGTTCCTCCTCACGCGGTGTATGCATACATATTGTAGCGCCCGCCGCGAACCTGCGCGCGGGCAGGGGCGCGCGGGGCGTCCTCGGCATATGTTACCTCGACGATGCGTATATCTTCCGAACATCGGCTGCGGGGAAGCGTTCGGAAAGTATACGCGGCAGCTGGGTAGCAATTAGTCCGCACCGTTTGGGGCGAGACGATGCGCGCCAGCGGCCTCGCGGGCGGCCGTGCAGGCAAAGGCGGGGGCCTCGCGGGCAAAGGCGGGCGGCCGTGCGGGCGGAGGCGGGCGGTCGTGCGGGCAGGGGTGCGCGGCGGTCGGGTGCATGGCGAGTGCGTGAAGCATGCCCCGCGCGTCGAGGTGGTCGTGTAGGATAGTGAACCCGATTGAGTAGTGAGGAGTTCGTTACATGGCTGATTCTCAACATGTCGATGTTGCTTCCATCATGAATATGGTCGCGGCGCTGAATCCCGCGAACGCGGGCAAGGCGGCGCCCGCGGCAACCACGGCCGGCACCGCGGCTGCTGCGGCCAGCGCGG
>URKM01000039.1 GCA_900548365.1 uncultured Collinsella sp. | reverse complement strand
ATACCTACGAGACCACCATGGAAGAGATGATTGAGGACTGCGCACCGCGCATGGCGGAGCACATGGGCTGGTCCGTGGACGAATGCGCGTCGCTTCTTGGCGCCATCCTGCCGACGCTCCGCAGGTGGAATGCAACGGATAAGTAAGGCAGGCGTCAACGCAAGCATCGCCTTGAAATCATTTAGGACGAGATTCTCCTTGCGATAGGAATCGACACCGCAAGGCCCACCGCTGCAGACGCAAGCACGGCGCAAAACACCCAAGTGGTGCCGGCAGGGGATGCAGCGGGGGCAAGCATTCCGCATACAGCAGTGGATACGGTTCCGCCAAATCCCCTAAAGAACATCGCCGTGGACGTTGCCCTGCCGGCGTCGCGAGCGTCCGCCCCCGTCTGCGCCGATAGATTGGAAACCGGCATACCCACTCCGACGCCCAATCCAAGCGCCGCCGCGAGCAATATAACCAGAGGTGCGGTAAGGCTTTGCGCCCTAACAATGAATGCTGCAGCCGCAGTTAAGATCACGAACGAAGATGTCACCGCAAGCGCACGAAGCCTGCCATTCTTCCTGAACAGGGCGCCCGACACATTACTTCCAAGCATGAGGGCAAGCGTCATGGGAATAAGCGCGGCGCCCGATGAAGCAGCGGCGATACCCATAGATTCCTGCAAAAGCCGCGGCAGATACGTCACGCCCGCCATGAGCGCAAACTGCACGCAGAAGCCCGAGATGAATCCTGCGACAACCCGAGGGCGGCCGAACAACCCCATGGGAATCACGGGAGCACTCGCAGCAGCCTCAACCCTGTACAGGGCAAACGCGAGGATAACAAATAGCGCCATGAGAGCGGCTGCCTGGGGCGACGCCAAGGGGAACGCGTCGCCCGCCAAACTGAACACAGCAACAAGGCTCAATACGCTCAACGATGCTAGCACGCTTCCCGCCGCATCGAATTGCGCCGCACGAGACCTTTCGCCCCTACCTGGCAGACTCCTTGACGATAGCGCAAACGCAATAATCGTGATCGGAACGTTCACAATGAATATGACATGCCAGGACAGCCCTTGGGCAACGGCCCCTCCAATCACGGGCCCTATTACGCTCGCCACACCGTACATGGCGGACGCCGCTCCAAGATAGGGACCCCTATCGCGCGGTGGCAGCATCACGGCGGCGGCTATGAAGACGCCGGCTTCCAGCAAGCCGCCGCCAATTCCCTGAAGCAAGCGCAGCGCAGCTAGCACCTCGATGGTAGGCGCCGCGGCACACAGCGCAGACGCTGCGGCAAAGAGAGTCAGGCCAAATGCATACGTTCTCTTCAAACCAAAATGAAACGCAAGGCCACCGCAGAGGAGCGTTGACACAGTACTTGAAGCAAGATATGCGGTCATAGGCCAGGCATAATGCGCCGCCCCGCCCAAGGCGGCCGAAATCGTTGGCAGTGCCGTTGCCACCACGGTGGAATCAAGCGCAGCGATAAACAACGCGAGCATGAGTCCGGTCGTCATCAACCCGCTAACAGGTTGACGAGTTCCACTGGTGCAGGGTTCTTTCATATTGTATTCCTCCTTCTCCTCGTCCTCATGGACGAACCATGCGATAAACCCGCAACGAACAGAAGGAAGGATGGCTATGCGCCGGGCCGCTTCGAGATGGGCATCCATATCTCGCTGCGATATGACGCAGACGAGAAATCTCCTTGCGGATACACCTCGATGCTCACGTCTCCCGATAGCTTGTATCCTGACGAGGGCAACCACTCGGAGTAGATCCTGCGATAGCACTCCGCCGTCGCCGTGTCGCAAGGGCCTGCACAATCGAACACGGCCCAAAGACCGGATGGCACATGCATCTCATCCGCCCATACCGGCGCCTCACGTGACGACACGACGGCTATCTGGTAGCTTTGGCCATCGTCGTCCTTGCACACGTTGACGCCGAGGATTCCTTGAGGCCCCGACCCATCCGCCAGCGCGACAAGCCGTTCGATAACCCCATCTTGCGAAGCTCTCTCCCAAAGATTGCTCAAGCTCTCTCTGCCTGAAGAGGACATTTGAACCAGCGGATTACCTTGAGCAGCTCCACAGGATGCGGATATTCCCACGAGGCGCATCCCCTGCTGGGGCACAACCCTCCACGGCAAAGGCTCCGCACCCGTAACGGTAAGGGCAAACGTGCACCGCGGGAAGACGAGAAGAGGGGCGCCGGGGCACCTCGCCTCACTAGGAGACATGCCCAAGACCTCTTGAAATGCTCGATTGAACGCCGTTGGCGAAGAGTAGCCATACCGCACTGCCACATCGAGCACGCGCTCGCCCCTAGACAGATCGAGCGCAGCGCACGACAGACGACGTTTGCGCACGTACTCCGCTAGCCCCATCCCCGCAAGATAAGAAAAGACCCTCCGGAACTGCCCTTCGGTGCAAGACGCAAAAGACGCCGCACGCGCAATATCGACATCGCCGTCAAGATGCTCCTCTATGTAGTCCACAGAGGCATTCAACCCTTCTATCCAGCCCATAGGGTCACCATCCTTCCGAAAACAAGCATGGGGCAAAGCGGTTTTTCAATCCTCGCATTAACGGAGCAGATTATGCGAGCTCACTCGAGAGTCCGGCTGGCCGCCCCGCCTTCCGCTCATACAGGCAGGCCAGCCACGTTCCGCGGGCAGAGACAGGCACCGCTTACTTCCCGCGATGCTTGCGGCGCTTCCTTTCACGTCGGTCTTCCCAATGAGAGCGCGCTTCATCCTGACGCCGCACCGCTCGTTCGCTTCGCAATTCATCCTTGACGCGCTCCCGCTCGCGAGCGAGCGCAAGTTGGGAAGCAGTCGATGATCCGTGCTGGCGCATCGCCTTGGCCGCCTCGCGCGCGCGGCGCTTGGGGTTACCAGGGATCCGCCCGGCACGTGGCCCAACAGGCTCCGTCTCCGCACTCAGGCGCAGGCTCAACCAACGTTCGAGCACCCACGTATAGACCTCTTCATTCGAAGGCTCCGCACCAAATACCACGCGCGCGACACGAAGCATGCCGTCTTCGACATGCTCGACCACGCCCACCCAGAACTGACCGTCGTGATAGACCGTCAGGGTCGATGAGACCTCACTCTTTCGCATAGCCGCGACCTCCTTCTATGTAGGGCTACGCGAAGAAGGGACAACCAAGGAGGCAGGTTACTGGCAGGCGGGTGCCTGCGGCCCGACTACCCGACGGGCGCTGTGTTTTTATCTTCGATAGATATCAGTATAGCGCCACGAAACTCGCCACATAAGGGAACAGCCGCCCTGGCAGGAGCGGCTGTTCGTGCGGGTTTCACCCCACTACACAAACTCCAGGAGGGCGTACGCCTCCCTAGTCGTTACCAGCATACCCGCTTTCCGGCGCCCCTGCACGCCACCCGCGGGGCTCTGGGCGGCGCCGTGCTACGCGAGCTCGGCGCCGTTTTTCAGCGCTGCCGTCAAGGCGGGTCAATCAATTTAGACAACGAAGAACCTAGCCCTGATTTCGAGAACTGAGCACAAGGGCAATCGACCATCTTCATATCGGGTTTCAGCAGCTTGTATCCTATGTGATCTCAAACAGTCCTCACCAATGTTACAACCCGTTGCTTGCGGCAACGGGCCATCTGCAGGCAGCACTGCGGTAACGTAGGAACCGGACGAGAAAAGGGACCCGCCATGCTGAACGAGAGCATCCAGGCACTCAGGAAATCGAAAGGCCTGTCCCAGAAGGAGCTCGCGCTCAAGCTGAACGTGGTGAGACAGACGGTTCACCGCGTATGCGTCACGTTTTTCGTACTCCAAAGTCGCTTTATAAAGTAGACGTCTTTCAAATTCGACAAAAGAGCAGGTCAGAAATAGCTCAAAGATGGTGATACTCGCGGTTTTCTGATTTGAGTACGAAAAACGGCACCTGTTGTCATTTAGGGCAGCTGCTGGCTGTATACACGATGGCGGAAAACACCTCAAAGAAGGCAGTCGCCTATAAGCACGCTCCACACAAACGGTCCCTCGCACGCACGGAACGAAGCATGTCGTTTTACACGCTCGACCATGCCCGCCCACAACCAATCATCGCGATAGGCAGTCAAGGTCGATTAGCCCTCGTTCTTGCATATAACCGCGAGCTACTTCTACACAGAACCGCGCAAAGAGGAGCGAAACGCTGACCCAGACTAGCGTCCCTTCTCATCCCCCATATCCCTAAGCATCGATGACACTCTTTGCGCCATTTCATCGGTGGCCTCACGGATAACGGCTATCCAGCGAGCCGGACCGTCCTCATCGCCCTCCCCTTCGCTCGGCGGCAGGTCCTCGCAGACGGCAGCGGAGATTCCCGTCTCCGCTTCGAGCACGTCGCAGGCGCTCGTGATCGCCATCAAAGGGGTTTTAAGCTCATGGGAAGCGGAAGTGACGAACCCCTTCTCGCGGTCGCGAGCCTCCATAACGGGTCGCAGCGCCCGCGTTGTCGCAAAAGCCGCCACCACCGTTGCGCACAGCACGATGACCACTCCGGAAAAGATGCAACGAAAGACGATTGAGGCAACATATTCGCCGTGGGGCGTCACATCGAGAAACGTGTAGGCACGCACGTCGGTTGGAGCGACCTCGACCGCCGCAACGCTTCCGTCCGAAACCGTCATGGCACCATTCTGGGTACCGAGGGGCTGCCAAAGGCCGATCCACTTTCGCCCGTCAAAAGAGAAAGGCTGGCTCCCCACCTCATCGCGAAGACGCATAAGTTGTGTCGTGCCGCTTTCGGAGAGACGATCGCCGGCCGCCGTTCCCCCGCGCTCCACCGCAACTATCTTGTCCGACTCGTCCACAGCGACCCGACACCATGAAACGTCGGGGCCAGTAACGACCAAACCTGACGTCCCATCAGCCCCAATGCCCACGGCGGCCCGTTCGATGTCAAACGGCTGATTCGAGAGCTCCTCGAGTATATGCCTTCGCATCGTCATATCCGCATTGATGAGCGGAACCGCGAGCAGCGTCATGCACGCTGCGGTGCACAAGGCAATGAGGACGGCGGAAACCACGACGATGCGGCGGCGAAACGCCGCGAGATCCCTAGGCATCTTCATGCTTGGCCTCCAACGCGTAGCCGATTCCACGAATGGCGCGAATTGAAACCGGAGCCCCGAGGACGGCGATCTTGGAACGCAGCAGCGATACCTGCGTCTCGAGCCTGCCGGCGCTCGCCTCTCCTTCGGCACCCCATGCAACGGCCGATACCCGCTCCCTATGCACCGGAGTTCCTGCATGACGCATCAACGCCTCGAGCACCAGGCCCTCCTTGGGCGTAAGAACGCAAGACTCCCCACCATATATCAGCTCACGGGAATCGGGCGCATAGGACATACCCAGCGCCTCAATTGCCGTAGACGGGTCCGTGCCACCGCGCCGTCTGAGGACGGCTCGTAGTCTCGCAAGAAGCTCCTCGACATGGAAGGGCTTGGCAAGATAGTCGTCCGCGCCAAGGTCTAGGCCACGCACCCGGTCGCGCACGTCGCCGCGGGCCGTGAGCAGGATGACGGGCGTGGCGTCACCACGTGCGCGCAACTCAGATAGAACGGAAAGGCCGTCTTTGCCGGGCAGCATGATATCGAGCACCACGGCATCTACAGGAGCCACGGCAAGACGCGCGAGCGCCGCCTCGCCATCCGGCACCGCCTCCACTTCCCACCCGGCGAGCTCGAGCGCCCGGGAAAGCGGCTCCCGGATGAGCCGGGCATCCTCTACCAGCAAAAGCCTCATATAAGCCCCTCTACAAGGGCGGCGCGACCCACCTCGGCCCGCGCCGCCGCAACAGTCCGTCGCGCCTATTCCGCGACGTCGGCGAATACCCGCACATCGGGCACGGGCGCCACCTCGGTGCCGTCCTCGACCCAGCGAACAACATCGAACTCCATGCCCCCATCGGAACGCGGCGTCGCCTCGCCCAAGCCGATCACGATTCCGAGGGCCCCAGGCGTCTCTTCATCGGCAACGGCAGACGCGGGCGAGAGCATCCCGAGAGCCGCAAACACCGCCACGGCCAAACCCGCAGCAGCCAGTACCAGCCTGCCCATATTCTTCATCTTCACCCTCCAAACATACAGCGTCCATGACGCACGGCTAGGATTGGAGATCTCCATGACCTCATGGTAGAGGGCAAAGCTTTAGGATTGCTTTACATCTGGAAATAGGGAATGCAATTTTTGGCGGCGCCAGCGAACAATCGTGCCATAGAATAGAACAGATGTTCGTCTTTTATGATACTATAGAGACAGCGACGTGGGCGGTGCCCTCCGAGTCCTTGCAGGGGGTTAGGAGGGTTCCCATGGCGAAGTTCACCGCGTTGCTGCTCGCAGCTTCCGTGCTCGTTCTATCGATCGCGCTTCTTTATCTTGCCGTTTTCTAGCGGCCAAGGGGTGAAACTCGCCATTTAAGGGAACAGCCGCCCTGGCAGGAGCGGCTGTTCGTGCGGGTTTTACCCCACCAACTCTGTTCCAGGAGGGCGTACGCCTCCCTAGTCGCTACCAGTATACCCGCTTTTCCGGCGCCCCTGCACGCCACCAGCGGGATTCTGGGCGGTGCCGGGCTTCGCGAGCTCGGCGCCGTTTTACAACGTTGCCGTCAACGCAGGTCAATCACTTAAAAGACGAAGAACCTAGACATCCTTCCCATCCATTCCCGTCGGCATTTTTCATAGCCTGCCATTATCATTTTGCCAAGTTTTATTGTCAGTGATATCCTTTAACTGACAATAAAACTTGGCAGAATTGAGGATGACATGGACAGAGATGAAATCCTTGCAAGAAATCGTATGGACAACCGACACCTTGATGAGCGGGATCACAGGTTAGCTGACGAGGCGAGCGCTTGGGGGGTGATAGCCTTAACGGCTGCCGTTGCCGTGATCTTTCTCATCCGATTGCTCACAAAGGGTGGGAATTCATACGACCTCCTCGCCATCCTGTTCGCATACCTCTCCGCAGGGAGCGCGTACAAATGGAGCAAAACAAGGTCGCGCTGGACGTTCTTGACATCCGCTCTATACACGGCCCTCGTCGTGACCTGGCTATGTGCCTACGCGTTGTTGGGCTGATGCCACTGTGAAGGAATCGCTGACACTTAAAAACTCACTGCGAGAGGCTCGAAAGCAACGTGGACTCTCGCAGACACAACTTGCCGAGTTGACGGGGGTATCCCGAAACACGATCAGCTCCATCGAAACGGGACAGTTCAATCCTACAGCCAAGCTTGCGCTCGTCCTCTGCATTGCGCTCGACAAGAAGTTTGAGGAACTGTTTTATTTCTAGGCGCCTGTGGAGCAGGTTATCCCCCTCGGCGCAAACGGCGATGTTTCCTGCGATGGAACCGAGCCGCTCACACCCCCTTTCACGCACCTCATTGACACGTTGCGAACATCTATAAAAGCACTATACGAGTCGAGCGTAATCTTGCGACTGATGGAAGATGTGGGCGATGGTCACGTCGTCACCGCGCACCGTATAGAGAAACGTATATCTCATCACGGAGGCGGACCGGTATCCCCTTGCAGCAAGCTCGGGCAGATGGCATAGGCTGAATGCTTCGGGATGGTTCCGAACGCTTTCCACCTTGGCATCGAACTCCATCATGAAATGACGGGCAGCCTGAGGGCTCTTCACTACGTTGACAAGGTAGGAGACGATATCGCGGTACTCGCGCTGCGCCTCGCGAGCAATCGATAACCTATAGCCCATATTCTTCCCTGAGCTTCGACGCGAAGACGTCGTACTCATCCACCTCGCCGTTCTCGATTTCCTGCTCCGCGAGCAGAATCCGAGAAAACAGGCGCGCCTTCGCGACCTCATCGCGCTGAGCAGCCCACTCTTCTGCCGACAGACAATGAAATGCCTCGTAACCGTTACGCGTCACCGTAACATCACGCTCTCGACTGACAAGCGCGGTAAAAGCCGCGGTGTCCTTCATATCGCGAACCGGGACTGCGATAGCCATATGCACCCCTTTCAACTTGTGGCCTAACTATACCACGTTCATCAATAGAAGCAGCAGCGGCCAACGGCGGTACCCATCTACGCCCTGCGAACCGGATGCCTGATCACCGTCTTGAGCTTCTCGGGCGCGGTGCGCCGGGCGTCGTTGAGGTAGATCTCGTGATGGAGGCGCTCGTCGGAGAAATCCTCGACATAGCCCCGCTCCTCGGCGAAATCGCGCATAGCTTCGACGGTCGCCGGCTCGTCGTCATACGACCCGACATGCAGGCACTGAACGCACAGCCCCTCCTCAATAATGAGCAGCTCCACCATCGAGAAATCCCGCTTCTTCTTGGCGGCGGCCTCCGCGACGGCCCATTCGAACTCCTCGCGCGTCACGAACTCGGGCACGCGGATGGCGGATATCCAGTTGAAGTCCTCCTTGCGCGCATAATCCACACCCAGCACGCCGTCCTGCCACCAAAAACCCTCCAGCGGCGGCACGACGAAGTCGAAGTAGCCCTCGATGCGATGGTCGCCTTTCTTGGACATCTTGATGGTGTACGCCACGCCGTAGAGCGCCTCAAGCGCATCCTTGTACGCCCCGCCCTCCTCGTTAGGATCACCATGACCACGGACGGCGATGAACGTCATCGCAGGAACCTCGACGAGCATCGGCTTCTTGGACGGAAGGTAGAACTCCTTGTATTCCTTCTTGTAGTCGAATGCCATCGCAATCCCCTCTCCCGAGTAACGATGGGCCTATGATATACGAACATATGTTCTTGTCAAGCGTCTATTTCAATGCAGCTCCGAACCACGCCCCACTTTCCTGGCGCAAAGGCGCGCAGCTAATCCTCTAGCGGCAGAGATACCGTGAACTCCGTCTCCCCCTTACTGCTTGTCGCAGAGATTTCGCCGCCATGTGCGAGCACGATCTCGCGCGCGATCGCAAGGCCTAGCCCCGCGTTCCCGCCGTCCGTTCCCCGCGCGCGCTCGGCTCGGTAGAACTTCTCGAATATATGCTCAAGGTGCTCGGGAGGAATCTCCCTGCCCTTGTTCCGAATGCGATAAACAAGTCGGCTTTCGCCCTCCGAATCCCCGCACGACAGGAAGCACGTCAGCTGCGTGCCCGGCTCCGCAAACGAAACGCCGTTTCGAACGATGTTGGAGAGCACGCGCGCCATCTTCTCGGGATCGAGAAACGCGACGACGGAATCCGGGGGCACGTTCGTGGCGATCTCGACGCCGCGCGCGGCGGCAGCCGGAAAGGCCTCGTCGACCACCTGTGCCAAAAGCATGGCGGCGTCCACATGCTCCCGCTGGATCGGTATGGAGGTCAGGTTATAGCGGGTGATCTCGAAGAACTCGTCCATCATCGAATCGAGCCGGCGCGCCTTCTCAAGCGCGGCGCCCGCGAACCGCTCCCTCTTGTCTTGGGAAAGATCCGGCTCCTCGGCAAGCAGGGCGAGATAACCGACTACGGAGGTAAGCGGGGTCTTGATGTCGTGCGCGAGATAGACGACGAGCTCGTCCTTCCTCGCCTCAGCCGCAGCGGACGCCCGTTCCATCGCAGAGATTCGATCATCGAGCGCGCGCAGCTCGCGCGCGGCATACGAGAGGTGGTCAGGCAAGCAATCGTCGGCGCAGTCGGATCCCGACGCGGAAAGCTTGTTCGATACAGCGCAGACAATCTCATCGATGTCGCGCGCAGCCGACGCGACCTGGCAGGCCGCCACGGCCATCGCGCCCAGCAGATACACGGACCACAGCAACGGCCCCTCTATGAACCCCACCACCGCATGATAGTCACTCAGGTCCCTGAACTGGTGCATGCCGTTGACCATGCTGCCTTCCTGATGCCCCATCGACCGGAACAGCTCGACCTCCCCATCGGGCACGGCGACCCATACGGACGTCGCGTCGGCGATAAGGTCGGATAGGCGATCGGCGAACAGGGCGCGACCGAGCGCCACGAACGCCAAGAACAGCAGCGTATACGCAGCGAACGCCAGGACGAGCCGAAGAAGACCCCGCTTGCGCGAAGCGATTCCCTGCATCGTTCTCATTCGAGCCCCCTTCCCTAAACCGCCCGCTAAGGCGCGATCTTGTAACCCACGCCCCATACCGTCTCGATGAAGACCTGCTCGGAATCGACCGCCGCGAGCTTGGTCCTCAGGTGCCGGATATGGACCATCACGGAATTCGCGCTCGAAGGCATGAAGTCCTCCATCCAAACGCGCTCATACAGCTCCTGCGTCGACACGGGCGAACCATGCGCGCGGAGCAGCAACGCGAGAACGTCGAACTCCTTGGGCGTCAGGGTGAGGGCGACGCCGTGCAACGCCGCCGTGTGGGCGGACGGACGCAGCTCTATGCCACGGCAGCACAGCGCCTCAGAACCGCCGTCGACGGCGGAGTAGGAACTTCGCCTCAGGCACGACTTCACGCGGGCGATCAGCTCCCTAGGAAGAAAGGGCTTTGTCACATAGTCGTCCGCACCGCATGTGAGTCCGAGCACCTTGTCGGTCTCCTGGTCTTTCGCAGACAGGAAGATGATCGGGACGTGCGAGCACGCGCGCAGGCGCACGCAGAGCTCGAATCCGTCGATGCCCGGCATCATCGCATCCAGCATCACCAGGTCGTAGCCGCCGCGGACGAACGTCTCGAGCGCCACCCCGGACCTCAGGCAGATATCGGCGCGCATGCCGGCGCCCCGCAGCGTTTCCGCCACCAGCTCCGCGATGTCGCGCTCGTCCTCGACGACCAGTATGTTCGGATGCTCAACCATGCCCCCCATTGTATCGGGCGCCCGCCGCGGACGCGCGCCCCGATCACCGAGATAAGGAATCGTTAAGGAGCTGAAGGGAAACGCAAGGAGTCGCCATGGGACGCATAAGCGCGCACCCCGATAGCCTCGTGAAAAACACCGCGAAGGATACCGGCGCCGCAATCGACGCGCCTCGAGATCGGAGGCCACATGACCAGGATGCAGACGTACCGCCCGAACGCGGGCGAGACCATCCGACGAGAAACGAGTGGGAAGAGACCCTCAGCGCCGCGTCGCCGCAAGGCGGCACGCAGCCGCAGGAAGGCGACGCTAAGCCATCCGGACTCCCCGAGCCCCTGGCTTCTGGTGCTGGGCGCGGCCCTGCTCGCCGGGGCCCTGCTCCTTTTGCACCCAGGCAGTCCCGCGATCCTCGAACGCCTTCCGTTCCTTGCAGGGGAAGCGTCATACGCGCCCCTGGACCCCGACCCGGATGAAGAGTCGTGGTCCCTAACCCTCGTCAACGCGACACGGCCGCTGCCGGATTCCTTCACCATTGAAACGGTCGCGATCGAAGGCGGTCATAGGGTGGACGCCCGCATAGCGCCCCAACTCGAGAAGATGCTCTCGGGCTGTCGGGCGGCGGGAAACCGACCGTACGTCCGATCGTCCTTCAGGACGCGCGGCGAGCAGGAGCAGATTCTCAACGAGCGCATCGCCGAATATCAGCACGAGGGGTATTCCCACGACGGGGCGACCGCGGAGGCGCTACGCTGGGTCGCCCGACCCGGCACGAGCGAACACGAGCTCGGCCTGGCCGTCGACATCAACGACTGCGACGACGACGGACTCGTCTACGAATGGCTTGCGGAACATGCCCATGAGTACGGATTCGTGCTGAGGTACCCGCCGGACAAAGTGGACGTGACGGGAATCGCAAGCGAGCCGTGGCACTACCGCTACGTCGGGCTGCGCGCTGCATCGGAAATGCATGCCTCGGGCGAGGTGCTAGAGGAATACCTCGGCAACCGGGATGGGTAAGGCTGCAAGCCCGATGCGGCATTCGATCTAGCCCCGGGCGGATGCGCAGCGAGCTCAGAACCGCTCGCCCTTCACGGCGTACGTCGCCCAGAAGGTCGGAATGTTCAGGTCGTGCAGACGGCCCTCGCCGTAGGTGTCCTCGTAGCAGTCGACCAGCCGGAATCCCGCCTGGAGCTGCCCACGGATCTGCTCTTCCAGCGTATGCGAGAACTGGATGCCGTCCTCCGCGGGGTCGATCGCCGCCATGTGCTCGGGATTCGCGAGGGGGTTGAACGGCAACCCGCGCACCGCCCGCTCCTCGGCGTCGTCGAATACGTACCCGAAGCCGTTGTCGAGGCCCGCCAGCAGGCGGCCGCCCGGCTTCAGGACGCGATGGCACTCGCGCCAGAGCGGCTTGACCTCCTCAATGTAGCAATTCGAGACGGGGTGGAAGATGAGGTCGAACTCCTCATCTGCGAAGGGGAGCGGCTTGGACATGTCGCCCCGCACGATCTCGATGTCGTAGCCCTCGCGCTCGGCGACCATCCGCTCGGACTCCAGCTGGCTGGGCGTGTAGTCGAACACGGTGCACCGCGCCCCCAGCGCCGCGAAAATCGGCATCTGCTGGCCTCCGCCGCTGGCGAGCCCGAGCACGCGCAGGCCGGAAAGGTCGCTCGGATACCATTCGGGTGGAACGGGCTTGGTGGGGGTGAGCAGCATGCGCCATGCCCCCTGCTGAGCCTTGAGATATTCCTCGTGACTCGCGGGGGTGCCCCACTCCCAGCCCTGTATGTTCCAGCCATCGATGGCGCGCGCGTTTGCGTCGGCGTAGTTTTCCTTGGTAATCTCCAACATGTATTCATCCTCTCTATTATTCGCAAACACGCGATATTCTACCTCCCTAAACACGCCAGGGTTTTTGAGGGATTTCGCGGTTCAGCTTCGACATGCTGCGGGCGGTGCCGAGCCCTGACGGGCGACCTCCGCCCGCAGCGGGCGCAGGCCATCTCTCCCATCATCGGCGGGCCTTCCGGGCTGGTCCCGATCGGAGGTCAGCGCATACGGCCGCTATCAGCCCGGAGAGCATCTCGCCGTCCTCAGCATCGATGAGCCGCATCGACTTCGCGCCCTCGTAGGGGACGGCGGTCGCGCCCAGCACCGATGCGGATGCGGGGGTCTCCTTGATGAGCAGCCGGTCGTCGTAGACACCGCCGAACAGCGTGCCCTCTGAGTAGAGGAGGTACTCCCCCATCATCTTCCTCGTGGTCAAGCCCTCGACACCCGAGAGAAGGTCAAGGACATAATCGAGATAGCTTTGCGAAGACGCCATGACAGCCCTTTTTTTCTTCGAATCCGTCAGCCCTGCTCGACGATCGCGCCGTAACCCGTGTGCGGCAGGTACGCCACCGCGAGCCTCTCGCCGTCGTCGACGTAGCCGGAGAACACCGTGAGGTCGACGACCTCACCAGTCTCGTCGTCACGCACCGAGATGCCTCGGCGCTCGCTCGGCACGTCCGCGCCGCCGTGCGCACGGCCGACGGTGACGCCCTCGACCCTGAGGTAATCCCCGCCCGCGATCTGGGGGACGTCGAGAAGGACGCCTACGAGAAAGAGCGCCGTGACGACCGCGACTGCCATCGGGACGATGTTCAAAACCCTCAGGAACAGGACGTCGTTCCTGCCGCTAAAGCTCTTCCTCACCTCGTCCGGGCTCCGGAAGACGGCGTCGATGAAGTCCCTTTTGCGCACGAGGTGCGAGACGCAAAGGGCAAACGCGACGAGGAAGACCAAGGATCGCATCGCGAGCCTGAAGACGGCGTATTCCATCACCCGCTCACCTCCAGCCCCGACAGGACCTCGGCACGCAGGCGCTCCATGCGGGGCGTGAGCGGCTCGAGGGAGGCATCGGCAGCCAGGCGCGCCGCCTCCTCGGCGGACCCGTGCAGCAGCTCGTACTCGGCGAGGTAGAGCTGCCAGTTCGCGCGCTGCTGATGGCAGTCGGCAGCCGCCATGCGCTCGCGCATGCGGGCGGCGTCGGCGGCGTCGCGCTCGGCGGGCGGGCGAACCAGGACGGTGAAGTCGGCGATCTGGGAATCGATGACGAGGCGGTTGCGCGTACCCTCCTTGAAGCTCGTGCGGAACGCTGAGAGCCTGGACAGCGTGTCGCGCGCGCCGTCGAGATCGCCGGTGTCGACGCGGCTCAGGAACTCGACCTGCATGACGCGAAACCACCTTGGATTGTCTGGCCGCTTGAAGGAGACGGACCCGAGCCGGCTCAGCGCGCCGGCGCTGTCAAGCTCGAGGTAATCGCAATACGCGAGCTCGATGGCGATGGTGTTCGCGGAGCGGCCGAAGCGGTCGCGCGCGGAGAGGACCTCGAGCACCGCGCGATAGCGCGCAGGGTCGCAATCCTGCGACACCACCTCGCCCAGCTCGACAAACAGCGACGCCATGCGCACGCGTGAGATGAGCACGATGGCGAACAGGAGGGCGAAGCCGAAAAAAAGGAGCGCGACGCGGCCCCTCTCGATAAACCAGATCATCGCGACGACGTTCGCGATAACCAGCGCGATGGCCTGTGCCTTAATCGAGCGCAGCCGCTTGAGGTATGCGGCCACGGTCCCCTGCGCATCCAGGCCCCAGTACGCGGAGCGCCTATCCCCCGTCGACGACATGCTGTCGATACGGCTGGGCCCCGGCGTCCGGGCTGGCGGGGTCGGAAGGCTACTCATGGCGGTCATCTCCTCCTACAAGCTGCGACGTTCAAGCCGCCGTAATCATTTGCGGGCGCGCGGGGCGCCGCATCGCCGTGCACGCCGCATCGCTGTGCCACCGGCATGGGCCACGTTCCCCAAAGCGCCCCGCCCTCACATCCTCATGCGTTCGAGACTGGGATACCCACGACGAAGCGCCGCGTTGTACTGGCTCTTCAGGCGGCCCGCCTGCAGGTACCAAGCGGCATAGAGGGCGACCCCTTCGACCACGAGCATCGCCGCGAGCACGAAGGGCGACGTCCTCGTCATGAGCAGCATCGCGTCGAAGGCGGCGAAGAGCGCCAGCACGCCGGCCGTCGCCCTCGTGCGCTCCTCAACCTGCCTGCGCAACTGGCAGCGAATGCCTTCCAGCTCCATCTCAGTATAACGCGCCTCAACGATGCCTTGGCGAACGCTTTCGTCCATATGCGCGATGCAAAAACGGATCACGGGACCCTCCATCCCCTAGTCGACGAACCAGAACCACGCGAAGAATACGAGATACGGAACGCTCAGCAGGTACAGCACGGAGATGAGCGCGATCATCCCGGCGCGAGCGGGCGAACCATCGCTCGCTCGACGCAGCTCGCGCACCGTCAGCACGATGGCGGCGACGAGCACGACGACCGCCAGGACGACCATGCCCATCAGCATCAGGGCGATGCCGACGCTCAACGCCATGACGGGCGCCATGAACAGGGCGCACCCGCAGCCACCTGGACTGTAGAGGTTGCCGGCCGCAGCTCGGCGAGCGCGACGGCGCGCACGGGGCGTATGCGCTGCGCTCGCGGGATTCCGCATATCGAAAAGCATGACCCGCCCCTACTCGATCGGATCGCCCGCAGCAAGCGGGCCGTCCACATCGCGCGCGCCCACGAGGGTGCGCGTCGTGGGATACCAGCGCACCTCGGCCATCGGCTCGTCGAGCACGAGCGCGACCTCGGGCCAATCGGACGCGTTCACGCTGAGGCGCGCATCGACCTGGCCGTTCGCGACCGACTCGCCGTCCTTGTAGAGCGATACCTCGAAGGTGGTCGGCGTAAGCATGGCGCCGCGGCCGCGCGGGCGGTTGATCTCGGCCTCGTAGAAAGCGAAAGTCTCCTGCTTCCACCCGCCGTTCAGGTCATCGAGCATCTCGCTGCAGGAAAATGCGCCCCCGACCATCGCGATGCCCGCCATCACGCCGCAGAAGAGCACGATCGCCGCGGCGCCGGTATGGTTATAG
Source organism: uncultured Collinsella sp. (assembly GCA_900548365.1). Classification (GTDB taxonomy): domain Bacteria; phylum Actinomycetota; class Coriobacteriia; order Coriobacteriales; family Coriobacteriaceae; genus Collinsella. The sequence continues at coordinate 2,337 of URKM01000039.1, read as the reverse complement.
CTGATGGGGTCCTTCTTGCGATGGCGGCGATAGATGAACGGGATCGCCAGGAACACGATGGTGAGCACGATGCCGAACGTTCCGGTGCGGTCCGCCGATGACAGCGCCCCCATGCCGAAAAGGAACGGCAGCACGTAGCAGAAGAAACCCAACGCGATACCGCGCACCTCGCGCGCAAGCGCCCGCTGGTCGACATGCTTCTTGTGGATCGTCTGCAGGTAGAGGCAGGGGGTGAAGACGGCCATCGATATACCGAACAGCAGGAAGCCGACTCCGACCGAAGCGCGGTTGTACAGCGCCGCCGCACCCACGCTCGTGGCGAAGCGGCTATAGACCAGCGCGGCGAACCCGACAAACAGGAAGACGCACCCCACGAGAAGAAAAGGCGCCTGCTTGCGGTTCGCGGTGGTGGTTATGTGCGCCATACGTATACCTCGTCTTATGCTCGCGGCGCCCGAATCCGTCGCCGAGTTGATGTTCAGACGAATCTAGCATAGAGCACATTAACCTATAGCAACGGTTCGGTAAGCGCGCGGACCCCAGGATCGGGAGCAAGCGCTTTTCAAGCTAGCACCTTCAACTGCACAGGACGAGACGACGCGAATGAGGCCTCTGACCCCCGAAGTGAGTGGATAAGACAGCAATCCAGAAGTATGCTGCACCGTGGCGCAGCGCCCAACTGGTCAAATGGCAGGCGAATCTGCCGTTTGTTATAGGTCTACTTGCCCCGAAGGAAAAAATCCACTCACTTCGGGGGTCAGAGCTATAAAGAACACCCTACCAACTCCCCGAGAACCCCGCGAAGGCGCCCCATCGCCGCTTCGGTGCCTCGACTTGACCGCACGTCAAGGGAAAACCCGTCTCCTCGCACTCAGCAGACGCCGGCTTCGCATCATCAAACGCTCTTTCATGCGGCCCGGCTATGCGAAATGGAACCGAGCGCGGGAACACCCAAGGAAGGCGGCGCCCGGAGCAACGGGCGCCCAGCGGGACCCATGCCCACGGTCGGCGAGCGCCACCGCTCTTGCCGCGCTGCGCTAAGGAGGCTCGCGCACGGGAGGAACGCTCATGCGACGATACCGCGCTCAAACGCCCGCCGGCAAGCGCGCGGGCCGCGCAAGACGGTTGCGGCACCTCCTCATCCGCTCCTCCTTACGCGCCTCCAGGGATCATCGCGATGCATGCCGCTCAACCGACTATGCCAACTATTCGTCGCGCTCACGTATTGTTGACAGAGGGAGATATCGCAAACCGGTCCCTCACGCACCGAAACCACTCAAGAAAGAGAGGTGAGTACATGGGAGTTTGGACTGCATCGGCCGCGCGCCGGGCAGACGGCGGGGGTGCCCCTTCGCACGACGCGTTGCGAGACACCGCGCGAGCCTCGGTCGAGGCGGAGGCGAATCGGCTCGTCGAGACATACGCCGACACGATCCTGCGCGTGAGCTACACCTACCTGCACAGCACGCAGGATGCCGAAGACATCTGCCAAGACGTCCTTCTTAAAGCCCTCAACCGTGCGGAGCGCTTCGAATCGGCGGGGCACGAGCGCGCCTGGATCATCCGCGTCGCCATCAACGCCGCGAAGGACCTCCTCAGGCGCCAGTCGGGACGCGCGACCGTCGCGCTCGACGACATCGCCGAGCCCGTAGCACCGACGCGGACCACCGAGCGCGAGCTCGAGGCCCGATCGGAAAGCGTCCTTGAGCGCGTCATGGCGCTGCCCCTGGAATACCGCGAGGCGATCTACCTCCACTACTACGAGGGCTGCTCCATCAAGCAGATCGCCACCATCGTCCATGCATCCGAATCGGCCGTGGCAACGCGACTCAGCCGCGGCCGGTCCAAACTTCGCCCCGCCCTGGAAGGAGTTCGACATGAGCTCGACCTTTGATCCCACTGCTTATCGATCCGACCTCGACCAGCTCTCCTTCACCGACGAGCAGAAAGCGCGCATGGCGGCGCGGCTCGCGGAGGCGGCAAGCGCGGACCCCATTGGAATTCCCACCGCGTACGAGACCGCGCCGAGCGCCTCAGCCGAGGACACTGGCGAAGCCGCTCCCGCCGAGATCCTGGAACTCCCCGTCGCCCGCGCCGATCAGCCCTCCCGCATCGCGACGGGTCGTCGGCAGGCCCGTCCCTTTGCTCGCCGTCCCAAGGCGCACCGCATCGCGGCGGCGCTCGGCATCGCCGCCCTGCTCACCATAGGCGGGGGCACCGCCTACGCCACGGGGACGCTCGCCCGTGCGGCAGACTCCCTCGCCACCGTCTTCGGCGCGGGCCCCGCGCAGACCGAGCTCATCGACCGCATCGGCCGGCCGATCGGCGCCAGCTGCA
>URKM01000038.1 GCA_900548365.1 uncultured Collinsella sp. | reverse complement strand
CAACTCGAATCATACCGAGGCGGGCCGTGCCCTCCCTTCTATCTGGACGCTATTCCGCTGTCAAAGTGCGCAAGATATTGTACGTTACCCCCTCGGCGGCATATCTTTAAATCAGGTGGGCATTGTTGCGAAGGAACTGCTCCAGAAAATCGATTTCGGCAGACGAGTACGCTCCTTCCCAGGGCGTCCAGGTGTACGAGGGCAGTTCGCAGCGAATGGAATCAAAGCCGGTTTCCGTCGGCCTCTCAAAATGTACGAGCACTTTCTTAGCGCCACCGTCTTCGATGATGTCCGAGTGCATGACCTCAGTGCCGTCATCAAACGTGAGATACGGATACATCATGGTTCGTTCCTCCCAACTGTCACATCGAGCGAGCAGTACATCTCTTGAAACCCAGTATACCTATGGTCGCGAATGCATACGATATCGCAGCTCTCAGGCCTGTTTCTCCCCGCAATTCGCCATTCTATAGGTTCTGTCCCTGCTGCTCGCCGGGGCCGTTGCTAGCACCTCGCCAGCGTTGATGAGCCTGCGGATGCGGCTGCGCACCTGGTTGACGTTCATGCCGGTGAGCTCCTGCAGCTGCCTGGTGCTCAGCTCGCCATGTTCGGCCAGGCATTCCTTGATGTAACGCTCGCCCGTCTCGGTGCTGAGCCGCTTGGCGCGGGAATCCGCGCCGTCGCTTTTCCCGCTCGGCGCCGCGTCGTCGCCTGCCTCGTGCGTCGTCGCGTCGTCACTCGGTCTATGCAGGATCACCTTGAACTGGTCGATGCCCGGGCAGAAGGTCGGCTCCTCGAGCCCGCGCTTCTTGCATGCCTGGATCATCATGGGGATGCCCGAGCCGTTTCCCTCGGCGGGAGATCCCGCCTCGAGCGGCAGCGGGACAAGCGACATGAGGCGCATGAGTGCTGCGTTTCGGCAGCTCGAGATACCGCTTGCGAGCGTTTGCTTCCGCACGCTCCCGTAGAGCCCGCCGGGGTTTGTGACCTCGATGCGGTCGTCGAAGATATCGACGTTGACCGCCTGTCCGTCAAAGCGCGGGTTGTATTCGCGATGTATGAGCGCGTTCGCCACGGCCTCGCGCAGGACCTCTTCGGGAATCTCGAGTTCATCCACCCGCCCGATGCCGATAACGACGGACTTGGTTTTGAGATTCCGCTTGATCGCGCGCACCGCGTCGCCAATCATCTCCCCGATGGTTCCCTCACAAAAGGCTCGGTCAACGAATCGCAGCGTGCCTGCGCCTCCCTTGGTTGTTCCAGGGTGCACGGCTACATCGATCATGAGGCGCGGGAGAAACTGCTGCGGATATGTTCCAGCAGCAAGGAGCCCGGCACGGGTCACCGCCCCCTCGGCATCGATGAAATTGAGGCGCTCGAGTTTTGCCCGCAAGGTGTCCGCTCCTATGAGCGCGCGGGGCGTTTGCGTGAGTGCGCGCTCGAACGTTGCCGATACGAGGGCATCATTGAGGTTGGGGATGCCTGCTTCTGGCACAGGCGTTCTGTCGTAATTTTCATAGAGCGCCGCGGTGGAAAGCGAGAGCGTCTCGCTCGTGCTGAGAGCGAGATCCTGATCGTCTTCGCGCTTATAGCTGCCCGCCTGCATACCCTTGCTTTTGATGTAGCACGGCTTCGCGTGGGCGGGAAGCTCGTCGATGGCGATGACGAGGAGGTAGGATTCTTCGAACGCCATGCGCATTATGTCGTAGCGGGGAGGGTTTGCGACTTTGCCTTCTCCGTTTCGGTCGGTCATGCCCGCGATGAACTGGTCGCAAACGCGCTCGATGGCAAAGCCCTCAACCGGGGTGAACCCGTTGCGTTCGCTCAAGCCCAAGATGATGACGCCGCCGTGCGTATTCGCAAACGCGCTCACGGTTTCCCAGATGTCCTTGGATAGGGACGACCGGGATTCCTTGACTTCGACTTCGGCATCGTCGGTGCCCTGTTTGCGGAGGCGTTCGATGATCTCAGTAAGCTGTTCTTCAGTAATCATAATGTAATCCTCACTTACAATATGACTCATATTAAGTTATTATAACTGAGAAAAGCTCTAATGTAGCTGAGTTATTCCGCAACTTAGCGATGGCGAGAGGGTCGTATTTAAAATGACCGCAGAGGTCGGGAAAGTCAATACTGCCATGTTGTTCGGGCGCGCAGGCATTCCGAAAAAGGAGTGCCTCGCGTCTCTTGCATAGGCTTTCCCAACGCGATGTGCTGCCATGGATTACTCGCACGACTGCAACTGCGTCGATTCTTCCGTGTTCCCGGTTCTGTTTCCCTGGATGGCTGTGTAAACCGTTTTCGAGCATCCCAGTTGCGGAGCGCATGACCCTTAGCAAGGGCACCGCGGGTAGTCACATTCAGTTCGCGTTGTCTTTGCGCCGTGGACACATCGACGGCTCATTGACAAAACGAGCGAGGAAGACGCTTTTGCCTAGCTGCCCGACGACCGCATAAGCGAGCTGTATCACCCAAATGCCCGATATACCCCATCCCTTGAGCCTAAAGACTTTCTTGCAATGCCTATTGTGCGCGCATTGCTCGCTGTTAAGCTGACCGTTTCTCGGCCGCGGTGTTTCTGTGTGCGGCCGTTAGGGCTCTAAAGCGACCGGTGCTTGGGGTCTATTCATGCTAGTGGTGAGGCCCTATGGATTCTAAGTGGGGCGGGGACTGGAAAAGGTCATCGTCTCTGGACAGTGACCTTTCTCCTCTTCGCTGGCGATGAGCTGGGTGCCTTGGTTTTGTCTGCACGGTCTCCGGCTTGCTGGCGCAAGGTGCCTGGGCGGCGCGTCCTTGATTATTTCCGATGCAAGGATATAGACATTGCCGAGGCAGGAGAATCCTGCAGCAGGGCTTGCTCTCTGGCACTAAATGCAAGTTTTGAGTCTTTTGGCCTTCGGGTTGAAGGTATGAATAAGCAAACAAATGATGTTTAATCATCACATAGTTCAGTAAAACACCCAATTCTGGAGCGTTTCGGCGTTCGCGCAGCGGTTCGGGTGCGTTGGGGCCCGATCCATTTTCCGTCAGATGCCCTGAAAGGGTCTTCGTGATCGCCCAGCGACCTCCTCATGCGCAATCAACGTGCTGCAAAAGACTCAAAACTGACATTTAGTGCCACCGAGGTGCTGTCTGAAGGCCGGTTGAGCGAATCTGCGAAATACTAGATACACAGATACGAATATAGTTGCAAATCAATGCATTATTAGGCTCACATAGACGCGCCAAGCCTCTGGGGCGCTTTACCCATAGAGATGCAAGGCGAAATTCGCCTCTCTGCCCCCCATCGCTACCGGCATCGCTGCCCCTGTCCCTATCCCCATCGCTACCGGCATCGCTATTCCCATCAGCATTCCCATCCTACTGCCGTTGCCGCACCCAAAACAGCTGCTGCTAACATGTTTGGACTTGCCGGCGGGATGTCGGCAGGATGGACTTGTCCGCGGGATGTCGGCGGGATTCTGCTATCCGGATCGCCCGGCATGCGCCCTACCTCCTGTAGAACAGCTCGCGCGCACGCTCCTTCAGCTTCGTGGCGCGGATGACGCCCTCGTACGATTTCAGCTTGATCTCCGGGAACGCGTTGAAGAAGCGAAGCTCACGGCGGGTCATCATGGTCTTGAGCTTCTCGGGCGCAGCCTTATCGGCGCGCTGGGCCATGCTTCGCGCGCGCCGGGCGACCAGGCGCAGGCTGCGCTCTCCCTCGGCGATGAATGCGGGCATCTCGACCTTGCTGCGCATCGACTCGAGCGCGCTGTCGGATAGGGAGGACAACCACGTGTTGATCGCGCGGCTTTGGGTCTTCAGTTCGACGGCCGAGTCCAGCACGCTTTCGGGAACCTTGTCGAGCATGGATTCGGAGGCCTCCTTCAAAGAATCGTTGATCTTGTCTGCCATCTCGATGCGCATCAGTTCGAGTTTCTGCGACAGCTGACGCCAGCTCGCCAGGGTGAACGCGGTGTCGAGCGCGAGCAGCACCGCGCATGCGACGGCGACCGTTGCCAGAATGCCCCTCGGCACCAGGGAGAGCGCCGCGAGCAGCGCGGGTTCGGCTGCGCGGCAGATGATCACCGCTCCGACTCCGAAGAGCATCGCTCCGTACAGGCAGACCCTCTCGTTGATGTTGAAGGGGAACTTGGAGTAGTCCCAGAACCGCGCGCCGGTGAGCCGTTCGAGCAAGGCGCCCACGCTGTATTCGATCGCGCTGCACACCAGGGCGGCGGCTAGGAACTGCACGCCGACGCTGGGGATGCCGCGCAGCAGGATCCAGCATGCGAGCGCGCCCGCTCCGTAGATGGGACAGCAGGGGCCGAGGAGAAAGCCGCTGTTCGCGAAATGTCCATAGTTGGCGAGCGCGCAGATGGTCGATTCATAGAGCCAGCCGATGAAAGCGAAGGCGAGAAACGACAGGAACACCGCCGAGAGCGGGGCGCCGGTCGCCGCGAGATCGGTTGCGATGTCCTGAAGGTACGTCATGCTCGCGATTCCTTTCCGCTGTGATTCCTCAGGGGCATTCGCGCCTCGATCGTCTCGCCGAGCGCGCATGCCTTGTCTGCCATGCATACGATCCACGCTTCGCGGCAGGTCGGGGGTATGGGCACCAAGGGGAACATATGTCGAGCGATGATGTTTCGCTCGCGCTCGGTGAGCTCGAAATCCTCCGATGCGCGTTCGAGCGCCGTCGAGGGATGCGTGAAGCCGTGCAGTCGATGCGAGGGGTCCGGGTCGTGCCAATCGTAGAGGAAGTAGTCATGAAGCAACGCGCCGCGAATGAGCGAGGCGCGATCGATGCGGACACCCATGCGTTGGAGGAGGGAGGCGAAGGCGGCGCTCGCGCGTGCGACCGAGCGGACATGCTCGTAGACGCTTACGTTTCCGTGTTGGATGAAGCTGCGCGTGAGGCCGAATCTGCCCGCCTCCTCGAGTGTTCGGGCGACGAGTTCGACCTCGTCAGCCGCCGTCTGCTCCGTCATCGGTGCGCTATCCTGTGCGCGCATCCAGGCCCTCCGTTCCTCAAAGCCCGTTGTCTTTCTATCGATCGGTTCGGTGCGGTCGAATCGAACCGACCGCGTCGAGCGCGCTCCGTCGGGCGCGCCCTCATGACGGTACCCAATGAGGGGCGACTATACGTAATGAACAACGGGATGAATAAGGTTTTTACAGAGAACCTCGACGCGCGGTTATGGTACGGGTCGCGGCTGGATTCGAAAGGGCGGTGAAGGTTGCGGGTTCGCGTCCGCCGCTTGGGTCGCGTGCGCATCGTACCCTGCGCCTGCGCCGTTCCGTCATTGCGTGACGAACTCCACGCGGTCGAGCCCCTCGACATCAAGGCGGATGAGCTCTTCTGCCATGGCACGCTGCTCCTGCGTCAACTCGGCGTCCGTCACGACGCGGGCGACGAGCTCCTCACCCATGTTCGCGCCGTCGGACGCGGCCCGCGCCTGCATGCCTACGGTGTATTCCTCGAAGCCGGGGCAGACCACAGCCAGCTCGCTCGCCGTCGCGGCCGCTCCGTAGGAGTCGGGTGTGGTATCCGTGGCGGCTTTCACCATGTTCGACGTGAGGATGAGGCAGGGGATGGCGAAGATCGCCGTGCCCGCCAGGATGCGCCAGCGAATGAGATGCGACCGCACGCGGACCGCCTCGTCCTCCGCTTCGGTGACGACGCCGTCGTCATCGAGGTCGCGCTTGAGCGGAACGCGCAGGAGCAGCAGCACCACCATGGCCGAGAGCGCGATGAACACCACGTTGATGCCGAACTCGTAGAGCGCGGAGAGCGAGAGGCCCAGGTTGGTCGCCGCGATGCCGTAGCCCGCCGCGCAGAGCGGCGGCATGAGGGCGGTCGCCACCGCGACGCCCGAGATGAGGGTCGCGGGCTCCTGGTCGCGCGAGTTGCCCAGGCCGCCCGCGAAGCCGCCCACCAGGGCGAGTAGCAGATCCCATACCGTCGCGCTGGAATTGTCCGCCAGCGATTGGGTCATGCCCGCGACGGGGGAGAGGTAGAAGTAGAGCGTCGACGTGATGAGGCAGAAGACCATTTGGATGACCAGGCCGGCCACGGCGTCGCGGGTGAGGGAGCGGTCAAGGGTGGCGGCGCCGTATGCGATGGCGAGCACCGATCCCATGATGGGGCAGATGAGCATGGCGCCCACGATGGCGATATCGGAATTGGTGTCCAGACCGATGCAGGCGATGATCATCGCGATGATCAGGATGCAGATATGGTTGCCGTTGAGACGGGCGCCGTTGACGAAGCGCTTGCGGATGACATGATAGGGAGCCCTGCCCTCCCGGATGTTGAACGTATGCTGGAAGAACCGCTGGACGCTGCGGACGATGCGCTGCAATGCCGGGCGCTCTCCGTGCCGGCGCCTATGCCGGTCGATATATTTCTTGAGGTCGATGTTCTCATCTGCCACGAATGGTCACCTTGCCTGATGTGCGCTCGAGCGCAGCGGAGCCGATTTGCCGCCGGCTGCGGGCGCATGGGTTCGAATGGGTGCGGCGTTCGTCCCGGCGTCGGCGCCGCGCGAAACGCGCGCGTGGTATAGTGTACGCTCATACGGGTACAACCCGTGAGACAACATGAGCGTTGCGTGCGCCGGCTTCGGTGCTCGCTTGTGGAAAGGACTGCCCCATGGCAGTAGACGAGAAACTCCTCCTCGAGGTACTCGAGCAGATTCGCCCCAACCTGCAGGCGGATGGCGGAGATATGGCGTACGTCGGCGTCGATGACGAGGGCGTGGTATCGCTCGAGCTGCAGGGCGCCTGCGCGGGCTGCCCCATGAGCCAGCTCACGCTGTCCATGGGCGTCGAGCGCATCCTGAAGGAGCACGTGCCGGGCGTCACGCGCGTCGTCGCGGTGAACGACGGTCCCGCTGCCGATCTGTATGACGAGTACGCTCCGTTTTAGACGAGTGCGTTGATACGTTGAAGAACGAAGGCATGATACATGCGGGCGCCGATGAGGCGCCCGTTGTGGTTGAAGCGCCCGTCCCGGCGGGTTGCCGCGACGTCGCGGTGGATGACCCGCGCGGCACGGACGGTGTCGCGCACTGCTGGGAGCTGCGTGGATGCGCGGGTATCTTCGGCTTCTCCGATTTCATGGAGAGCGAATGCCCGCATAACGTCCCCGACCGTTATTCGCCCTGCCCCGCAACGTGCGCGTTCACGCGGTGCCAGCGCCCGTGGCATCGCGAGGCGACATCCCTCGACGACCTGCTCGACCCTCGCGTCGACCGCATGCAGACCATGAAGGAGCAGTGTCGCCACTGCCTGCACTTCATCGCGCACGGTCCGCGCGCGATGGCATCTGGCGCGCTGGCGGTCGATTCGCGGGCCGAGGCCGCGGCGGCGGGGCGTCCGCCTGCGGCTTCGCACGGGCTCGGCGCGGCCGCTGTGGACGCATCGGCTGCGACCGGGTCGCCGACCTCGGTTTCCAAGGAGGTTTACCCATGCTGAACGAGCTGTACCATGCGCTCGACCCGGTGGCGTTTTCCGCCGGACCCGTCACGATCTACTGGTACGGCATCGCGTACGTGGTCGGTTCCATTCTGGCCGGAGTGGTCGCATACCGCGTCCAGCGGCGCTGGAACATGGGGCTTACCGTGGACGACATCTGGATGCTCGTCACCGGGGCGGTGTTCGGCCTCATCATCGGCGGACGCCTGTTCTACGTCATCTTCTACGGGGATGGTTACTATCTCACCCATCCCCTGGAGATTCTCGCCACCAACCAGGGCGGCATGAGCTTCCACGGCGGCCTACTCGGCGGCCTGCTCGGCGGCTACATCGTCTGCCGCATCTTGAAGCTCTCCCCGTGGACGGTCGCTGATCTCGCGATCGTGGGCGTGCCGCTCGCGCTCGCGCTGGGCCGTTGCGCCAACTTCGTGAACGGCGAGCTGTGGGGCAAGCCCACGGACCTGCCCTGGGGCGTTGTCTTCGGCGGTTCCGCTGGCGATATGCCGCGTCATCCCTCCCAGCTTTACGAGGCGTTTCTCGAGGGGATCGTGCTGTTCGTCGTCTTGTACCTCATGAGCCGCAAACGTCCGGTACCCCCGCAGGGTTCGTTTATCGGTACGTTTGTGCTGGGTTACGGCATCGTTCGATTCCTCATAGAATTCGTGCGCGTGCCCGACGCGCAGCTCGGGTATCTGTTCGGCGGCGTGATCACGATGGGCCAGCTGCTGAGCATCCCGCTCATCATCGTCGGTGCCGGGCTGCTGCTGTACGCCTATCGGGCGAAGCGGCCGCAGCGGGCCAAGCTGGTCGACGACGCGCCGGCGCGGCCGTAGGGGCCTGGCCTCAACCGTGGCGCCGGCTTTGCCCGATGGCGCCTGGGCGGAGGCGCCGCGTCAGCTTCGTCTGGCGGCGTCTGGACGGAGGCACCGTGCCGACAGGGGTTCGCGAGCACCGGCGCGAGAAGATGGAATGGGTGCGCGCCCGTTCGGCATGTTGTCGGACGGGCGCCTTCATGAAGGGAGCAATCATGGAAGGCGGACGTGTGCGCGACGCCGCTTGGAAGGTGATCGCGTATGCTGCCTCGACAGTGGCGCTGCTTGGGCTTTGGCATCTAGCATCGCTCGTCCTCGCGTCTCCCGCCCTGCCCGCGCCGATTGAAACCGTCCGCGTGCTCTACGCCTATCTTCCCGAATTGCTGCCCGCTTTCCTCATAAGCCTGTATCGCGTGCTGACGGCGTTGGGCGCGGCATCGCTTGTCGCGGTGCCGCTGGGCCTCGCATTGGGCAGGTCGCCCCGCCTTGACGCCCTCGTCTCTCCCGTCCTGCACATTCTCTATCCCATTCCCAAGGTCGTGCTTCTGCCCATCTTCTTGGTGATGCTCGGCTTGGGGGATGCGTCGAAGATCGCGCTCATGGCGGTCACGGTGTTCTTCCAGATTCTGGTGAGCGTTCGCGATGCCGCTTCCTGCGTTCCGCGTGAGTCGATCATGGCCGCCCGCAGCCTGGGGGCGGGCCGTATCTGCACATGCTGCCATGTGGTGGTGCCCGCCGTGCTGCCAGAATTGTTCACGGCGCTGCGCGTTGGATCCGGGACGGCGATCGCCGTGCTCTTTTTGTCCGAGGCCATCGCCGGGTCGACGGGTTTGGGTTACTTCATCGTCGACTCCTGGTCGATGATCGACTATCCGCGCATGTTCGCCGGGATGATCGGCATGGCGGTGCTGGGCGTGGGGATCTACGAGGTGCTTGCGGGGGTCGAGCGCGCTTTGACGCCATGGAGGAGGACGTAGTGTTGCCGTTCATGCGGGCCGTACGGCGCCGGGCCTTCGAAGCGGGGTGGGCTTGGAGGCCGAACTGCATATTTTCCGATTAGACTTGCATAGAAAAACGGCATTGTTCTTTCAGAGCATATGAACAACGTTCAGTCATCGTCGCCCTGGCACTAAATGCGCATTTTGAGTCTTTTGCATTGTTGGAGAAGGGCTTTGCGCGCCATTCCGATACGAGCTGTGCTCTCGTTTGCGGACGATGGTATAGAAAATGTCTCGCGCTGCAGGTCCGCGGTGTCGGAATACGCATCTTATTCCACGACTGAGGAAGTATTCACCTCGCCCGCGGGTACTCAAAGACTCAAAATCGACATTTAGTGCCATCGAGTATCGACGCGCCCCTGCATGAGATGGGAAAGAGCCCGAAAGGGGCGTGTGGTGCGGCCGTTCGGAGACATTTGTAAGAAAACCCCTGCCGCCTCGACGGGCGGCAGGGGTGCGGAAGAGTTTCATATCGGCTTGCGAGGCTAATGCACGGGATCGAATGAACCGGTCTCCTCATCGAAATAGAGCGCATCTTTGAGATAGCCGTGCGAGAGCATCCAGTCGAGTTGCGGCTGGATCATGTCGCAGGTGGGTTTGGCGCTGACGGGATAGGTCGAGATGGGGTAGGTCTTCTTCAGGGGCTCGGGAAGGTTTGCATTCTCAACCAGCAGGTCGCGATAGCTTTCCGGATCGCTGTTGATGGCGTCGGCAGCGAGATCCCAGCCGCGTGCCACGGCCTCGACGGCGGCCCTGCCGCCCTCGTCGTCCTCGAACGTCTCGCGGACGACGACGACCGACTGCGACAGGTTGCGCCCGTCGGCGTCGTGGGCGTCATCCATGATCGTGGTGCACCCGTTGATCTCCCCGAGCGCCAACAGGGTGGCGGGCAGGGCGGCGGCATCGATGTTGCCCGAGCTCATCATCTCGTAACGAACCGGCAGCTTCTTGATCTCCTGCTTGTTGAAACCGCCCTCGTCGATGCCCTCGATCGAGAGCAGCTGGTCCATGACGTACTCCGGGACGGTGTTCGATCCCACGCCGATGGAGGCGCCGCGCAGGTCCTCGGCGGTCTTTATCTGCGAGTCGGGTCCGACCATGATGCCGAAGCGACCCTGTTCCGGCGTGGCCCCCAGGGCGATCCACCGCAGCCGAACGGGGGTGCCTCCGGCGGTGAGAGTGGCAGATACCTGCGGGTCGGTCATCGCCATGTCGATGTCGCCCGAGGTGAGGGCGCTCGAGAGCTCCTGCGCGCTTTGGAACGTGGAGATCCTGACATCGACGGTGCCGGGGAACAACTCGTCTACCTGGGCGACCCAGCCGGGGAGAAAGTCCTCGGTCATCAGGGTGCCCATATGGACCGTGCGCACGGGATCGGCCGATGCGCCGGCGGAACCCGATGCCGCCGCGGATCCCGTCGCGGCTGCGGAGCCGAGCGGTGATTTGTCCGTCGCGGTGCAGCCGACGAGTGCCAAAGCGCCCAGCGCGCCTGCTCCGGCAAGGAAACCGCGCCGTGTGGTGCAGAGCATGTTGTCGTGATGTGCGTTCAAAACGATATCCTCCTCTTCGGATCGGCGGCGCGAGGCGCGCGTCCGTCCTGCCGAGCGAGCGGGTCGGTTGCTCGCGACGCATCTGATGATGCGGCTCGCGAGTATACACGGTTGCACCGGGGGCGTGTGAACATCTGGTAGGTGAATGCGCCTGCGCGCGGAGCGCAGCTATATGCCTCGCGTGGCGTGGGCATTGCGTGTGAGCGCGCAGTCCCGCAAATTTCGTACTATCGCGGCGGGGGTATTCGGTATATCATTTCCCACGTCTGTTTAATCAGGGTCACCGATCCGCTGCGACCGTGCGACCGATGCGCATATTCGATAGGAGTCTCGCATGTCCGGACACTCTAAATGGGCAACTACCAAGCATCGTAAGGGTGCGCAGGACGCCAAGCGTTCCGCCCTCTTCTCCAAGCTGAGCCGCAACATCACCGTTGCCGCTCGCCTGGGCAACGATCCCAACCCCGATAACAACGCCTCCCTGGCCGCCGCCGTCGCCAAGGCCAAGGCCCAGTCCATGCCCAAGGACAAGATCAAGGCAGCCATCGACAAGGCCTTCGGCTCGGGTGCCGATGCCGCCGTGTACGAAAACATCGTGTACGAGGGCTACGGTCCCGCCGGCGTCGCCGTGTACGTCGAGTGCCTGACCGACAACCGCAACCGTACCGCCGCCGACGTCCGCTCCGCGTTCTCGCATGCGGGCGGCAACCTGGGCACCACCGGTTCCGTTGCCTTCCAGTTCGAGCGCAAGGGCCAGGTCGTCGTCTCCAAGGAGATCCTGGATCCGAACGCCAAGAAGGAGACCATGATGGCCAACGGCGCCGCGGGCGACGAGGAAGAGTTCATGATGGCCATCGCCGAGGCAGGCGGAGACGATTACGAGGACGCCGGCGAGGATTGGGTCGTGTGGACCGCCGCCAACGAGCTCATGGCCGTCTCCAAGGGCATCGAGGAGCAGGGCATCGAGGTCAAGGGCGCCGAGCTCACCATGGTTCCCACCACCCCGACCGCGGTTTCCGCCACCGATGCCAAGAAGGTCCAGCGCCTCATCGACCGCCTCGAGGAGCTCGACGACGTCCAGGACGTCTACAGCACCATGGACATGACCGACGAGGTCATCGCCGCGCTCGAGGAGGAGTAGGCGAATCGCCCTTCGAACGAATCTCGCTTCGATCGCCCCGCCGTGCCCGAATCCCCTTCGCAGAGGGTCGGGCCCGGCGGGGCTTTTTTATGGAACGGAAAAGCGGGCCGCCGGCGCGCTCGCATGGAGCCGCCTCGTGCCGCCGGCTCGCTCGCGCGGAGCCGGGTGTCCTGCCGGGGCGCTGGCGCGAAGCTGCCTCGGGCCGCCGGCGTGCCGCGGACCCGAGGCGGCAAGCATTAAGATTCTTGGATGATGCTCGCTTCTCCGTCGATGCCGACGGTGCCGAACTATACTAAAGGCTATGCGCTCCCCGCAGACCCCGCCTTCTTCGGAGGGCGACGCGAGCATCGCGGGAGGCGCGTCGTCGCTTCGTCGTCGATACGTTGAGAGAAAGGGGGCGGCATGGGCAGGTTGAAGAAGGTCGCGGCATCGGTTTACCTGGTTGCCGGTGCGCTGGTCCTGTGCAGCTTCATCGGGTCGCTGGCGGGCCCGTTCGCTCCGCGCTTCGCCGAGCTTCTCGAGCTTCCGGCCTATCAAGTCCTCATGGTCGCATGCGCGGCGATCTGCGTGCTGCAGATGCTCTACGTGCTCGGCTGCATCCTGTTCGACCGGCCCGAGCCCCGTTGCGTGCATCCCTTGGGAACGCCCGACTTCGAGGTCACGATCCCCGCGCTGGAGTCCGTCGCCCGCACGGCGGCCCAGCAGGACGACGTGCTCGTAGACCGTGTCCAGGTGCGGATTCGCGGTCGCGAGGCGAATGCGGTGCATATCACCATCGAGGCCATCGCGCTGGAGGAGGGCCTCGACGCCATCGCGGAATCGATGCGCCACCGCGTCGAGCGGGCGCTGCGCGATACGCTGGGTGCCTCGTGCTCATCGGTGCGCATCCGCTTCCTTCCCACTCGCACCACCGTTGTAACCAAGGAGGTCCAGCCATGAGTGATATGAAACACGCCCCCAAGGCCCCGCGCCCCGTTATCGAGGGTGCACCCGTCGACGACGGCGGGCAGCGCCGCGGCGCGGAGGAGGCTTCGGCGGGCGGCGACCAGTCGTCTTCGTTCCAGGACGCGACCATCGGCTTTTTTGCGCGCGCGGGGCGCCGCGCCTGGGCCTATGCGGACGCGCATCCCCATACCGTTCTCTACGGGGGGATCGGCTTGCTTGCCGCCGTGCTCATCCTTTGGCTCGGCTTGTGGCATGCCATGGTGATCGCCATCTTCGTATGCGTCGGCGCGGCGATCGGTCAGGCGCGCGACGGCGAGGGCGGAATCTACCGGTTCTTCCAGCGTCTTTTTGGTGGAAGGCGCTAGCGTGCCGTTCGGTTGGCCGGTTTTTGGGAAACACACGTAACATTCGCTGCGCGCATGCGCTATGAGAGAAGGGTGCGATCATGACGAACGTTCAGGATACGGATTCGAAAACCAAAGACGATGCCGCCCTCGAGGAGACGGCGGCCGTCGAGCCCGTGCGCGATGGGGCCGAGCCTGCGGCGCCGGCGGCGCCGGCGAACGACGTGGCAGCCGACCTTACGGATATGGAGGACGACGACCTCGTATCCGAGGACTCCCTCACGTATTCGAACGGCGTCATCGAGAAGATCGTCGCGATGGCCACGCGCGAGGTTCCCCATGTGCTCGGCATGAAGGGCAACCTCATGCACTTCGTGCAGGAGCAGTTCGGCGCCGAGAACCTCACCAAGGGCGTGTCCGTCGAGGTGACCGACGACAACCGCGTGATCGTGAACATCTCCGTGATCATCGAATATGGAGCGTACGCCCCCGATATCTTCGAAGATGTGAAGGAGCGCGTGACCGAGCGCCTGGCGGCTATGACCGGTCTGGAGGTCGCTGGAATCAACCTGCGCATCGACGACGTGGTGACGCCGGAAGAATATGCGGAACGCCAGAAGCACTTCATCGACAGCCTCAAGGACGGCGAAGAGTAGGACGCGCGCCCCGGTACGGGGCGCGCTTTTGTTAACACATGGACCTTTTCTCGGCTTGGCGGTTGCATACGTTGCAAACCGCGTGCTATTCTCGTCCGCATGATTACTACGGTTGCACATATCACGATGATGATGGTCATGGAGATGCCCTCGCCCGGGCACTTTGTCATGTCGCGCGAACGCGTCGCACATGAGGAGACCGGGCGCCTCGATTAGGTCGCCTCTGGCAGGAGGCGGCCGGCCTTCTCGTTCACCAGTCATCGAGCGGAGAATCACTCGTGATAAGCATTCAACATCTCTATAAAAGCTACGGCGCGACGGCGCCGGCAAAGCGCGGCAAGCGCCGTGCCGACGGGGGAGCGGACCTCTCCTATGCCGCATCCGTGAGCGGGAATCCCGCGCTTGTGGCCGCCGCGGCGACTCAAGCGACCGCGCAGGCGGTCCGTGGGGCCGCGGAAGCGGCGGGTGGAACGGTCGGTGCCGTTTCCGGAGCCCCGGCGTTCGCCCTGGAGGATATCTGCTTGGATATCGCCGACGGCGACCGCTTCGGCATCATCGGCATGAGCGGTGCCGGCAAGTCCACGCTGGTTCGCACCATCAACCTATTGGAGCGCCCCACGTCGGGCAAGGTCGTCGTCGACGGCCGGGATGTCACCGAGCTTTCCGGCGCCGCGCTGCGCGCCTATCGCCGACGCGTGGCCATGATCTTCCAGAACTTCGGCCTGTTGGCGCAGAAGACGGTCTTGGACAACGTCTGCTTCCCCTATGTCGCCGCCAACGGAAAGGTCACCGCGGAGAATCGCGCCCATGCGCTGGAGCTGCTGGACCGCGTCGGCCTGGTCGAGAAGGCGTCCTCCTATCCGAGCCAGCTCTCCGGAGGCCAGCAGCAGCGCGTGGCGATCGCCCGCGCGCTCGCCTGCGAGCCGGAGGTCATCCTGTGCGATGAGGCTACCTCCGCGCTCGATCCCAAGAGCACCAACACCATCCTCAAGCTGCTGCGCGACATCAACGAGGAGACCGGTGTGACGTTGATCGTCATCACGCATTCGATGGACGTCGTCGAGAAGATCTGCAGGAACGTCGCCGTTCTCGAGAACGGGCGCGTCGTGGAGCAGGGCGCGGTGGCCGATGTCTTCTCCGCACCGCGTGCCGACGCGACGCGCGTGCTTCTGGGAAAGGTGGACTGGGATGCTTAGCGAGTTCTTTGCGGAGTACTCCGGCCTGTTGCTCCAGGGCACGCTGGATACGCTCGTCATGGTGTTCGCCTCGACGGCGATCGCCTACCTGTTCGGTACCGCGCTCGGTGTGGTGCTGCACCTGACGGCGCGCGACGGCCTGCGCCCCGCGCCCGCGCTCAACGCCGCGCTGGGCTGGGTCGTGAACATCGGCCGCTCGTTGCCGTTCATCATCCTGCTGATCGCGCTCATGCCCGCGACGGCGGCGCTCGTCGGCACGTCGACCGGCGTTCGCGGCGTGATTCCACCCCTGGTGGTCGCCACCGCGCCGTTCGTGGCGCGCATGGTCGAGCAGTCGCTCGCCGAGGTGTCGCGCGATGCCGTCGAGGCGGCGGAGGCGTGCGGAGCCTCGGTTCCGCGCATCGTGTTCTCCGCGCTGCTGCCCGAGGCCCTGCCGTCGATCGTGCGCGGCGTCGCCGTGACGCTCATCGCCGTGCTGGGCTATACCGCCATCGCGGGCGCCGTCGGCGCGGGCGGGCTCGGCGATATCGCCATCCGCTACGGCTATTACCGCTACGAAAACGAGGTCATGATCGCCACGGTCGTGCTGCTCGTGATTCTCGTCCAGGTCATCCAGACGGTATGCGGCGCCATCGCGCGCAAGGTCGACCACCGTTGATGCGGGCGCTCCCCGTACGTCCTGGACCCACGTTGTTCCCGGTGCGGCCCGCGTCGCCGCGGGCGACCCGCACCGGTCGTCACCGCATTCAGAAAGGAAAGCCATCATGAACGCTTTCACCTCCTTCTCCCGCCGCACCGTCCTGAAGGTCCTCGCCGCCGGCGCGGGCGCCGTCGCTTTGGGCGGCCTCGCTGCCTGCGGTTCGGCCCCCGCATCAGAGGACGCCTCCAAGCTCGTGGTCGCCGCCTCTCCGGCTCCCCACGCGCAGATCCTGAGCGATTTCGCCGCGCCCGCCCTTGCGAAGGAGGGCATCGAGCTCGAGGTCAAGGAGTATACCGACTACATCCTCCCCAATAAGGACACCACGACCGGCGACGTCGACGCGAACTACTTCCAGCACATCAACTACCTCGAGAACTACAACAAGGAGAACGGAACCGATCTGGTCTCCGCGGGCGCCATCCATTACGAGCCCATGGCGGTCTACGCCGGCAAGTCCGCCGACTTGGACGCGATCGCCGAGGGCGCCGTCATCGCGATTCCGAACGACCCCACCAACGAGGGCCGCGCCCTGCTGCTCCTGCAGGACCTGGGCCTCATCAAGCTCTCCGATCCCGAGGACCTCGAGGCCACGCCCAAGGATATCGCCGAGAACCCCCACGGCATCGTGTTCCAGGAGCTCGAGGCCGCGGCCGTCCCGCGCGCGCTCCAGTCCGTGGATTTCGCAGTGATCAACGGCAACTACGCCATCGAGGCCGGCTATCACGTCAAGGACGCCCTTGCCCACGAGGAGACGGGCTCGCGCGCTGTCGAGCAGTACGCCAACATCATCTGCGTGGCCGCTGACAAGAAGGACGATGAGAAGGTCTCCGCCCTCGTGAAGGTCCTGCAGTCCGATGACTTCAAGGCCTACCTGGAGGAGAACTACGGACAGGACGTCCTGCCCGCGTTCTAGGAAGCCCGCCTGAGCGCCCGGGCTTTCGGGGCGCCGGCGCTCGGTCCCGCTCCATCCCGTCTTGCGCGCATCGCAAAATTATGGAATTGCCTGCACAGATGAACTTTGTCTAGCGATTTGCGGGCAATCGGCGTATAGTAACGAATGTTTTGTCGGCTCCTGCCGTCAATTCGCCATGCCCGGGACAGCCATTGCGGGCATGGTGCACGTCAGGAGGCACGAGGATAGCCCCTCATGGTGAACCCCGTGCTTAAAACCCCAGTTAGGAGTGAACATGGCTGAAGAGAAGTACGTCCCGCGCCTGAAGACCAAGTACAACAACGAGGTCAAGCAGCTCATGCAGGAGAAGTTCGAGTACGGCAACGTCATGGAGATCCCGAAGTTCGAGAAGATCGTCGTCAACATGGGCGTCGGCGAGGCTGCTACGGACTCCAAGGCTATCGACGGCGCTGTGCGCGACCTGCGCGTCATCACCGGCCAGCAGCCCATGGTGACCCGTGCCCGCAAGTCCATCGCATCCTTCCGCCTGCGTGCCGGCATGCCCATCGGCGCCAAGGTCACCCTGCGCGGCGACCGCATGTGGGAGTTCTTCGATCGCCTGACCTCCATCGCGATCCCCCGTATCCGCGACTTCCGCGGCATCTCCGCCAAGTCCTTCGACGGCCGCGGCAACTTCTCCATGGGCGTGACCGAGCAGCTCATCTTCCCCGAGGTTGACTTCGACTCCGTCGACCACACCCGTGGTATGGACATCACCATCGTTACTACCGCGAAGACCGACGAAGAGGCCAAGGCCCTTCTCGACGCCTTCGGTTTCCCGTTCAAGAAATAGGTTCTAATGCCCCGGAGCCACGGGCGGTGCGCGAAGAGCACGTGCCGCCCGTCCGGAGCGAACATACTCAGATGTGAGGAGGAAATAAGTGGCTAAGACATCGATGATCGTCAAGTGCAATCGCAAGCAGAAGTTCTCGACGCGTGAGTACACCCGTTGCCAGCGTTGCGGCCGTCCGCATTCGGTCTACCGCAAGTTCGGCATCTGCCGTGTCTGCTTCCGCGAGCTGGCACTCAAGGGCGAGCTTCCCGGCATCAAGAAGGCCAGCTGGTAAGTCACTGCCAGCGCGCGCGGACGAACGGATCGTCCGTTCGCACGGAAGAACGTGCTGAATAGGCTCACCTGCTAAGGGCAGGGGAGGACCGCAGCACGAGTTCATCAAGAACGAAGGAGAATCTGCATGAACGTCACAGACCCGATCGCAGACATGCTTACGCGTATTCGCAACGCGAACTCTGCGAACAAGGCTGAGGTCTCGATGCCGAGCAGCAAGAAGCTCGTCGAGATCGCCCGTGTTATCTGTGAGGAGGGCTACGTCGAGAGCTACTACGTCGAGGACACCGCTCCCGCCAAGACCCTTCACATCACCCTGAAGTACGGCCCCAAGAAGAAGAAGGTCATCAACGGCATCAAGCGCATTTCCAAGCCCGGTCTGCGCAAGTACGCCGGCGCTAAGGACCTTCCCCGCGTTCGCGGCGGCCTTGGTACCGCTATCGTTTCTACGAGCAAGGGCGTTATGGCCGACCGCGATGCCCGCAAGCTGGGCGTCGGCGGCGAGGTCGTCGCTTTTGTTTGGTAATCGCCTCGGCGTGTAGAAGGAAAGGAGATCACCGTGTCTCGTATCGGTAAGAAGCCTGTCCAGATTC
>URKM01000037.1 GCA_900548365.1 uncultured Collinsella sp. | reverse complement strand
TAATGCCTTGAAGGTGAAAGAGCCGCCCTTACGGACGGCTCAAACTGTAATGGGCTTGCTATCAGCTACCGGACCGAGTCCGCGTTTGCAGCCGGCTGCCCATACGAGATGCGTACGAGGGCGAAATGCGAGCCGCCCTCGTCGTCGAGGGCCACCACGAAGCCCGCGTCGTCCTGGTAGATGCGCGGCTGGATGGTCTGGCCCCGCTTGGCGGCGATGCTGTACTGAACATCGACGACGATCGGGGCGGCCTGCGCGTCCCGGGCGATCGCCTCGCGCGCCCGCTGCGCCGGCGGGTACTCAAGTAGCGCGTCGATCGCCATGCCGACGTACTGGGCGTTGTTGACATGGTGGTTGGTGTCGATGTGCGTCGTCGCGACGCGCACCGGCGCGGCCTCGACGGGCACGGCGTCTTTCGGCAGGCGGATATGGCGTTGCGGCGCCGCCATATCGAGCGCGGGCTCGAACTCGCCTGCTTGCGAAAAGGCGAGCAGGTCCTCTTCGCCGATCCGTCGCGGGCGCCCCGCGGCGGAGTCATAGAGGAACCAGAGCGAATCTGCTCGCACATAGGGCTCGGCGTCCCGTTGCGCCCCAGCGGCGTGCATGGTGAAGTTTCTGCTTGAGAGCAGCCCCTTGTATCCGGTTGGCCAGGTGCGCACGCAGATTTCCTCGCCCATGGCGGGAAGCTTGTTGATCTCCACCCGCCATGCGGCGAGAAGCCACGCTGCGCCCGTCTCGCGTGCATGGGAGAGACCCTCGCCGACGGCTTCGGCGTGGAACGTCGAAGCGTCCTGCAGGTAGTTTATCGCCGACGGCACGCTCAGATGGCCGGTCTCGTCGATCTCGCTGTAGCGAATCTTGCTGGTATAGGTATACAAAGTCGTTTCCTCGCCTTCGGTGCGTCGGGCATCGCGGCGCGGCTCGCCCAAGGCGGGTGCCGCTGGTTTCCGACGCGCGTTTCGAACAAGGTGATGATACCCAGCTGAGGCGTATCTAGCTGCCTCGCCCTCGTCCTTCTGCTCGCTGCGCTTCGCTTCCGATGGCGTCGCGCGTGGTTCTTCTGTTGGAACGCGTCGCCGGCGTGGCCGCGCGGCTCGCGCACGCCCTATGCTATGGGTCGATACAATTCTCGTGTAGTTCGCCCGCCGCGAGCGCGGCGCGGTGGATGGGGAGTGGCAGACAGGCCGAGACCGCGCTCGCTCGTCGCGCGGGGCCTCGTAGACGATGGAAGGCGAAGTTCGCATGATCATTGAGCAGCACGCCCTGTGGGGCGATGAGACCACGCCGGTGTATCCGGCTACCTATACCGCGTACCTGGCGGAGAAGCTGCCGGAGGCGAGTGCCTGCCCGCGTCCGGCGGTGGTGATCTGCGGCGGCGGCGGTTTCACGCATGTGGCGCCCCATGAGCAGGAGCCCGTGGCGTTCGAGTTCCTCAACCGAGGATTCCAGGCGTTCGTGCTCGATTACGTCACGAGCTCGACCGGCGACGTCTCCTATCCCAATCCCCAGGCGGACCTCGCGAAGATGATCGCGACCATTCGCCTGAACGCTGCCGATTGGAACGTCGACCCCCAGAAGGTCGTGGCGATCGGCTTCTCCGCGGGCGGGTTCATCTGCGCGTCGCTCGCATGCGGCTGGAAGACCGGACCCTTCGCCGCCCTCGCGGCGGCCCGGCCCGACGACATCCGCCCCGATGCCGCTATCCTGTGCTATCCCGTAATCGATTTCGCCTACCTGCGCGACCAGCAGACGCGCGACCCCCGCATCGATCTGCGCGTTCCCAAGACCGGCGGCAAGACGGGCCGCGACCTGTTGAACGATTTCCTCACCATGGTGACCGGAGGCGAGGCGACCGACGAGCACCTCGCGAAGATCTGCCCGACCACGGGCGTGAGCCGTAATATGCCGCCCACGTTCGTGTGGTGTGCCGCCGATGACAAGACCGCGCCTGCGGCGCAGGTCTATCCTTTTGCAGCGCGCATGGCCGAGGAAGGCGTGGCTCACGAGCTGCACGTGTTCAACGAGGGCGCGCACGGGCTGTCCGTGGCGAACCGCAACACCGAGGCGGAGAATGCAGACCGCCAGCGCGCGGTGCGCGCGTGGGTCGACCTCGCCTTCGACTTCTTGTCCCGCCAGGGTATCTGCTAGAGGGCGATCGAGGGCGCCTGCGAGGGCACCAGCGGGTGCGCTTGCGAGGAGATGCCCGGTGGACGCCCATCGCGATGCCGGCGGGGACGATGGCGGACGCCCGCTGCGATCCCGTGCGGGCGCCAGGCGGCCGACCGGTACGATATGCGGCGCGAATCCGGGAGCGCGGGCGGCCTCGTCGAATGAAACACGTTTTATGTGGGGTGGAAGCGGTCTCAAGCGAGCCGTTTTCGCCCCATCGTGATCGCGATGGCATTACATGCTGAATTTGAGTCTTTTGATGCCCGTGAATAAAATGAATCGTGTGAGATTCTCTACATCTGTGCAGTAAATTGGCCTCTCACGGGGTTAATTATGGCTTTTCTCGCGTTCCATCGAGGCGGTGTGCTGTCATTTTGCTCTGAAAAGCTGCTGGAGGCTGCTTTCTGGAGGGCGTCGGGACTCAAAATCGACAATGAGTGCCAGGCGGTTTTGACCTTTGCGGCTGGCGAAGGAAATCGACGCCAATCCGATGCAGAAGTCACCCTATTTTATGCAAAGCCGGCGCATTGTGACGCATCGTCCCGTATGGCGCGCCTATCGCACGTCGATCTGGCAGCTGCGCATGGTCGCGAGCGCGGCTTCATGGGAGGCGGGGTTCACCCCGGCGCACAGAGCGGAGTCTACGGATAGGGCGACCTCGGGTAGGTTCGCCTTGATGAGCAGGGCGTTGCTTACCACGCAGATGTCGGTGCACAGACCCACGAGTTCGATGGCGTCGATGGGCTCGGCGTCGTGTTGCTCGACGAGCCATGATGCCAGGTCGAGCGATCCGAATGACGGCTTGTCGAACACCGGGCAGGCACGGTTCGCGCGGACGCGTTCGAGTTCGGGGACCAGTTCCCAGCCGGGGGTATCGCGTATGCAATGCGCGACGGGCAGGTTGCGGCCCTCCTGCGTCTCGAGATAGGACTCGTCGTGGGTGTCTCGCGTGAAGACCACGGTGCCGTCGAAGGTCGAGGCGCGATCGGCCACCGCCTCGACGATGGCGCGCGCCTCGGGCGTTCCGAGGGAGCCCGATACGAAGTCGTGCTGCATGTCGACGACGATGAGGTAGTTGTTGGCCATGGCGTCCCTTTCCCGATGGTTGCTGCGCGGTCCGTCCGGCGCCCGATGCCATTGTACCGCCGTGCAAGGTTAAATCTTATCAACAGGGGCCGTGGAGAAGCGCCGCGCCACCGTGGCAGCGATAATGATGCTTGTCGAAACACCGCCTCGCCGACTCCGTCGCGCGCGGGCGCAGAGATGCGCTGCGCGGGTGCTCCGACGTTCATCGCTGCAAAGGAGGCCCGTCATGTCCATGAAATTCAAGCGTCTGCTGCCCATTCCCAAAGAGATTCGCGAGGAGATGCCGCTTCGTCCCGACCTCGTCGAGGCGAAGTGCGAATTCGATGCCCAGGTCGCGGCCGTTTTCCGCGGCGAGGATGACCGCCGCGTGCTCATCATCGGCCCCTGCTCGGCCGATCGCGAGGACTCGGTGCTCGATTACATGACGCGCCTCGCCGAGCTGCAGGATCGCGTCCGCGAGCGCCTGCTCATCATCCCCCGCGTCTACACCAACAAGCCGCGTACCAAAGGCACCGGCTACAAGGGCCTGCTGCACAACCCCGATCCCGAGGCGGGAGACGACCTGCTCGAGGGCGTCAAGGCCATCCGCCGCATGCACCTGCGCGTGATCGAGGAGACCGGCTTCTTCACGGCGGACGAGATGCTGTATCCCACCAACTACCAGTACCTGGTCGACCTGCTGTCCTACGTCGCCGTGGGCGCGCGCTCCGTCGAGAACCAGGAGCACCGCCTGGTGGCATCGGGCGTTTCCGTGCCCGTGGGCATGAAGAACCCCACCGCCGGCTCCACCAGCGTGATGCTGAACTCCATCTACGCCGCCCAAGCCGAGCAGGGATTCATCTACCGCAACTGGGAAGTCGAGACCGCGGGCAATCCGCTGGCGCACGCCGTGCTCCGCGGCTACATCGGGTTGGACGGACGCACCTATCCCAATTACCACTACGAGCACCTGGAGCGCTTGGCCGAGCGCTATACGCCGGATACCTATGCGAATCCGGCCGTGGTCGTCGACTGCAACCACGACAACTCCGGCAAGCGCCCGCTCGAGCAGCTGCGTATCTGCAAGGAGGTTCTGGACTCCTGCCGGCGCAACGAATCGATCGACCGTCTGGTGCGCGGCTTCATGATCGAGAGCTATCTGGAGGACGGCAACCAGCCCGTCGACGGCGGCGTCTACGGCAAGTCCATCACGGATGCCTGCTTGGGTTGGGAAAAGGCCGAGCGCCTGGTCCTCGATCTCGCCGAGCGCTCGTAGGCCCGAATCGACGCTGCGACGGAGCGGCGCCCCCATGGCGGGGTGCCGCTTTTTCATGCATGCGCTCAGGGGTCTATGGGGCATAATGGCTAGGAACGAAAAGGAGCGAGCTATGTATGACAACGGTCCCGTATTCGGTCGCAACGATGAGTGCTGGTGCGGCAGCGGAAAGAAATACAAGAAATGCCATCTGGCGATCGACGAGCGCCTGAACGAGCTGTGGCAGGAAGGCGAGGACGTGCTTCCGCGCGACCTGCTGAAGACCGCGGACGATCTCGCGGGTATCCGCCGCAGCGCCGCGGTCAACGTGGGGGCTCTCGACTACGTGGCGGAGCGCATCGTCCCGGGCTGCACCACGGCGGATATCGATCGCTGGGTGCATGAGTACACGGTCGAGCACGGCGCGATCCCGGCGCCGCTCGATTACGAGGGCTTCCCGAAGAGCGTGTGCACGTCCGTGAACAACGTTGTATGCCACGGTATCCCCGCCGAGGGCGAGGTGCTCGAAGCAGGCGACATCGTGAACGTGGACTGCTCGACGATTCTGGACGGCTACTACTCGGATTCGTCGCGTATGTTTTGCGTGGGCGAGGTCTCGCCGGAGCGCCGTCGCTTGGTGGACGTGACGAAGGAATGCGTGGAGGCGGGTCTTGCCGCCGTCAAGCCCTGGGGGCACCTGGGCGACATCGCCCACGCGGTGCAGGCCCATGCCGAAGCGGCGGGCTTCAGCGTGGTGCGCGAATTCGGCGGCCACGGTATCGGCCTCGAGTTCCATGAGGACCCCTTTGTCGGGTTCATCGGCGAGGAGGGGGAGGGCACGGTGCTGGCGCCGGGCTTCTGCTTCACGATCGAGCCCATGGTGAACGCCGGCGATCCCGGAATCGATATGAGCGACGCGAACGGCTGGACCGTGCGCACGGCCGACGGGTCGGACTCCGCGCAATGGGAGGTCCAGCTGGTCGTCACGAACGATGGATACGAGCTGCTGAGCTGGTAGGCCGCATCGGCTGGGCCGGTACGCCGCGACTGCCGGGTTGAAGTCCCTCGGCCGCCGGGTCACCGGGCAGCAGCCGTGGGGCCGCCGGGCAACAGCCGTGGGGCCGCCGGACGCAGCGGCGCCCTTCATGGCAACGGACCCCTGTCCGCCGTGCCCATGGCTTCGGCAGGCAGGGGCCGTTTGCATGCGAGCGGCCTCGGCGTTCGGTGCGGGATGAGGCCTCGGCGTTCGGTGCGGGATGAGGTTAGTCGGCGAAGACGATGCGTCCGTCCAACCGGGGCTTGGGCTCGGGCGCGGGGCCCGCCGGATAGCCGACGACGAGGTTGCCGATGCCCTCGTACGCTCCCTCGAGGCCCAGCTTCGCCAGGATGGCGCGACCGTCTTCTCGCTCGAACGTCTCCTTGGCGCGGTGGATCCAGCAGTTTCCCAGGCCCAGGTCGGTAGCGGCCATCATCATGTTGCCCATGACCAGGCTGCCGTCGTAGAGGTATGTGGGCGCGGAGGTGTCGGCGAGCACCACCAGGACGGCGGGCGCTCCGTAGAAGGGGTCGCCGTCGGTGCCCATGATGTCCGCGTTGATGCGCGAGAGCTCATCGCGCAGCTCGGGGTTCGTGACCACGACGATGGTGACGGGTTGCCGATTTTTGCCGCTGGCGGCATAGGTGCCGGCGGAGGCGATCTCCTCCAGAAGGTCTTTCGAAACGGGCTTGTCGATAAAGCCGCGCGTGCTGTGGCGCGTGAGGATGGCTTCCATAACTTCCATGGCGAACTCCTGTAGCACAATGTATGAATACGGTAAGCTACCTGCTCTTTTAGCGCGAATCCGTCGCAGCGGGCAGGAGCGCTTCCAGTATTCCCCAACCAAGTCGGTCGTGCGGTGGAATAACAAGACGGTAACAATGCGAATCCGTGAACGGATGGCAGGGCGCCCTTGGACATGGAAAACCGCTCCCTTCAAAATATGGTATCAAAACGGTAACAAATAAGGTAAGCTATGGCTTACTGCGCGGATGAGGGCGGGCCGAGCCTGATCCGTGAGCCCGCGCCCGTAACGAGCATGCATCTTGAAAGGACTCGCACCAATGAAGACCGTCATCGTCGGAGCCAACCATGCGGGTATCGCCGCCGCGAACACCCTGCTCGACAACTATGCCGACCAGCAGGTCGTTATGATCGATAGCAACACCAACCTCAGCTACCTGGGTTGCGGTACGGCGCTGTGGGTCGGTCGCCAGATCGATTCCTGCGACAAGCTCTTCTACACCAACAAGGAGGCGTTCGAGGCGAAGGGCGCCGACATCCACCTCGAGACCTCCGTGACCTCGATCGACTTCGAGGGCCACGTGGTCCACTGCGAGCGCGCAGACGGCTCCACCTTCGACGAGTCCTACGACAAGCTGGTCCTGGCGACCGGCTCCCTACCGATCTCGCCCAAGCTTCCCGGCTGCGATCTCGACGGCATCAGCTTCCTCAAGCTCTTCCAGCAGGGCCAGGAGGTCGACCGCTGGATGAGCCGCGACGACGTGCGCTCCGTCGCCGTCATCGGCGCGGGCTACATCGGCGTCGAGATCGCCGAGGCCGCGAAGCGCCGCGGTAAGGAGGTCCGCCTCTTCGACATCGCCCCCACCTCGCTCGCGAGCTACTACGACCCCGAGTTCACCGCCGCCATGGACGAGAACCTCGCCGAGCACGGTATCGAGTGCCACTTCGGCGAGCGCGTCGTCGCCTACCATGGCGAGGACGGCCGCGTGAACGCCATCGAGGCCGAGGGCGGCACCTATCCGGCCGACCTCGTGATCAACGCCATCGGCTTCATCCCCAACAGCGCGCTCGGTCGCGATCACCTCGAGCTCTTCGGTAACGGCGCCTACCACGTCGACCGCCACCAGCTCACCAGCGACCCCGATGTCTACGCCATCGGCGACTGCGCCACCGTGTGGTCCAACGCCCTGAACGCCGAGGCCTACATCGCCCTCGCTACCAACGCCGTCCGCTCCGGCATCGTCGCCGGCCACAACATCGGAGGCACCCCGCTCGAGTCCATCGGCGTCCAGGGTTCCAACGGCATCTCGATCTTCGGCTACAACATGGTCTCCACCGGCCTCTCCGTCGCCGCGGCCACCCGCGCCGGCCTCGATGTCGCCCACGCCGACTACGAGGACCTGCAGCGTCCCGGCTTCATGCGCGAGAACGCCAGCGTCAAGATTCGCATCGTCTACGAGCGCGGCAGCCGTCGTGTCGTGGGCGCCCAGATGGCCTCGACCGAGGACATCTCGATGGGCATCCACATGTTCTCGCTCGCCATCGAGGAGGGCGTGACCATCGACAAGCTCAAGCTCCTCGACATCTTCTTCCTGCCCCACTTCAACCAGCCGTACAACTACATCACCATGTGCGCGCTCGGCGCCGAGTAGCGACGCGGAAGTGTTGCCGGGCGCCGATGCGGTTTTGGGCCGGGTCTCCCTAGGCCCCGCGTAGCCCGCTTCCGTCCCAATCGCACGATGCCGCTTGCCGCGGGCCTGCAGATGGCGGGCATCCGCGGCAAGCGCCTTTATGTTTGCTCGGGCGCGCGCGGGATGCACGCCGATCGCGGTGTCCTCCCGGCGCGTGGAAAGGGCAGCAGGATGTCGACGGCGGTGGTTCGCATGAGCGAGGATGAGAAGTAGTCGATGATGACTTGTGCCACGGGGCCTTCTTCGTGGGCATGGGCGCCGGCGACGATCGCTTACAAGGGGATGCGCTCGCCGCCGACGTATTCACTCATTGTAGCGTTACCTGTTAACAACTCTAGGGAATCATCAGATAAAAGATAGTGTGCAGATGATATAAAACAAACAGCCGTCACCGGGTGCATCGGGACAGCTCGCAACCCGGGAGCGCGTGCCGGCTCGCCGTCGCCGCGCCCGCGCGGACCGCCGATCGGCGCGGGCGGCATCGTGGCCGCGCCCGCGCCCGATCGAAGATGGGTATAAGGGACGGAACGCCATGCGGAGACGGGAGGATGCACGCGGTGGATTTGATTGCCTACACGGAAACGGAGCTGCGTCCGTTCGACGAGCGGCCGCTGGGCGCCGTCGATTCGGCGATATTGTCGCAGCTGTGCATGATCGATGGCTCGGGAATCGTTCCGGGCCTTCGGGATGCGGATGTCACCCGCCTGAGATGCGTGGGCGGCATCGATGACGGCGACGCGGCGCTGCCCGGAACCGAGGGCACGTTTTTGGACCGCCTGTCGTTCGCGGCCGATGCGCTCGCCGACCGGCTTCGCGCTCGCGGCGTTCGCGCGGCGCATGCGGGCGACTTGCTCGCGGCGGAGCGCTACGGGACGATGTTTACCGGGCTCGACCAGGACAACATCAAGCGCGAGCTTGCCGCCGTCGCGGCGAGCCCCCGTTTTCGGACGCTCGAGCTGCGCGATTACGTGTCGCTGCTCGACGGACCGCGGCGGGTCCAGTTCTCCGCCACCTGCTACGTGATGCCGGGTGCGTGGGCGTACGTGGGCTTCCGGGGAACGGACACCTCGTTTACCGGATGGCGCGAGAACTTCGACATGGCGCTCACGCCTCCGGTGAGCGCGCAGCGCATGGCGGCGGCGTATCTGGAGCTCGTCGCCCGGCATCTGCCGGAGCGTCTGTACGTGGGCGGGCATTCGAAGGGCGGGAACCTCGCGACGTATGCCGCCGTTCGCTGCTCGGCGCGGGTCCGCGCGCGCATCGCGCGGGTGTTCGACCACGACGGACCGGGGTTCAAGACCGGCTTTCTTTCCGATGGGGCGGCGTGCGTCGCGCTTCAGTCGCTTGAGGGGCGCATGGACCGCACGGTGCCCGTCGATTCCGTCGTCGGCATGATCATGGACGCGGCAGCTCCCGCCCGCGCGGTGCGGTCGAGGGCGTACGGTATCGACCAGCACAGCGTGTTCAGCTGGGAGGTCGAGGATGGCGAATTCATCTGCGAACCCGATGTGAGCTCCTCGGCCCGCGGCACCCATGAGGTGCTGGGGACGTGGCTGGCATCGTTTTCCAACGAGGAGCTGCCCGAGGTGGTCGACGCGCTCTTCCGAGCTCTCGAGGCTTCGGGTGCGCGGAACGCCGGGGAGATCTTCGGCGGTGGTCCCCGTGCGGCGCAGCTCATCCGCGAGGCCCTGCGGTCCGCGGACAATCGGACGCGCGCGGTGCTCGGCCCGGCGTTCGGCAAGCTGGCCCAGATCGCTGCGGAGCGGATCGCGCGCGGTGCGATGGCGGGCATCGCGCAGGGGTTCGCGAGCCTGTTTCAACGATAGGCCCACGGGGCGGCGCGGCGCGGGGCCGGGCCCTCGTCGCCCGCGTCGCGGAAAGGGCGCGATCAGGAGGTGGCGAGCGCGAGCAGGCCGCGACGGTCGACGATGTCGACCGCGCCCCTGCTCAAGGCGACGAGGCCCTCGCGTTCGAAGTATTTGAGCATGCGCGATACCACCTCGCGCGCGCTGCCCAGGTGCCGCGCGATCTCGTCGTGGGTCATGGCGATGCGCGCGCTGCCCGTCCGCGAGAGCTCGTCGAGCAGAAACGTTGCGAGCCGCGCATCGAAGCTGGAAAACAGGACCTGCTGCATGACCCACATGCAGTCGCTGAACCGCTGGGCCGTCTGGCGGTAGAGGAACGCTTCGACGGCGACGCTCTCCTGGGCGAGCTGCGAGAAGAAGCGGGGGTCGATGACGAGCGCTTCGGTGTCGCCGGCCGCGTCAAGTGCGATGTCGAAGGTGATCATGGGCAGGATGCACGAGGCCGCCAGGACGCAGGATTCGCCGGCTTCGACGCGGAAGAGAGTGATCTCCTTGCCGCCTTCGGAAAGCATGTAGGCGCGCAGGCTGCCTTCGAGCGCGACGATCACGCCGGCGCATCCCGAGCCGCCGCCTTGGATGCGCTCGCCGGCATGCGCGCGCATCAGGCGCGTCGCCGCTGCCAGGCGCGACCGTTGGGTTTCGTCCAGATCCTTCCAGAAGGGGAGCGTTTCGGCGAGCGCCTGCGCGGCGACACCGGCGTTCGATGCAAAGTCCATGGTGCCCTCGATGCTGACGGCCGCTTGCAGGCTCGTCGATGGATGTCCGTTTCGCCCAGCGTGACAGGTTTCTCTGCAACATGCAAGCGCGGCTCCGCGCAGGCCGCTGCACGGAGCCGCGTGGGAGGGGCTGCATCGGGTGGGGTGCGCCCGGAACGTACGCCGTGGGCCGAGCGCTTTGGGAGGACCCTATGGACTACACGACGACGCCGCAGTCGGCGACTCCGGCGCGGCGCCGCTCCTCATCGAGCATGGTCTCCTGGTAGAAGCCGTAGCCGCCGGCGACGTTGGCGCAGTCGTAGCCGTGTTGCGCCAGGATGCGGCAGGCGAGATAGCTGCGCAATCCGCTTTGGCAGAACACCGCGAGGCGCTTGTCGCGAGGCAGTTCGCCCAAGCGTGATCGAAGCTCGTCGACGGGGATGTGCAGGGCGCCCGGGAGGGAGCCGCGCGCGAACTCGCCGTCGGTGCGCGTATCGAGCAGGACCTCGTGCTCTCCGGGTGCGAGCGCTCGCCGCCAATCGGTCTGCCGGACGCGCCCCTCGAGGATGTTCTCGATCATGAAGCCCGCCATGTTGACCGGGTCCTTCGCCGAGGAGTACGGGGGCGCGTAGGCAAGGTCGAGCTCGGTGAGGTCCGCGGCGCCCATGTTCGCGCGGATCGCGGTGGCCAGAACGTCGATGCGCTTGTCGACGCCGTCCGCGCCGATGATCTGGGCGCCCAGGATGCGGCCGCCTTTCCGCTCGTAGACGACCTTTATGGTCATGCTGCTCGCGCCGGGGTAATAGGTGGCGTGGCTTGCGGGCGATAGCACGACGAAGTCGGCATCGAGGCCGGCGGCGCGGGCCATGGCCTCGGTCAGGCCGGTGCCGGCGACGGTGAGGTCGAACAGCTTGAGAACCGAGGACCCCTGGCTTCCGGTGAAGCGGCTCGGGATGCCGCAGATGTTGTCGGCCGCGATGCGGCCCTGCTTGTTGGCGGGGCCGGCCAGCGCGATGAGGGCATCCTCGCCGGTGACGTAGTTCTTCACCTGCACCGCGTCGCCCACGGCGTAGATGTCCGGGTCGCTCGTGCGCATGTGCTCGTCGACGGCGATGGAGCCGCGGATGCCGCATTCGAGGCCGGCCTCGCGGGCAAGCGAGCTCTCGGGCGCGACGCCCACGGCGAGGACGACCATATCCGAGGCGAGGGGCGCGGCCCCTGCGATTCCGGTGAGCATGGTCCCGTCGCCCTGCGGCTCGAAGCCCTCGACGTTCGCATCGAGCAGGAGCTCGACGCCGTGCGCGCGGATGTGGTTGTGCGCGATGGCCGCCATATCGGGGTCCAGGTTGGGCATGACGTGCCCGCCGCGCTGGACGACCGTGACGTCCATGCCGCGCTCGCGGAGGTTCTCGGCCATCTCGAGGCCGATGAAGCCGGCTCCCACGACGACCGCGGAACGGGGCTGCTCGCGTTCGACGAACTCGTGGATGCGGAAGGTGTCCTCGACGGTGCGGAGCGTGAAGAGGCGCTCGGCGTCGACGCCGGGCAGATCGGGGATGACGGCCCGCGCCCCGGGGGACAAGACGAGCTTGTCATAGCTCTCGCTGTAGATCGCTCCGGTCTGCAGGTCGCGGACCTCGACCTGCTTCGCGTCCCGATCGATCGACACGGCCTCGTTGAGGACGCGCACATCGATATCGAAGCGGTCGCGGAAGCTTTGGGGGGTTTGCAGCGTGAGCTTGCGCCGATCGGTGATCGAGCCGCCGATGTAGTAGGGCAGGCCGCAGTTCGCGTAGCTCACGTAGCCCGAGCGCTCCAGGACGATGATCTCGGCTTGCTCGTCGAGGCGGCGCAGGCGCGCGGCCGCCGTGGCGCCGCCTGCGACGCCGCCGATGATGAGGATCTTCATGGCGTCAGTTCCTTCCTGCTACGACGGGGCCGGACCAGCGGGTGATGCCGCCCATGTCCGTGACGTTGCTATACCCAAGCTGGCCGAGCACGCGGCACGCCTGCGCGCTGCGGGCGCCGGAGAGGCAGTAGACGAACAACGGGGCGTCGCGCCGGGGAATGCGCGTGAGGATGGACTGGATCCCGGCGAGCGGGAAGCTGCGCGCACCCTCGATATGGCCTTCGTAGAATTCCTCCGGTGTGCGGACGTCGAGGATGATTGCGCCCTCGGTTGCGCGCGCGGTTTCCATATGCGCGTCGATCCCCTTGCCGAACAGCGATCCGAACAGGCTCATGGCGAGCTCCTTTCTCCTTGTGTCTGGCTGAACGATACCAAGGCCGACCTTGCGCCGTCAGTGACCACGTCACGCTGGGGCCGCGTGCCCGGCGGTGCGCCGCACTCGATCCGCATTCGATCGGGGGCGCCGTTCGCGCACGTCGATGCGCCTCGTGGCATCGCGGCGACGGCGCGCTGCCGCTGCTTGACGATGGCCGTTTGCTCTGCCAAGGTAGAGCGCATGCGTCGAGCGCGCGGTCGCCTGGTCGCTCCGCGCGCCGTCGTGGTTTCGCTGCGAAAGGGTGACGAATGACGCTCGTCGAACAGATAACATCGCTTTCCCTCATGGCGCGCCGCCTGGTCGCCATGAGGTTTCTCGCGCACGTCGGCATGCTCGCCTCGTATTTCATAGGCATCTTGGGCACGCTCACCTATTCGCTCGGCGGCGACGCGTTGTCGACGACGTTCTCGGTCGGGCTCATCAACCTGGCGATCGTGGTGGGTAATTTTGCGGGCGGCGTCTTGCTCGACGCCTGGGGCCCCCGCCGTCATTTCGCCCTGAGCGTCGCGTTCACCTGCGCGTCCGCGGTGCTCTTCCAATGCTTCTCCGATACGGTGACGGGCATCCTGGCATGCTCGGCGGCGTTCGGCTTCGCGTGGGGCGTGGAGGACATCGTGGCGCGCTCGTATCCGGCGTATGTGACCGACGATGCCGAGCAGCTCGCCTGCATCAACCCGGCGCTCTCCGCCGTCACGAACCTCACGGTGGTCATCGGTCCTTTGGTGGGCAGCGCGATCACCTCGGTGTTTTCAACCAAGGCGGTATTCCTGTTCGGCGCCGCATGCGCGCTGCTCGGCCTCGTGCCGGCGGCGGGGTTCCGTCCGCTGCGCGCGCCCCTGGAGGGCGAGGAGGCGGAATACAGCGACAGCTCGCTTTCCGCGGGCTTTGCCGCCGTTGCCGCCAGCTCCTCGCTGCGGCTGCTGCTGGCGATCGGCTTCCTCGCGTTCTTCGGGTACGGGGCGTTCGATCCTCTGGAGTCGCTGTACTACCGCGACGTGCTTGACGTGGGCGTCGAGTGGATGGGCTGGCTTTCCAGCGCGGCGGGCGTCGGTGCGATCGCGGGCTCGGTCGCGCTGATGCGCCTGCCGGCGCGCTTCGTCAACATGCGGTCCCTGCTTTGGGCGCTCTTCGGAATGGGCGTGGGCTGCCTGGTCTACATAGGGACCTCGAGCGTGGCCGTCGCGCTCGTGGGGCAGGTCATGCTCGGCTGCGCCTTCGGCGTGATCGGCCCGCTGCAGACGACGCTCGTCCAGATGCACGCGCCCCTCTCGGCGCTGGGCAGGGTGAGCGCCGTCATGGGATTCGGCCATAACGCCGCGGGCGTGGTGCCGCTGCTCATGGCTCCCTGGCTGGCGGGAAGGCTCGGTGTTCAGGAGACGCTCGTGCTGGCGAGCGCCCTGGTCGCGGCGAGTTCCTTGGCGGGCATGGTGGTGTTTCGCAAGCGCGTCGATAGAGCGGTCGAGGAAGAGCGGCTGCTGGGAACCGATCAGGGGAGCAGGCGGTAGAGGTCTTGCGGTAGCGCTCCGCGTGCCTCCAGGATGCTCTGGTCGTCCAGCGGCCCGAAGGAGCCGAACGCTTCGGCGGCGCGGGCTATGGAGAGGCCGCTCCTGACGGCTCCGATAAGGTGGTCGATCGCTTCGGATTGGCGGCGCCTCGCGATACCCATGCGCGGTTCGCCCGCGAAGCGGACGACGGCCCGGCTTCCCCCGATGGCGGCGCCCCCTCCCCAGAAGAGGCCCGTTTCGGTGCAGGTTCTCGCGAGGGACAGGAGGTGCTCCCGGGCGGGGGAGGGGTCGGTGCCGTCGACGGCGACGATGGCGTACGTCCGCATCCCCTCGAGGGATTCCCGCTGCTCAAAAAAGTGGGCGAGCAGCTGGTCGATGCCGGCGAGCTCGCCGGCGACCAGCGCGGTACCCACGACGACGGCGTCGCAGCGCTTCAGGCTGGCATCGGGATCTGGGTCCTCCCGCCCGCCGCGGGCCGTCGGGGCGGGGGTTCGGAACGGCAGCGCGATATGCTCGAAATGCGGCGACTCCGTCTCCTTGCCGTCGAGCAGCCGTGCGGAGAAGCGGTCGTAGGCCAGGAGCGCGTCCTCGAGATCGGCGAGCAGGATGTCGACGGCGGAATCGGCGTGATCGTGCACGCGCGACGTCGGGCGCTCGTCGGCACCGCCGCTGCGACGCGCTTGGGCGCGAACGCCGTCGGCCTGCGCCTGCCCCGGCGTGGATGCCGCGTTCAGGATCGCGATGCGGCGGGCGATACCCCGCGGGCGGACGCGATGGCCACCGATGCGCTCCTCGTGCACTGATGTCATGGTTTCCTGCTTTCCGTGGTGCTGTCGTCGCGTCGCGCGGTTCGGGGCGCGGAGCGCGCGAAGGCGGTTCGGTCTCGTGGGAGGGACTACGGCCCGGTCGCGAAGGGCGAGTTCGGGCCGATCGGCGGAAGCGGAGCGATCGGCGATCGGCCGCCGCGTCGCGCGCCATGTTCCCTCCGACCCATATTACAGAGGGCGTTGGGGAAAATGTGTGAGCAATGTGTGGCAAGAGCGAGAGCTTGACGCATGCGCCCCTCTCCGCCATACTTCTATCGTTCACGCACGAATCCGCTGCCAGAGACAGCAGGTGCCAAGGGGATCTCCCCAAGGCTTAATGGGAGTTCCCGCCAGCCGAGGTGGTCGAGCAGTATGTCTTCTCGCCCCCGTCGCTGTTGCAGCACGGGGGTTTCTTTTTCGAGACACACCCCCGCCAGTCAGGCGCGGTCCGTGCCCGAGAAAGAAACGAAGGAGGTGTACCTATGCCAAAGCAGTACAAGATCGATATGGTCGCCGAGATCGAGTCCAACGTCGACAAGAACGCCGGTCTGTTCGTTGTTTCCTACAACGGCCTTACCGTTAAGCAGGCTCAGGAGCTGCGTCATCAGCTTCGCGAGTGCGGCGCCGAGATGAAGGTTTACAAGAACAACCTCGTCCGCATCGCTCTCGAGAACAAGGAGCAGCCCAACATCGACGAGATGCTCGTCGGTCCGCTGGCTTACGTGTTCTATGAGAACGAGCCCGTGGAGGCCGCTAAGGCGCTCAAGGAGTTCGCTAAGAAGTCCAAGGGCGTTCTGGAGATCAAGGGCGGTATCTCTGACGGTCAGGCTGTTTCCGCCGAGGAGGTCAACGCAATCGCCGAGCTCCCCACCAAGGATCAGCTCCTGGGTCAGATCGCCGGCCTCATCAACGGCTTCGCTCGCGACATCGCTGTCTGCGTCAACGGCGTTTCCTCTGGTCTCGCCCGCACCGTTCAGCAGATCTCCGAGCAGAAGGCAGCCTAGTTCCAGGCTACTTCATCGCGGCCTAGCGGCCGCACCCTTGCGCGCAAGCGCTGTACTTAATTGCTCTCCCTGTACAGATGCAGGGGAACTGAAAGGACTTAGAAATGGCTAAGCTTACCAATGAAGAGATCATCGAGGCCCTGAAGGAAATGACCCTTCTCGAGGCTTCCGAGCTCGTTAAGGCTATCGAGGAGACCTTCGGCGTTTCCGCTGCCGCTCCCGCTGCCGTCGTCGCCGGCCCCGTTGCCGCTGCCGAGGAGGCCGAGGAGAAGACCGAGTTTGACGTCGTGCTCGAGGGCTTCGGCGACAACAAGATCCAGGTCATCAAGGTCGTCCGTGAGCTCACCTCCCTCGGCCTGAAGGAGGCCAAGGAGGTCGTCGAGGGCGCTCCCAAGGCCGTCCTCGAGGGCGCTAAGAAGGAGGACGCCGAGGCTGCTAAGGAGAAGCTCGAGGCTGCTGGCGCTGCTGTCACCCTCAAGTAGTTTCTTGCAGGCGCATCGCCTGCAGCTGCTTCGCGAATCCATTCGCTTGCAAACGGGATCCAGCTTGCTGGGTCCCGTTTTTCTGTCTATCGCATCGGTGGCCTGTGCGCCCGCCGCTTCGACGGCTTGGGCCGCAAGGGAGCGAACCGGCCTGGGCCCCGTCGCTCGACCGCGTTTGGCATATCGTCTCTCACCCTCGCCGTCCGTACTCGGGCCGTCCTCGCTCGTCGCTCGTCCGCGTTTGGCGGCGTGGCGCCCGCGTTTTCCGATCGCCCTCGCTTCCGCTTTCGTCTTGTGGAGTCGCATCTGGTTCTATAATCGCGTGCCAACCGGGGGCATTCTCGTTGATTTCATGTCAAATAATTAGGAAGGTGCGTAGTTAAGCTGCATTTTTTCTAAAGCGGTGGCAGTTTTTCTTCAAAACGGTATGCTTTTTGAACATTGGATTTCAATACGCGGACGTGCCAGTTGAATGTCATGCGGCGCCGCGTGCGAATAGATGCATCGAATTGATGAAAGGAATGCCATGAAGGCTATCATCCCCGCCGCCGGCCTCGGCACCCGCTTCCTCCCCGCCACCAAGTGCACCCCCAAGGAGATGCTGCCGGTCCTCGACAAGCCGGTCATCCAGTACGTGGTCGAGGAGGCGCTCGAGCCCTCCGAGGTGGACGGCGCCGTCATCGTCACCTCCCCGGGCAAGCCCGAGCTGCTGAACTACTTCCAGCCCGACAAGTCCCTCGAGGGGCTGCTGCGCGAGCGCGGCAAGAAGGCCTACGCCGACGCCGTCGCCGCCGCGGGCGAGATGCCCGTCGACTTCCGCTACCAGTACGAGCCGCGCGGCCTGGGCCACGCCATCCGCTCCGTCGCCGACGCCGTGGCCGGCGAGAGCTTCCTGGTCCTGCTCGGCGACTACGTCGTGCCCTCGCGCGACATCTGCACCCGCATGCTCGAGGTCTCCCGCGCCCACGCCGGCGCGAGCGTGATCGCCGTGGCCCCCTGCGCCCCCTCCGAGGTGTCCCGCTACGGCGTCATCGCCGGCGAGCGCTGCGACACCCTCACCGGCTGCGCCGGCGCCGGCGACTGCGAGCCGGGCGCCGTGTGGCGCGTCTCGGGCCTGGTGGAGAAGCCCGCCCCCGCCGACGCCCCCTCCAACCTCTACATCGTGGGCCGCTACCTGCTGTCCCCGCTGGTCATGGAGCTCCTGGCCGACCAGGAGCCCGGCTGCGGCGGCGAGATCCAGCTCACCGACGCCATGGCCCGCAGCCTCGAGCGCGAGGCCATGTACGCCGTGGTCATCGACCCGCTCTCGGGCTACGACACCGGCACCCCGTCCGGCTGGATCGCGACGAACGCCCTCATGGCCGCGAACGACCCCCGCTTCGCCGACGAGTTCTGGGAGGCCGTCGAGGAGCGCGGCGGGCTGCATCGCTAAGCGCACGCTCATCGAACGTTTTCGATCTCATCGACCCCGTTTCCTGCTATCAGGAAGCGGGGTCTTTGCTTTCGTACGTATCGGCATCAGATGGATGCCGAATCGCATCCCTTTACGTTTCGAGTTATAGCGGAGTCGTATTTGAAACTGTGCAGTTCGTCGAAATGCTCGCATGTTCCCTTCTCGGCGATGCACCGGTTATTGAAGGGCACATCGCCGAGATCCATTGGGAGTCCGCGGTTTGAATGCACGCTCGTTTTCGCGTCGGCAATCTCGCGTTTTCGCGCCGGCGATATCGCGGCTCAACCCGTGCATGCTCGACGAGCCATCTTGGAGATGCAAGCGCTCCGCCAGCTTCAAAGGGGATGGAAGCCTTTATATCTATGGAATGTAACGAACGCCGCCAGTACGTTAGAGTCGGGCGGCGGCACTCCAAACACGGTAAACGGTTTTAAATGTGTTCAAGATGTGGAGGCGCCGATCCCCGCCCCCGGGGCCCCGCCGGCTGTGGCAATATATCTCCTTGCCGCGCGGCACCGAGCGTCCCGCACG
>URKM01000036.1 GCA_900548365.1 uncultured Collinsella sp. | reverse complement strand
CGAACCTCAGAAAAGTGCCTGTCCCCTTTTTGAGGGTTCCGCTCTGGTTGTTACTCGTCTTCTCCCTCGTAACCGTCTTCGTCGCCGAGGCAGTCTTCCTCGATGCGGCGCTTGAGCGCGTCGATGCCCGCACCCGTCTGCGAGCTGGTCACGATGATGTCCTCGGGATCGAGCTGGAGCTGCTTGCGGATGTTGGCGAGCTGCTTGGCCTGTTGTCCCTTACCCAGCTTGTCCGCCTTTGTGAGGCAGACCACGAAGTTGAACCCGTTCTCACGCAGGTACTCGATCATGTCGAAATCGAGCTTGCTGGGGTCGTGGCGAATGTCCACGAGCGAGACGACCAGGTTGAAGCTGCGCTCGCTCTCAAGGTAGTCGCCGATGAGCTGGGCCCAGCGCTGGCGCTCGGCCTTGGAGCGCTGCGCGAAGCCGTAGCCCGGAAGGTCCACGAAATGGATGCCGTCGGCTTCGAAGAAGTTGATGTTGGCGGTCTTACCCGGGGTGCTCGATACCTTGACCAAGCCCTTGCGGTTGAACAGCTTATTCATGATGGACGACTTGCCCACGTTGGAACGCCCCACGAAGCTCACTTCGGGGCAGGTCGACGGCGGGATCTGACTTGTGGCGCCGTAGCTGGCGATGAACTTGGCGAGATTGTAGTTGATCTGGCTCATGAGGCCTCCAATATATGAAAAATGGCGTTCACGCTGTTTGAAGCGCGATGCAATCGGCGGCTTGGATGCGATTGAGTAATAAAAATATCGGTAATGCACGATTATTTCGGGAAGGCATGAGTATAAGCAGATTTTCTCTAAGAAATGCCCAGGTACAGGCTGAGCGTTTTCATTGATACTTGGGCCCACAGGAAATAATCGTACATTTCCGTGTTTGTATTCGCGAGCGCGCGCACGAGGGTCGCGCGCAGCGGCCGCTACGAGTCGGAAACGCCCAGCTTCGCGGCGAGGCGGCGGATGATCGAGAGCGTGAGGGCGCTGGCCGAGCGGGCGTACCCGTCCAGGTCGAACTCGCGGTCGCAGAACGCGTCGTAGGCCTCGTCGCAGTTGTCGGAGATGGCGCGCAGCACCAGGCAGTCGATGCCGTTCTTGGCGGCGACGTGCGCGATGGCGGTTCCCTCCATCTCGGCGCAGTCGGCCTGGGTGGCCGCGATGACGCGCTCGCGCGCCTCGGACCCGGTGATGAAGCGGTTGCCCGAGGCGATGGTGCCGCGCAGGTAGCGGTGCACCTCGGCGGACGTATCGTTGCGCCGGAAGAGGGTGGCGTCTGCCTCGGCGCGGGCCTCGCCGCCTGCAGCGACCTGCTCGTCCGAGAGGTCCGCGCTCACGTAGCCGTGCGCGCGCAGCGTCTCCTCGGCGAGGTCGACGAGGAAGTCGCTGCTGGCGAACTCCTCGAGCCCGGGGGCGGATTCGGCGATGAGCGCGGTGTCCGTGTCGGTGTAGCGCAGGCGCTCGCCGATCACCACGTCGTCGATGTGGAGCGCGGGGTTGAGGCCTCCGGCGATGCCGCTGAAGATGATGGCGTTGGCGCCGTACTTGGAGATGAGGTGCTGCGCCGCCGCGGCGGCGTTGACGGTGCCCATGCCCGCCGTGGTGCACACGATGTCGAAGCCATGGTAGGCGCCGCCGACGATCTTGAGGCCGGCCTCCTCGCATACGGTACCGCGTTCGATGGACGAATAGATCTGGCGCACTTCCTTTTCAAGCGCGCCGATGATGGCGATGGTGGGTGCCATGGTGCTCCTCGCAGGTGGTAGCTGTTTTTATCCAGCCTATGGTACCAGCTGCACGTGGAAAAAATGCGTGCCGGGCATGGTACGATTTCCCGCGAAACGCGATCGGGTGGGCGGTGACCGCCGGAAAGGGGAAGCATATGGAAACGGGAGATGCGATGACGGGTGCGGGGCGCGCTGCCTCCGCGGCCGATTTCTCGCCGATGCGCTGCGTGCTGTGCGTGGTCCTGCTGGTCGTTCTGGGCTTCATCCTGGGCTCGTCCGAGTTCATCATCATCGGTATCGAGCAGCAGGTGGCCGATGCCTTCGGCGTGCCGCTTGCCAGCGTGGGCGGTCTCGTGAGCGTATTCGCGCTCGCCTATGCGGTTCTCACGCCCGTGCTGGCGCTGACCACGGGGCGCTTTCGGCGCTATACGCTGCTGATCGTGTACAGCCTGCTGTTCTGCGCGGGAAACGCGCTGGCCGCGGCCTCGCCCACCTACGAGCTGCTCTACGTCGCGCGCGTGCTGCTGGGCGCGGTGTCGGGCGGCTTGCTGGCGGTGGGCGTCACCTACCTTCCCGAGCTCCTGGGTCCCAGGCGGACGTCGTTCGGCATCTCGCTGGTCTACGGGGCCTTCTCGGTCGCCATGGTCGTATCCACCTCGCTGGGCAAGATGATCGCGGAGCTCTCCAGCTGGCGGGTCGCCATGTGGGCGGTGCTGGCCGTCTCCGTCGTCGTGTGCGCCGCGCTCGTCGTCGTCCTGCCGCGCGCGGGGGAGACGGACGAGCCCGCGACGATTCGAGACCAGATCGGCTTGCTCGGCGAGCCCCAGGTCTTGGCGGGCATGGCCATCTTCGTATTCGGCGTGGGCGGCGTGTACGTGTTCTATGCGTTCATCACGCCGTTCCTCGAGCAGGTCGCGGGGCTCAGCGCGCTGCAGGCGTCCGGCGCGCTCATGGCGTACGGCGTCATGTGCATCATCTCGAACATGCTGTCGGGCATCGTGGACGCCCGCGTTGGCATGAAGGGTTTGGTCCCCGTCTTCCTGGTGCAGGCGGGGCTGTTGTTCGCGCTGTACCTGCTGGCGGGCGCCATGCCCGCGACGCTGCTGGTGATCTTGGGCATCGGCATCTCCATGTACGTGCTCTCGGTGCCGTGCATCTCCATGTTCATGCGCGTCGCGCGCCATCGCCATCCCAAGGCCATGATGCTGGCGAGCTCGGTGGAGCCCACGGCGTTCAACATCGGCATCAGCTTCGGCACCGCGGTGGGCTCGGCCGTCGTCGCGGGCCCCGGCATGACGAGCGCCGGCTTGATGGGGGCGTGCTTCTCGTTGATTGCCCTCGCGCTCACGCTGGTGACGATGCGCATCGATCGTCGTCGAAAGTAGGCCGCGGCCCGCGCGCTTACAGGTACTCGATCTGGGCGCCCTGCGTGTCGCAGGTGAGGATGTGCGTCTCGCAGC
Source organism: uncultured Collinsella sp. (assembly GCA_900548365.1). GTDB lineage: Bacteria > Actinomycetota > Coriobacteriia > Coriobacteriales > Coriobacteriaceae > Collinsella. The sequence continues at coordinate 15,560 of URKM01000036.1, read as the reverse complement.
CGGGGAAGGTCTCGCGCAGGCGCACCTGCAGGAACTTCGCGACGATGGTGTCGTCGGTCACGGCCATGAGGGTCGATCCGGAGCCCGAAATCCACAGCGTGCCGGCGCCGCCGTCCAGGCAGGTCGCGCGGATCGCCTCGTAGTCGGGGATGAGCGCGCGACGGTAGGGCTCCTGCAGCCGATCGTCGTTGGCGTCGGCGATGAGCGCGAGGTCGCCCGTCTCCAGGCCGCGGGTCATGCCGGCGATGCGCCCCATCTGCCATACGGCGTCGGACAGGGGGACCTCCTGTGGAACGACCTTGCGCGCGTCGCTCGTGTGGACCTCGTAGGGCGGGATCACGGTGATGAAGCGCAGCCGTTCGCTCACCTCGTAGCGCAGGCAGCGGGGCAGCCCGCCTTCGGGCGTGAAGGAGCATACGGCGCCGCCCAGGATCGCGGGCGCCACGTTGTCGGGATGCCCCTCCACGGCGGTGGCGATGCGGACGAGCTCGGCGCGGTCGACCGTGTGGCGGGTGAGCGCCGCAGCCGCCATGATGCCGGCGACCACGCAGGTGGAGCTGGAGCCCAGGCCGCGCGCGACGGGCACCTCGGTCTCGATGTGCAGGCGCACGGGGAAGGGCTCGACGCCCCACTCGCGCAGCGCGTCGACGAACGAGACGTAGACCAGGTTGCCCTCGTTTTGGAACTCCTCGGGGCAGCCGGTGATCTGCAGCGTCTCGGCGCGCTCGAAGGTGAAGCGCGAGCAGAGCGACACGGCCATACCGAGCGTGTCGTAGCCGATGCCGAGGTTCGCGCTGGTGGCCGGCACGGTGATCTTGATCATGTTGATGCTCCTTTGCAGGACGGGACGGGGTCGGCGCATCGCCCGCCGCGAGTTTCCGCACGAGCCGAAGGCGCCGGTGGCGCCTTCGCGCGAGCCCAGGACTGTCCGAGCGCCGGATGATGCGCCGGGCCCGGGTCTCGGGCGGGGTGGCTACAGCTTGGCGGCCGCGTCCTCGACGAACGCGCCCATGCCGTCGATGTCGACGACGTCGGTGTGCAGCACGGGCTTCTCCTGCAGCTCGGCGAGCTGCGCGGGCGCGCAGGTGCCGGTGGCCTTCTCGAGGACCTTCATGCAGGCGAAGTCGTCGGGCGGGCAGAACAGGCCCAGCGCGCCGGCGACCGCGCGCGGGAACTTGTAGGGGCTCGCCGTGGAGAGCACCACGCGGGCGCGGGCGCCCTCGGATGCGGGCACCTGGTCGAGCACATGGTAGCCGCAGGCGGTGTGCGGGTCGATGAGGTAGCCGTGGCGATCCCAGCAGTACTTGATGGCCGCCGCGACCTGGTCCTCGTCAGCCCAGCCGCAGCCGAAGACCTCTTGGATCTTGGCGAGCAGCTCGGCGGGCACCGTGTAGCGGCCCGCGGCGAGCTCGCTCATGAGGCGCGCGACGAGCTCGCAGTCGCCGTCGGCCAGGTAGTAGAGCATGCGCTCGAGGTTGGACGAGATGAGGATGTCCATGGACGGCGACGTGGTGGTGTAGAAGGGGCGCTCGCGGTCGTAGGTGCCGGTGGTGAGGAAGTCGAACAGCACGTTGTTCTTGTCGCTCGCCACGATGAGCTTGGCGATCGGAAGGCCGAGGCGCTTGGCGTAGTAGCCGGCGAGGATGTCGCCGAAGTTGCCGGTGGGGACGCAGAACTCCACGGCGTCGCCGGCCTCGACGGCGCCCTCGCGCAGCAGCTGGGCGTAGGCGGCGAAGTAGTAGACGACCTGCGGCACCAGGCGGCCGACGTTGATGGAGTTCGCGCTGGAGAGCTGGACGTCGGACGCGGCCAGGCGCTCGGCGAGGTCGCGGTCGGCGAAGATGCGCTTGACGGCGCTCTGCGCGTCGTCGAAGTTACCCCGCACCGCGCAGACGGATACGTTGGCGCCCGCCTGCGTGCTCATCTGGAGCTCCTGCACGCGGCTCACCTTGCCCTCGGGGTAGAAGACCGTGATGCCGCAGCCGGGGGCGTCGGCGAAGCCGGCGAGCGCCGCCTTGCCGGTGTCGCCGCTGGTGGCGGTGACGATCATGATGTTGCCCGCGGCGCCCTCGTCGGCCGCGCTCGTGCGCGCCATGAGGCGGGGGAGCATCTGGAGTGCGACGTCCTTGAAGGCGCTCGTGGGCCCGTGCCACAGCTCGAGCACGTAGGAGGGGGCGGTGTCGACGGCATCCGCGCTATCGGCCCCGGCGCCCTCGAGCTTCACCAGGGGCGTGACCTCGTCCGATGCGAAGGTGGTGCCGTACGCCTCCTCGACGCACGCGGCGATCTCCTCGTCGGCGTAATCAGGCAGCAGCGTGCCGAGCACCTCGCGCGCGAGCTCGAAATAGCTCTTGGAGGCGATGCCGGCGAGGTCGATCCGGCGGTCGCCGAGATCGTCGGAAACGTACAGGCCGCCATCGGGGGCGATGCCGCGGCGGATGGCCTGCTTGGCGCTGAGGGCTTCGGTGCGGGAACGGGTGCTGTGGTACGTCGCCATAAACGTGCTCCTTCGGCGTGTGGCAGCGCCATGCAGGCGCTGGTGAAACGTTGCAGCACATGGTAGCAGAGCATGCACGGCCGCAGGCGGGCGCCGGCTCGCTCCCATGCTGGTTCAGCTGCATTTCACATGACGTTCTTTGTTTGGAAACAAAAGTGCGATTATGCAATAAGGTGCCGATGTGGTTTAGTAGACTAAGCATTCACGGCACTCACCCATGATAAAGTGAAACCTCGTGCAACGATAGAAACTTCACGTCCCGACCGAAGCTTCTCGGCCGGGCCCCGAGTTCTCGCCAGCAGGAGCGCGCCTCGGGTCCTATGAGGAAGGACAGTTCGCCCCATGATCAAGATCACCAAGTTCGGCGGCTCCTCGGTCGCCGATGCCGAGCATTTCAGGAAGATCAAGGGCATCATCGATGCCGATCCGGCGCGTCGCTTCGTGGTCGTGTCCGCGTGCGGCCGCAGGTCTTCGGGCGATACGAAGGTGACCGACCTGCTCTATCTCGTCGACGCACACGTGAACTACCACGTCTCCTGCGACGACCTGCTCGCCGATATCGGCCAGCGCTACTTCGATATCGCCGACGAGCTGGGGCTCTCCTATCCCATCCGCGAGGAGTTCGCGGCATTTGCCGAGCGCGCCCGTTCGGGCGGCTACAGCACCGAGGAGCTCGTGAGCCGCGGCGAGTACTTCACCGCCCGTCTTATGGCCGAGTACCTGGGCCTGCCGTTCATCGATGCCGTCGACATGGTCGCCTTCCACCACGACGGCACGCTCTCGATGAAGCGCACCGCCGAGCTCGTGCGCGAGAACGCCCGCGAGGGAGGCTTCGTGATGCCCGGCTTCTACGGCGCCACGAAGGAGGGCAAGGTCAAGCTGCTCGACCGCGGCGGCGGCGACATCTCCGGCTCCATCCTGGCCCAATGCCTCGAGGCCGACCTCTATGAGAACTGGACGGACGTCTCGGGCTTTTTGTCCGCGGACCCGCGCATCGTGGCCGGCGCCCAGCCCATCCCGCGCATCACCTACGAGGAGCTGCGCGAGCTGTCCTACATGGGCGCGAGCGTCCTGCACGAGGAGGCCGTCTTCCCGGTGCGCGACGCGGGCATCCCGCTGGTCATCAAGAACACCAACGCCCCCGAGGACCCGGGCACCATCATTTCAGAGACCGCGAAGGAGGGCGATTGCGAGCCCATCATCACGGGTATCGCCGGCAAGCGCGGCTTCCTCGCCATCAACGTCTCGCGCGACCGCACCAAGAGCCGCATCGGCTTCATGCGCCGCGCGCTGTCCGTCTTCGAGCGCTACGGCATCTCCGTCGAGCACATGCCCACCGGCGTCGACCAGTTCGCCGCCGTCGTCCAGGCCTCCGACGTGAAGGACTCGCTCTACTCGCTGATCGCCGATATCCAGGAGGAGGTCGAGCCGCTCGAGATCGAGGTGGTGGAGGACCTCGCCCTCATCGCCACGGTCGGACGCAACCTGCGCGGGCGCCCCGGCGTCTCCGGCCACCTGTTCGGCATGCTCGGCCAGGCCGGCGTGAGCGTTCGCATGATCACGCAGGGCTGCGACGAGATCAACATCATCGTCGGTGTCGAGGAGAAGGATTTCGAGCTTGCAATCGATACCATCTACCAGGCATTCTCCGACGAAAACGGCATTGTGACCACCGCGGACCTCGAGCCCGCGCCGCGTCCGTTCTAAGATATAAGGGGGAGCAACCATGAAACAGTACACAGTGGCCATCGTAGGTGCGACGGGTGCCGTCGGCACGCAGATGCTCACATGCTTGGAGGAGCAGGGCTTCCCGGTGGGCGCGCTCAAGCTGCTCGCGAGCCCGCGCTCGGCGGGTAAGGTCGTCGCGACGCCGTGGGGCGACGTCACGGTCGAGGCCGCCGCGCCCGAGGCCTTCGACGGCGTGGATATCGTGCTCGGCGCCGCCGAGGACGATATCGCCAAGGCGCTCTATCCCGAGGCGGTGAAGCGCGGCGCCGTCGTGGTGGACAACTCCCATGCGTTCCGCCTGGATGAGGACGTGCCGCTCGTCATCCCCGAGATCAACGCCGCCGACGCCCTCGACCACAAGGGCATCATCGCCAATCCCAACTGCGCGACCATCATCGGTCTCGTGCCCACCTGGCCGCTGCATAAGCTCGCCGGCGTCAAGCGCATGATCGTCTCGACCTACCAGGCCGCGTCCGGCGCGGGTGTTCCCGGCATGCGCGAGCTCGAGGAGCAGATCGGCTGCATGGGGCGCGGCGAGGACATCCCCGAGCCCTCCGCGTTCGCGGCGCAGCTGGCGAGCAACCTCATCCCGCAGATCGGCGGCGAGAAGTTCGCGGGCTTCACCTCCGAGGAGATGAAGATGCAAAACGAGGGCCGCAAGATCATGCACCTGCCCGAGCTCCGCGTGAACTGCACCTGCGTCCGCGTGCCCGTGCTGCGCTCCCATTCCGAGAGCATCACGCTCGAGTTCGAGCGCGATATCACCCTCGAGCAGGCGCGCGAGGCGCTTGCCGCCGCGCCGGGCGTCAAGTTGGTGGACGATCTGGATGCCGAGTCCGCGCACGACCGCTGGCCCATGCCCCTGGATACCACCGACCAGGACCTCATCTACGTGGGCCGCGTGCGTCGCGATATCTCCAACCCCGAGGAGCTGCGCGGCATCACCTTCTGGTGCTGCGGCGACCAGATTCGCAAGGGCGCGGCGACCAACGCCGTCCAGATCGCCAAGCTGCTCTGCGAGTAGGAGCCCCGCGGGCGGTGCGTGCAGGGGAGGACCGAGCCGACGCTGGCCGCACGAGCGGGGAACCTGCATCGACGCGGGCAACGGCCTCCTCCGTGAGCCGCGACCGCCGCGTTCCATATTGTCTGCGTTCCAAAACGCGCGCTGCCCGCTGGCGGCGCGCGTTTCGCGTACAAATGCAGGTTCATGCTTGTGCCAGACGGGCGCATCGCGGTGTTCCTCAATGGCAGTCCGCTCTTTACGGGTACTGCGGGGTCGGGCGAAGGCGAGATCCGTCGCTATCTGCTGCAGCGCGATTTGGTGGACGCGATCGTCGCCATGCCGAACGACTTCTTTTTCAGCACGGGCATCGCTGCGTACATCTGGGTGCTCGATAACGCTAAAGAGGAGCGCCGTCCGCAGCTCGATGAGCGTGGTGAGATCGTGCGCGACAAGGAGGGTCGCCCGATCATCGACAAGGAGAAGAACGACACCGAGAACGTTTCACTCATCGAGAGTGTGGAAGCGTACATGGAGCGCGAGGTGCTGCCCTATGCGCCCGACGCCTGGATCGAGACGCGCAAGCAGAAGAATGGTCAGATGCTCGAGCTTCGCGACGGCGGCGTGGTGGGCTACGAGCTTCCCTTCATGCGGTTTTTCTACGAGTACACGCCCTTGCGTCCCAGCGCCGACATTTTGGTCGAGATCCGCGAGCTGGAGGCGGGCATCGCCGAGAGAATGCAGGGGGATCTTGGGATAGGCGTCGAGAGAGGAGTGCCCGCCTGCCGCAAGGGGCAAGCGGGCTTCGTGTCCCGGTGCGTATGTGCTGTGTCGGACTACTCCTCGTAGAGAACCGTGTCGTCGGCGGTCACGCGGACGGGCATGTGCTTACGGGAGATGATGATGTACTCGAAGCGCGGGTCCCTGTTGGGACCTGGCACTAGAACCTCTTCGACATGAAGGTCAAGCTCATACCACTCCTCGAATCCGGGGAGGTTCCGAGTGTCCTCGCCGGGGTTCCACTCCCCGTTGTCTTCCCATTCACCGTTGTCGTATGTGCAGACGTACGCATCGCCCTCCGCAAACTCAAGGCGTAGCAAGGGGAACTTGTTGTCCAAGCTGAAGCTCTCGATCGCGCCGATTGCGTCGTCCATCGCCTTATTAGTGATCATGTTTGAGCCCCTCCTCTGGTTGGGCGGGAACGATGTGGCACCCGTTCTTGCTATAGTGAATGGTCCCGCGCGTCGTCTCTAGCCCGGCCCGTTCGCCCTTCTTTTTCCAAGTGCCGATAGCAACATGAAAATCGACGACTTCTTTGTTTGGCTCGAACCATGTACCTGTTCCAGCATACTCTTCTACCAGGCGTTGCGCCTCGACGATCGAAAGATGCAGGATGCTTCTGCCGGGGATATAGTTCCTATGCCCCGGAACGTGCTTCCCCTGCTTATCGGCATGGATACGGGTCGTAAAGCCGTTGACCTTCCGAAAGCCGTCGTCGCGGGAACCCCGCGTGCCGGCGAATCGCCCGCCGCTAGAGAACTTTGACACCGAGCGCACCCCCTCCGAGGTCGCCGCGACCGCGCGAGGCGTACGCATGCACGGGGATGCCGAGCTTGATTGGGTAGTCGAGCACGCCGTAGCTGTTCTGACCATAGGAAATGATCATGGACGGCTCCAGCGCGTCCACGAGGAGACGCAGCCCGCGGACGAAGCGGCGACGGTTCCCAAGGCCCTTGACGCAGCCGCGCGGGCTCACCGCGATGGCGCGGCCCTTCTTAAGGCCGGCGACCTCGCGCTCGAGGGTGTCGGGATCGCCCCGAAGGAGCGGGATCGTAGGGACCCCGGAGTCCTGCAGCTTGAAGTCGCAGGCGCGGTTGCGGTAGATGTTCCACTCTTTAAGCGGGAGCGGGAAGTCGACGCATGTGCTGTAGTCCAGCCCGATGACGCCCTGGAACTTCATGAGCTTGGGGATATACCTCCCAGGATTGTTCCAGAACGGCTCGATGTCCTGATCGCGCTCGCAGAAATGGACGGCGCAGTCAAAGTTTGTCCAGTCGGCGCGCTTCGCGACCGAGAAGGGCACGAGCGCCGTCGGGACGAAGCGGTCGTCGCGCAAAAGTGGCATGTCGTAGTCGGGGTCGAGCTCGGCGCCGTCGACCATGAAGGCGTGAAACGTGTCGCGGGGGTGCTTGTACTTCGGGCGATCCTTCTCCGGGAAGGCGGGACCGTCGTGATCAAATTCATTCATAACTCTCCGATGAACGATGGGGATGGATCCGGTTCGAACCGATTCCCACGATACGTTCGGCCGCGTTCCCGGTCGTTCCCACGGCGTTGCCGATGGGTTATATTCAGTTATCAAGAGTTATCGAAATGAAGAATAGCAGCAGGTACACGCTCTATAGATATTCGATTGATTGCAGGAAAAAGAAGCATGGGAAGGCCTTGCGTTGCACCGCGCCACGTAAAAGGCCCGCTCGCGCCGATAGGGCGAGCGGGCCCACAGCCTACGAAATGAGGCCGCGCGAAATTACTCCTCGTAGAGAACCGTGTCACCGGCGGTCACACGGACGGGCATGTGCTTGCGGGAGATGGTGATGTACTCGAAACGCGGATCCCTGTTGGGGCCTGAGGTGACTACCGCTTTCACCCTGAGGGCAACCTCGTACCATTCTTCATATCCCGGAAGATTTCTTGTGTCTTCGCCGGGATTCCACTCACCGTTGTCTTCCCATTCGCCGTTTTCGAAATAGCAGAGATACGAATCGCCTTCGAGAAAGGTCACTGTGAGCACATCGTCCTCATGCTCCAAACTGTGGTTTACGATTCGGATAATGCCCGCATCTCTTATTTTCATGAGGTCCATGTCTAATCCTTTTTGATGGGACGGGCCGGAACGATATGGCATCCAGTCTTGCTGAAGTGGATGGTGCCGCAGGTTGTGGGGAGCCTAGTATTGCCATCGGGCGACACCCAGGTTCCAATGTTCTGGCCGAAATCGACAGTCTCCTTGTTTGGCTCCCACCATCTTCCGCTTCCAGCATACTCCTCAATCAATTTCTGGGCCTCGGCAATAGAGATGCGCAGCACGCTCTTGCCCGAGATGTAGTTCCTGTGACCAGGTATGTGCTTACCCTGCTTATCGGCATGGATACGGGTCGTAAAGCCGTTGACCTTCCGAAAGCCGTCGTCGCGGGAACCCCGCGTGCCATGGAATCGCCCGCTATCGAACTTGCACAATGGGCATAACCTCCTCAAAGCTTCTGGAGCCACCGCAATCAAGCTGATTCATAGACCTCCTGTGAACGACCTGGATACACCCGGTTCGAACCGATTCCCACGATACGTTCGGCTGCGTCCCCGGTCGTTCCCGCGGCGTTGCCGATGAGTTATATTCAGTTATCAAGAGTTATCGAAATGAAGGGAAACAGCAGGTTGCTCACACTCTCGCATCTAACAAAGACCGTGAAGAAATACGTCCTCGACTCTTCCGCAAGCAACGAAGAAATCCTCAACGCGCTGCTCGAACCCTACGTCGATGCCGGAAGGGTACGCGGCCGAAAGGGGGAGGCCTTCCATCTCAATGCACCGAGGACGAGCAGCCTCATCAACGGCAAGGCGGACGTCCCGAAGGCCCTGAAGCATCCTTTGAGGCGCTATGGCATCGTCGACTCGACGGCGAAAAACATGGGGTGCTTCATAGCCGACTACATCGGGGAAGAGGACGCGTCCCTCCTGATGAGCGACATCCTTTCGTCCCTCGATTGCGGTGAGCCGGCGGACCAAAGCGCTCGCGAAGAGCTCTCCGCACTCAAGGCCGATGCCTCGCGCTTCCTCGCGGCGGCCCTCGTCGAAAGCCTCAGGAACTGCAACCTCACCACAAATCGCAGGTTGCTCTGGCAGCACGGCAGTGGCTCGCTATCCGTGGAGGTCGGAGACCTGTTCTCCAAGGGATTCGGCAGGCGAAGGAAGAGCAGGAACGTCGTCGTGATTCCGGTTGAGAGTAGCTTCGACACCATCGTTACGACCGGGTGCGAATCCATCGGGAGGCCCCGCGTCTCGGTCAGGACCCTGCACGGCAAATGGCTGCAGAGAATGTACGCATGCGGCGAAACACCGGAATCCCTCGAGGCGCGCATCTCCGCCAACCTCTCATTGAGGGGCATCGAGGCGCGCTCTGACATCGAGGGGCGCGGCCGATATCCGATTGGAACCATCGCCGCGGTTGAGAACGACAAGGCGCTGTTTTTCCTCCTCGCGGTATCGGACTTCGATGGGGGCAACATATCGAGAAGCTGCCCCGATATGGTTCGCGCAGCAGTCAGCGCCCTCGTCGACACCTACAACGCCATGGGGCAGGGCCTCGATCTGTACCTCCCCCTCGTGGGGACCGGCCTGTCCCGCGCAGGGCTCTCGCATCGTGGTTCGTATGGCCTTATCACCGAAACGCTTGCCGCCCGCGCACGGGACATACACGGCTCCATGACGATCATGGTATGTCCGGACGATGTGATACGGTTGGAGTCGAACGATGACCCGTGCTAGCAGAAGGAGCGATTCATGGCATATCGAACAAGGACGTATATCGCGGGCGACTGGACGGGCGATAGCGACCTGATAGGCAATCTGCAGTTCTGGAACGAAAGCGCGAATTGGGATCTGTCTTACATTGATGCGCACGAGCTCACACAGGCACGGGACACGAGTCTGCCGTGCAGCATCAAGAAATCCCTCAAGGAGCGTCTCGATGCTTCCAAGACGTTTGTGCTTGTCGTGGGGGACCATACCAAGGATCTCACCAAGGGAGGGTGCAGGTACTGCCAGAGCTACTCGATCTATGGGGGATGTCATCGGGGGCACAGCGTCGACCATCGCAGCTTCATCGAGTATGAATGCGAATATGCTGTCGACAACGATCTTAAAATCGTTGTTCTCTACAACAGTTGCAACGTTATGAGGGGTATGTGCCCTGAGGTCCTGAGATATAAGGGGGCTCATCTCGCTGCTATCTTCAGGGGCGCGGATGGTAAGCTCTACTGGGATGTGGGCGGCATCGCTCAAGCGCTGCGAGATTGACGTTGGGAATCCGCCGTACGAGTGGTTGCTGCGGTATCACGCCGTTCGCTAAGTCAAACCTATGATAATTACAAAGCAATAGTTGTGACAATTGAAAGTCATAAGGAAATCCGCAGCTAGCAAATGTGTGGCTCGGCTTGAAACAAGAGGAGGTATCCAAGATTCCGCGCGACATGAAGGCGAAGCTGTTGCAATTGGCAACGAAGTTCCCCGTCGTTTCGGTCACGGGGCCACGCCAGAGCGGGAAGTCAACGCTCATCAAAAAACGCGTTGCCTACGTACGCGTATCTATCGTTTGAAGACCCCTCGACGCGTGAGTTGTTCCAGGCCGAGCCGACGAGCTTCCTCAAGCGCCATTTCCACAACGCGATCTTCGATGAGGCGCAGCACGTACCCGAGTTGTTTTCGTATTTGCAGGGGATGGTCGATGGGCGTGACGAACCCGGCTCGTTCATCATCTTCGGTTCGCAGAACTTCCTGCTGTCGAAAAGCATCTCGTAGTCACTTGCGGGGCGCGTTGGAATCTTGCGCCTGCTGCCGCTTTCCTATGGCGAAATCGCTCGCGGCGCGCAGCGCCCGGAGAGCTTCTCAATGTTTCGAGCCTTGCGAGCGATTGTGGCATCTCGCCTGCGATCGCCAACAACTGGATTTCGATTCTGTCGTCGAGCTATGTGATTCACTTGCCCAGGCCCTATGCAGTCAATCGGGGAAAGAGGCTCGTGAAATAGCCGCTACGCGGCCTCCCGAAGGGCGTGCTACGCAACGCGTCGGATGAGGATGAAGGGGGTGAGCTCGCGGGATTGCCCGGCGGGGTTGTCGGCGATGAGCTCGCAGAGCTTGTCATCGTCCGTTTCGATCGAGGAGCTTTTGCCGAGTACTTCGACGTTGAGGTCGTTGGCGTCGACGATCATCGCGGTGACGCCGCATTCGCGCTCGATCTCGTCGCACACCTCGTTGGGTTTGCTGGGGATGCGGATGCCGTAGTCGCCGTATTCTGCGAACTCGTGATCGTAGAAACCGTCGAGCCCCGTGACCTCGTTGCCCACGATCTTGTAGAAAATGCCGCGCCGCCCGACGAGCTTGCCCAGTCCTGCCGCGATCGCGGCGAAGATGACGCGCGGGGCGCCCACCTCGTCGATGGCGAACTGCATCTTGTACGGGCAGTTGACGCCGATGCCGGCTGACGAGGTGGAGGCGAACGGCGAGAGGAAGCGCGCGAGCCTGCTGATGCGCATATCCTCCTTGCGGACGATGCGGCCCTGGCAGAGGGCGATGATCTTCTCGCTGGAAGACAGCAGGTCTCCCGACTGCCAGTGAGGCATCACGTAGGTGCGGACGAGGTCGACGTAGTTCTCGCCGATGCCCACGAAGTGGGTCTTGATGGCGTAGCGCGCATACGTCGCTCCGTCGACGGTGATGTGGAGGTTCTTTCCCTCGTTGACATGCATGGTTTACTCCTAGTTCGTCGGTGCCGTGCGGAGCGTCGCGAGGGTGCTCCGCACGGAAGATGGTTGGAATGGTGCTGTGCGGGGTTGCCTGCCCGGAGGGTTACGACGCGAGGTCGTAGATGGTGACGTTGCCGATGGTCTGGGCTTCGAAGTTCTCCTCGACCCAGGATTCGATCTGGGAGGCGGTGTTGGAGTCGCCCATCTGCCTGCCGCCCATCTCGCCGCCCGCGATGTAGTAGCGGACGAGGCCGCGTTCGACATAGTCCTGGAACTGCTCGAGCGTGGGCGCGGGGTCGGTGCCGTTGAAGCCGCCGATCGCCATGACGGGGAGCTCGGTGGCGAGCTGGTAGCCGGCGGCGTTCTGAGAGCCCGTGGTGGCTGCCGCCCACCGGTAGCCCTGGGCGTTTTGAACGAGCAGTTCGGCAACGAGCTCGCTCGACATCCCGCCGCCGAGCAGGCTGCCGGCTCCACCGCCGGCGTCGACTTCGGCGCCTTCACCGGCCGCGTCGTCGTCGGCTCCATCGCCGTCCGCGCCGCCGCCGGGTGCGCCCTGGCCGCCCTGGCCGCCCATGCCGCCCATGCCGCCACCTGGTCCACCCGAGCCGTTCGGGCCCGCGGTCACGATCGAGCCCGAGTGCCCGGTTGCGATGGTGCATCCCGTCCAGAGGGCGGGTCCGAGGCAGAGAGCCGAGGCGACGAGGAAGACCGAGGCGCCGGCGGCGACCCGTTCGGCGCGCGGTGCCGCTCCGGCGCGCGGGAGGCGGAAGAGCAGGCACGAACCGCCGAGCATGCATCCGGCGAGCCCGGCGATAAGGATGGCGATGGCGAGTCCGGTGAAGGAATCGGACCGGGCGATCAGGACGTAGGCCCAGGTGGTGCTCAGCGCCGCGAGCACCAGGGCGGCGAGCTGCGCCCAGAGTCGATGGCGCAGCGTATAGAGGGCGTGGATGCAGCCGGCGGCGAGCACCGCGACCGCGGGGGTGAGTGCCACGGTGTAGTACTGGTGGAAGATGCCCGCCATGAAGCTGAACACCAGCCAGGTGATCACGAGCCAGCAGCCGAAGACGGCAGCGGTCGCAGAGCGGAGCCGCGCGAGCGCATCGGGTCCCAGCGGGTCGGCGGGGCAGGGGACGATGTCGACATCCGAGACGCTTGCGTGCCGCGCGGCGGTCCCGCGGGCACCGGGAGCGGAGAAGGCGTCGCCGCGCGCGCTGCGCGTGCTGTGGGCGCGCGAGATCCGCGCCGCGATGACGACGAGCGCGATGCCGGCGAGGGCGAAGAGTGCGAACCAGGAGAACTGATCGGCGAAATCGCTGCCCAACAGGCGTCCTATGCCCGTCTCTCCCCACATGCCGCCCTGTCCGCCCCCGCCGCCGGGTACGACGGATCCCGTCTCATCGCTGGTCAGGCGGCCGAGCCCGTTGTACCCGAAGGTGAGCTCGAGGAAGGAATCGGTCTGGGAGCCGCCGATGAACGGCCGCGATCCGGATGGGACGAGCACGGTGAGCGCGATCCACCAGCCCGATGCGAGCAGGATCGAGCCGATGGAGACGACGGCATCGAGGAGCTTGCGGCTCCATGGGGTGGGCGAGAACGCGAAGAGGGCGAGCGCGAAGCCCGGTACGATGAGGAGCACCTGGAACTGCTTGGTGAGGAACCCGAGGCCGACCAGGCCGCCCGCGAGCGCCAGCAGCGCGGTCCTCGCACGGTTTCCGCCGCGGGAAGCGGGCTTCGCGAGCGCCCGCAGGACGCAGTCGGCGGCGAGCGTCATGAGCAGCACCAGCAGGGCGTCGGGATTGTTGAACCGGAACATGAGCGCCGCGACGGGCGTCGTGACGAACAGGGCTCCCGCGAGCACTCCGAACCACGTGCCCCAGACGCGCCGGGCTATCAGGAAGACGATGAACGTGGTCGCGACTCCCATGATCGCCTGGGGCAGCAGGATCGAGAAGGAGCTGAGCCCGAACAGGCGAACGGAGAGCGCCATGAGCCAGATGGACGCAGGCGGTTTATCGACGGTGATGGCGCCGCCGGCGTCGAGGCCGCCCCAGAGGAACGCCTCCCAGGAAACGGAGCCCGCCTGGGCGGCGGCGCTGTAGAACTCGTTGGCATATCCCGAGGACGATAGGTTCCAGAAGAATACGAAGCATGCCGAGAGCAGAAGAAGCGCGACCGCCGCCGCCTCGAGGGCGCGGCGCGCGATCCCGTGTGCCCCGGCGGCGTCGAGCGACTGCCCGGGGGTCGCGCCGGCGACGTCGCGCCCGCCTGCGTGGCGCGCGGTGTCGAAGCTAGTCACCGTGGATCACCGTCCTGTCGAATCCGCCCTGCCCCTCCAGGCCGCCTCCCGGGCGCTCCTGCTTCAGGCGCCTCATGCCTTGCAGGTCCTTGCGGACCGTGTCGACGATGTGCACGGTCGAGCCCGGGTCTTCGCGCCAGGTCACCGCGACCTCGTTCATCGCGACGTTCAGGCGCTCGGCCTTTACCAGCAGCTCGGTGTCGAAGAACCATTCGTCGTCCTCGATCAGGGGGAGCAGGGTTGCCGACGCCTCGGCGCTGATGGCCTTGAAGCCGCATTGGGCGTCGTGGAACCTCACACCGAGATAGCGCTGGAGCAGCAGGTTGTAGGTGCGCGATATGAACTCCCGCTTCGCACAGCGCGTCACCCTCGATGCGGGGAGCAGGCGCGAACCGAAGGCGACGTCGCAGCTTCCCTCCAGGATGGGCGAGACGAGTTCGGAGAACGAGGAGAGGTCGGTTGAGAGGTCGACGTCCATGTACGAGAGCACGCGCGCCCGGGAGTGGCTCCAGACCTGCTTGAGCGCGAAGCCGCGCCCCTTGCGCGGGATGCGGACGGCGCGCACCGCTTGCGGGTGCTCGCCGGCGAGCGTGCTGGCGAGGGCCCAGGTGCTGTCGGTGCTCGCGTTGTCGGCGATGACGATCTGCCAGGAGAAGGCGTGTTCATCGGCGTTGAGCTGCTGGAGATAGGAGAGGAGCAGCAGGATTGACGAACCGATCTCGGCCTGCTCGTTATATACGGGTACGACGACGTCCACGTCGACTTCAAGGGGCGGGCCTACGAAGCGCAGGCCCGCCGTATCGGTTGGGGTGATTGTCATGGGTCATTCCGTTTCACTGGATTCGGCGGAGATGGGGCGGTGCGCGGCGCGCAGGCGATCGGTCGCGATGGCCTTCGACGGGGTCGGTCGCGGCATCCGCGGTGATTTTTGCGCTGCTAGGCGGCCAGGCTGCCGTCGCTGCGGGGCGTGAGCACCGAACCCGAGGTGTCGCTGGCCGACTGCGTGCCATCCGATGTCTCGGTCCCCTCGCTTTGCGCGGCGTCGGGCTCGGCCGGGGTCTCGCCGGATTCGGCGCCGTCGGGCATGGTCAGCGAGAGGCTTCCGTTGTCCGTTCCATCGGCCTCCATGCCGTCGGGCGCCTGCCCGTCAGCGGGGCCGCCCATGCCCATGGACTGACTGCTGCTCGAGGGACCGCCCCCTGCTTGCCCAGCGTCGCTGGTCGAGGTGACGGCGATGCCGCCGAGTGCGCCGCCGAGAAGCCCGCCGGCGATCGCGATCGCGCAGACGATGGCGAGCATCTTGGGTGTCGGCCGCTCGGTTGTCGCGGCGGCGGAAGGTGTTTCGATGGCGGGATTCGTTGTCTGCGCCTGGACCGTGGCGCCCTGCTCAGCGGCCGCCTCGGAGGGGACTGCGGGCATTCCGGTGGGCTCGTTGTTCATGGGGATCTCCTTACATTGTCGGGGGGTGTCTCTATGGTTTTGTCAACCATAGCCGCCCTCGTTTTTCAGCATGGT
>URKM01000035.1 GCA_900548365.1 uncultured Collinsella sp. | reverse complement strand
CCCGCCCCGCCTCCGCGCCCCCACCGGTCGACCATGTCGCGCCGCCTGGCGGCGCGCTGGGCCGATTCGATAAACAAGCTCATACAGCGCCTCCTCGCTGGAGGCCCGATCAAAGAGAGGGGCTTCAGCATGCACCTCGAAGCACGCACCGGTCAAGGTCGATTTTCATACCCCTGCCCGCTAACAGATGAGCCGGCTTCTGCTTACAGCCGCCGTCGCATCCGTCCGCAGGCTCCCGCAACCGCCTACACGCCCTCCAGAAGCTTCGATACCAGATCATCCGCCTCATAATCCGCCATCGTCGAGGGCACGCCGTCGAGCATCCCCGTCGCCGGCTCGTCCGCGACCCCGCAGGCCGCCAGCGCGGCACGCACATACGCCCGCGCATCGTCCAGCAGGGCGCGGGGATCGCCCGACTCGCGCCACAGATCACGCGAGTCCGCATGCCAGGCATCGTCGAGATGCCGAACCACCGCGCGGGAGACCAAGCTCACCGCAGCCTCGACCCGGGGGCTCAGCCCCCGCTCCATCGTGCCGTCGCCGCGATCGAGCACCTGCACACCGAAGCACCTCGCCTCGCAAGCGGCGCCCATGAAGGTAGCGGCCGCCAGCACATCGGAAAAGCGGACCTCGTGAAGCGAGACCATACCGGCGCCGCACGCCATATCGGACGGCTCGAACGAGAACACGGTCCCCGAATCCGCCCCGGTGCCATCGAGGGCATCGACCACCACGACGCCGTCGCACGCCATGAGGTCGGGGACGATGCCGTAGCCCATCACCGCGCGGTCGAGGACCTCGACGCCCTCGCGAAACCGGTACCGCTCGCGTAGATACGACGCGACCGCCGGGCCGAACCCATCATCGAGCTGGTATTCGTTGCCCACGCACAGCACCGAGACGCGCGCCCGAGAGCCCTCGGCCGCGTCGAACCCGCCACCGCGCTGCTTCCGTTCCATATCCCCTCCTCGACATCCACGCGACATCCCGTCGCGGACCGCCCCGCACGCGGCTGCAAAACGGGGCGCCCGGCACCATCGCCGAACGCCCCGTCGAACGCGTGCTCGCGCCGCCTTCTTATTTCTCGAAACCGTTCTTCACGGCCTCGCCCGCGATAACAGCCTCGTGCTCGACCAAGCGCGCGCGGTCGACCGCCTCGCGCTCATCGCTCTTGAAGGTCTCGCCGTAATCGGGCTCCTTGCCCATGCCATCGAAGCCGACGATGTTCATGGTCTCCGGATCGTACACCAGGCCGGGCGTCTCCTTCCAGAAGAAGATCAACGTCGCCGGGGACACGCCCTCGATGAGCGACAGGTACACATGGATGCACATGAACGCCAGGAACGCCCACATCATGAAATAGTGCAGGATGCGCACCTTCATGGCGCCGCCGAGGAAGTTCAAGCCGACCGCGAAGATCGGCCATTCGGCGGTGGTGCCCCACAGGCAGAAGCCCGTGTAGCCCGTGAAGAAGATCATGAGCGGGATGAGCAGGTACACGATCTTCTGCGGAACACCCAGCTTCGCGGCGATGGGGTGCTCGCGACGCAGGAACAGGTAGTAGCTGATCCACGCCCACAGCTGATGCTTGTTATCGCGCTGCGGCAGCCAGGTCTTGTAATCGGGCACCAGCTCGCGCGTTCCGGGCGCCGGCGCGCTCTTGATGAAGAACGCCAGCACCATGCGCACCAGGCAGTTGATGAGCAGCACGATGCCGAAGAAGATGTGCAGACCGCGGGCCATGGTCATCACGCCGCCGAACAGCGGATAGTGGATGTAGAAGCCCGTGAAGATCAAGAAGATCATGGCAACGAGATTGACCCAGTGGGTCACCACGAACGCAAGCGGATGCGCCTCGCGGTAATGCGCCATATGAGCCATTTACCTCACCCCCCACGGAGACGTGACCGTGCTGAACGTCTTGCCCGTCTTGGGCTCGGTGACGTGGCACGCGCACGCCGTGCACGGATCGACGCTATGAACGATACGGACGGCATCAAGGGGCTTGTCGATGTCGGTCACCGAGGTGCCCACCAGCATCTCCTCGAGCGGACCCGGCACGCCCTTGCCATCGGTCGGCGACAGGTTCCACGTGGAGGGGATGATCTCCTGGTAATGCGTGATGACGTCGTTCTCGACCTTCTCGGTGTGGAGCAGCGCCCCGCGCGGGGCCTCCCACAAGCCCAGGCCCTCGCCCGTGGTGCGCGCGGGCGCCACGTGGTACTCGGCCTTGCCGGCGCCCATCAGCGCCACGAGCTCATTGAAGTTCTGCTCCATGACCTCGCACACGTAATCGGCCTCGAGCACGCGGGTGATCAGACGGCCCGCGACGCAGTCCAGCTCGCCCATCGGGAGGCCGGTCTTGCGCAGCGCCTCGTCCATCAGGTCCACCACGGGCCCGACACCGCGCACGTATGCCGCGAGCATGCGCGCGATACCGCCCGCCTCGTACGCCTTGCCGTCGTAACGCGGCGCCTTCACCCAGCTGTACTTGTTATTGAGGTCCTTGCCGTCGCGCGGCCACATGGGGGCGGTCACGCCGTCCACCGGGTTGAGCGGCGCATGGTTCTCGTAGAACGCGCGCGCGGTATCCTCGGTGATGAGCGTCGCATCGACGTTGGAGATCGTCATGGTGCCGTCCGCGTCCAGCTTCACCATGCCCGCGGGGAGATAGCGGCGGTTCAGCTCGCGGCTCGCATCGTCGAGCACGCCGAACGAGACGAAGCGGCCGGCGCCCTTGCCCATGCCCACGAGGTTGGGGTACTTCTCCACGATCATGTACATATCGGGAATCATCGTGCCGCGCACCCAGGTCTTGAGCTCCCGGATGCGGTAGATGATCTCGTCGAGCTTCTCCGGCGTGGGCACGAACGAGGTGCCGCCGGGGATCGACGTCATGATATGGGGCATCTTGCCGCCGATGATCGCGCAGATCTGCGACGCCTTCGCCTGGTTCTCGATGCCTTCGAAATAGTGGGCGGTGCCCACCAGGTTCTCCGCGGGCGACAGATGGAACGCGGAGGAGCCGTCGGCATCCTTGCAGTCGAACCAGTTGCCCGTGAAGATCGAGAGCTGACCGTTGGCGGCGAACGCCTTGAGGCGCTCGTGCAGCCCCTCGAAATCGGCGCCCGACGTACCGTAGCGCTTGCACACGTCGTAGGCGTCGGCGGGATTCGCGTTCAGGGCGTCGAGCGGATTGATGTAGTCCAGGCCCGCCAGGTTATAGAACCACAGGATGGTCGAATGCAGGATCTGGCCGCCCTCGGCGAGGTTGCGGATGAGGCGCGCCGCCTCGGGGATCTGGATCCCGTACGCGTCCTCCGCCGCGAAGCAGGAGGCGTGCGCATGCGAGACGGGGCAGACGCCGCAGATGCGCTCGGAGATGAGCGCGGCGTCGTACGGGGTGCGGCCCTCGAGCGCATGCTCCAGCCCGCGATACAGGTTGCCGCAGGTCCAAGCCTCGGTTACCTTGCCGTCCTCGACCTCCATCTCGATGGAGAGGTGGCCTTCGATGCGGGTCACGGGATCGACTACGGAATGCGCCATCACTCATCGCCTCCCTTCTCGTTCTCCTCGGCTGCGCGGGCGGCGGCCTCCGCCGCCTCGTGCGCGGCATGGCGCGCCTCGCGCTTCTTCTTCATGCGGTCGATGTTCTTGGGCTCGAGGCCGCATGCATCCAGGTCGTCGTAGAGCTTCGCGGCGCGCTCGCCCGCCTCGTGGGCGGCCTCGGTGCCGTGCTTCACATCCCAGCGGCGCTCCGCCTCGAAGTCGGCGCCGCCGTCCACGCGGCCGGTGAGCTTCATGCCCACGCCGTGCACCACGAGCGCGGCGACGATGAGGCCCGTGCAGGCCAGCGCCGCCATGGGCGGCTGGAAGTGGAAATCGCCCAGGGAGATATCGCGATGGCGCTTGAGGAACGGGGTGTTCTCATCGACCCAGTTGCGCTGCGGGTGCATCGGGTTCACCACGCCGCAGCCGATACAGGGCGCGCCCGCCTCGACGCACCACGAGATGGAGCGGTTCCAGCGCGTGACGGGGCACGTCGTGAACGTCTGGGGTCCGCGGCAGCCGAGCGGGTACAGGCAGTAGCCCTTCTCCTCCTCCACGCTGCCAAACCGGTAGACGAATTCGCCGTTCTCGAAATGACCGCGACGAGGGCAGTTGTCATGGATCGTCTGGTTGAACATGGCCGACGGCTGGTTCTTGCTATTCAGCTGCGGCAGACGGCCCATCAGCGCGTACTCGACGATGACCGCCACGAGCCACTCGGGGTTGGCAGGGCAGCACGGGATGTTCACCACCGGCGTCGACACGCCCTGTTCGCTCAGATAGCGCTGCACGCCCATCGCGTGCGCATCGTTGGGACGCGACGCCATCCAGCCGCCGTCGCACGCGCACGAGCCGAGCGCGATGACCGCATCGGCGTGCTCCGCCGTCTCGAGCAGCGAGTCGATGCCCTTCTCGCCGCCCACCGTGAGGACGTTGCCATCGAAGGCGGTGGGCACGGCGCCCTCGTAGATAAGCACGTAGCCGCCGGCCTCGATGGTGTCGCGGCGCGCCTGCTCCATCGAGTGTCCGGCAGCCGCCGAAAGCGTCTCGCAGTAGTTGAGCGAGATGGTCTCCAAGACGAGCTCCGGGATATCCGGGGTGTTCGTCTGGGCCAGCGCCTCGGTGCAGCCCGAACACGAGCCGCCCTCCATCCAGATGACGGGCAGCATCTTTCCCGATTTCTCACTCGCCTCGAGCGCCTCGGCGATCCTTGGCGCCGCCGTAGCGGAAAGCCCCAGCATCACAGCAAGGCTGCCGCAATACGTGAGGAAATCCCTGCGGGAGAAGCCGTGCGCGACCAAGCGCTCGGCGAGCGTCGGGCCCTGCATCTGATGTTCAGTAGCCATCCATACACCTCCCTGTCCTGCGTGGCGCATGCGCGCGCACGCCCTATGCATACGTGTACCTCGCAACTTCGAACACGACGCAAACCGCCGCGATCAAAGCGCCCGCGCTTCGTATCGAAAGCGTAACCATCTCATTATGACGGTTTTAATTTGGCTAGGCTACATGTCGGGCCACCCCCATTGATGTGAACTTCCATCTCATACGTAACATTGGAACGACAGCGGCCTTTGCGGGGAGCCACCCGTTCGACCTTAGCCTTTTCCGTGCTCCGAGATGCTCACATCGGATAACGACCGGCGCCGCACCGGCCGCCCGCGCAAGCGCCCGCATGGGCGCTCGATATCCGCAGCGCCAAAAAGCTCGCGCCCGGCGCGGATGACCGAGCCGGGCGCGATGATGCGGCGATGAAAGGATTCGATTACGCGGCCTTGCGAGCCAGCTTAGCCTTGGTGTCGTCGCGCACCAACGTATAGATCACCGATGCGAGCGGGATGAAGAACACGATGCCGATCACGCCGAAGAGTTTACCGCCCACCAGAGCAGCGAGCAGCGCCCACATAGGCGCCAGGCCGACCGAACCGCCCACGACGCGCGGGTAGATGAACTGGTTCTCGACGAACTGCGTTGCCAGGTACACCACCAGGCACACGGGGGCCTGCACCGGATTCGCCAGCAGCGTGAGGACCACGCCCGACGCGCCGGAAAGGAACGCACCCACATACGGGACGAATGCGCACAAGCCGGTCAGATACGCCGTGATGCCGGCATACGGCAGGCCGAAGATCTTGAACATCGCATACATCAGGCAGCTCAAAATGATCGCCTCGACGAACTGGCCGGAAAGGAATTTCGCATACGTCTCGCAGGCCAGGTTGCCCACGAAGCGGATCTTTTCGACGACGGCTTCGGGAAGGTTGGCGCGCGCGATCATAAGCGCCTGGCGCGAAAACGTGTGCTTGCCCAACAGCAGGTAGATCGCGATGACCATGCCCAGCATCATGTTGCCCGCCGTCAGAATCGTCGATTTCGCGATCGCGGTCGCCGATCCCACGAAGGAGGGCGCAAAGATAGCTCCCGAATCCCTCAGATCGCTCAGCTGGTCGACCAGGCCCGATACATCCAGACCGCTCTCCTCGGCAAAGCGGATCCATTCGGGAATCTTCTCCTGCGCCAGGGGGATGATGGTACGCGCCGAATCGATCAGCTCCGGAATGACCAGCGCGACCGCGCCCACGAACGCCAAGACGATACCCGCCAGCGTGATCAGCAGGCTCGCCAAACGAACCGGGCCGATTGAAAACTCGCGGCCGATCCTCGCCCCCAGCTGATGGAACATGCGCTCGAGCCCGGACATCGGCACGTTCAACACGAAGGCGATAATGCCTCCGATGAGCACGGGCAGCAGCAGCTGCACGATCTTCGACAGCGCTCCCAGCACCGCCGAAAGGTGCGTCGCGCCAACGTAGAGCAGCACGCCGAACGCCACCAAGAACATGGCGTCCCTCAACTTCTTATCGTTCACTGCCTCCCCTTTCGCCGCGGACGCGGCGGTCAACGCGCGCGGCTATGGCCATATAGTTCTTGTAGAGCGCGTCGAAGCGACCACGATATCCCGGGTTCCACGGCTTGTCCCTCCCGCAGAAATGCAGGATGGCGGTATGCTGCATCACCCATGACATCGTGCTCTTGCCACCCGTCCTCACCAGGTAATCAGCGTACTTGCGAGCATCATAGTTCCAAACGCTGTCCGGGACCTCGAGCGTCTCCCCGCCGAAGAGCGCGTTGAAGATGTCCTGGTCGGGAAAGACCATCTCGACCTCGTGCTCCCCTGCATAGGCCATCAGGGAAACGGGGTCCACCACGCGCCGCGCCGCGGGCGCATCCATGAGGATCACCCCGGTGTTGAAATAGGCGCTCGTCGTGTCGAGCCGCATATGGTTGAGACTCGTTACAGGGTGCACCGCATCGAGATGCGAAGCGGCGGCGAACGCCTTGCCGCCCAGGTCGACATCGATCAGCGGCCTCAGCGGGTTGACCACCAGCACGTCGGGATCGAGATACAGCAGCCTGCCCGTCGTTTCCCCGAGCACATGGGGTGCCAGCAGGCGGTAGTACATCTCCTGCGGATAGCGCTTGCTCGCATACATGCCGTCGAATGCCGAGCGGTCGATCGCATGCGCCTCGAACCGCAGGCCTATCGCCTCGCAAAAATCCGCCATCCCCCGCAGGTCCGACTGCTCCAGCAACCCGTGGATCAGATGCAGCCCGATGTCCTCGCCGGGGTTGTTGATAACGCATGAGACCAGCGCGCGGCGCAAGGGCCCGAGGTAGGCCGCATCGCACGTCGCGACGAGCTCGATCTCGCCAGCTACTCCCATCCCGCCACGCCCCCTCCTTCAGCGTTTCCACAGACGCCGGCCGCCCCGGCGCGCAAAGGGCGCCGCTCCGTCGGACCCATCTGTCAGCGGCGGAACGGCGCCCGTATCGGGGCGGACGGTCCCACGTGAGCGCGGACACCGTCCGATTCCCATCACAAGCAGCGACTTCTGCTCTTAATAATTGACGACCTGCTCCTCGAAGTACGCCTTGGGGTGCGCGCAGACCGGGCACAGCTCGGGCGCCTCGGGACCGACGTGCAGATGGCCGCAGTTCAGGCACTTCCACACCTTCACGCCCTCGCGCTCGAAGACCTCGCCCTTCTCGACGCGCGCGGCGAGCTTGAGATAGCGCTCCTCATGCGCCTTCTCGACCGCGCCCACACCGCGGAAGCGCGCGGCGATCTCCTTGAAGCCCTCTTCGTCGGCGGTCTTCGCGAACTCGTCGTACATGGTGGTCCACTCGTAGTTCTCGCCGGCCGCGGCGTCGCGCAGGTTGTCGAGCGTGCCCGGAACCTCGCCGCCGTGCAGGTACTTGAACCAGAGCTTCGCGTGCTCGGATTCGTTGAGCGCGGTCTCCATGAAGATGTTGGAGATCTGGACGTACCCGTCCTTCTTTGCCTTCGAGGCGTAATAGCGATATTTGGTGTGTGCCTGCGACTCACCGGCAAAGGCGGTCTCGAGGTTCTTCTTGGTTTGCGAGTTCTCGAAATCCATAACGCGTGTCCTCTCTGCTAAACGAACCTGCATGAGCGCATCGACGCAACGCATTCGCCGAACGCCATGCCGCGGGCGCACCGGGCGCGCCTTGGGTGTTCTATACCCGCTCCCGCGCCCTGGTAACGCTGCGCCCCGATTATGAACATCTGTCGAGTTTCGTTCGCGGGCGCGTCCGCGCCGGATACGCCTACAGGCAGATTCCCCAGCTTCCCTCTCCGAGGTCGCGGCAGAAGCCCTCGCGCGCGAGGTCGTCCAAGATGGAGCGCACATCCGCCTCGGGCACCGGGGGACGGCCCGCCGCGCCCTCCATCCCGTTCAAGACCGCCGCGAGCTCCTCGAGGGACCGCTCGGCAACCCCCTCTTCGCGCGCCGCCAGCAGCTCGCGCACGAGCGCGGCGCGCTTCTGCCGCCTCGACCCCTCGAACCTCGATTGCTTCGTATAGCCGCTCGACCGCCGGGATGGATTCGGCACCGTCTTCTTCAGATACGCACCGTAATCCAACAGGGCGTAATACCACGAACGCGGCGTATCGGATTCATCCGCCTGGGCGCAGAAGCCCTCGCCTTCGGGGCCGGGGCACGCGCGGGCTATCAAGGGTACGAGCTCGCGATCGGGAACGGCGGGGACATCGGGGAAGAAATGATGCAGGAACACGGTTCTCACGTTCGTCTCGAGATACACGCCCGGAAGGTCGTAAGCGAACGAGCGGATGCCCTGCGCCGTCGCGGGACCGATGCCCGGCAGGGCGCACAGCTCCTTGACGCCGGTCGGGAGCACCCCGTCGTAATCGGACGCAACGGCCTCCGCCGCCGACTTCAGCGCCAGGGCGCGCCGGTTGTACCCCATCCCCTGCCATTCGGACAGCACGTCGGCGACGGGCGCCTCGGCAAGGGCGAAGACGCTCGGGAACCGATCGAGCCAGCGCTCCCAACGCGTCAGCACGCGCGGAACCTGGGTCTGCTGAAGCATGACCTCCGATATCCAGATGGCATACGGATCGCGCGTATCGCGCCATGGGAGGTCTCTATAGAGACGAACCCCTTCCGCTCGAACGAATGCGCGAAAGGGGTCGTTTTCAAACATATGGTCTCCTCGATCGAATGGGCGAGGAGCTGCGGGCTATTCGCCCTTCTTGCACGCCTCGCCGCACCGAGCGTACTCCACGAAGCGGGCACGGTCGGCAAACATGGGGTCGACGGCGGGATTCAAGCGGCGCTCCACCACATCGGCAAGGGTGATCGAGTCGAGGTAGCTGTGAACGAGGGCTTGCGTACCCACCCAGATGGGATGATAGCAGCAGAAGCCCATGCGACCGCACTCGCCATCCTCCGCCGTGCAATCATTCATAACCAGCGGACCCTGAATGGCCTCGACGATGGAGCGGATGGTCACCTGATCCGGGTCGAGCTTGAGGCGCATGCCGCCGTGGACGCCGCGCAGGCTCTCGACAATTCCCGCCTGAACGAGACCATGCTGAATCGAGCGCGCGAACGAATACGGAACGTCGACCGCCTCGGCCGCAGTGCGAACAGAAAGGAGACCGCCCTCGTTCTGCGCAAGCATGGAAAGCATGCGAAGGGCGTAGTCAGTCTTTCGGGAGATGTTCATCTCTACTCCTCATAGAAGCGTGGCGAGCCTGTGGCATCAGATCAATGGTCGCATCTACATGCATCAGGATATGTGCAAGGTACCTTATGCAGATAATTGGACACTTTACCACAACAGACGTTATGCATACAACGTAAGTAAATGATAAAGTGCGCATCCAGTAAACATATTTTATTGAACAACCATAAATCTTGTGGTAGACGGCTAAAAACTGTCAAGCCTGAGGACAAATTCCAAAGGCCACTGTCCTATGGGCCTATACGTTCAAAAATGGTTAATGTGAACATTTGGGTGCATACACGAGCTTTGCACTCGCAGGGTGCGGGGGAATCGAGACGGGCCGATTGCCTCGTCCCGTCGAGATCGGAACCAGGAGGGCCGTATAAAGCAAAAGCCCCGCCGAAGCGGGGCTCACCATGCAAATGGCGGGAAGTACGGGACTCGAACCCGCGACCTCCGACGTGACAGGCCGGCGCTCTAACCAACTGAGCTAACTCCCCAACAGCGTGTGCTGCTGCGAGAGCTATTATACGCAGATAGTCATCGGGAATACAACAACTTTTTTTGGTTCTTCTGAAACGACGGCCCCGGGCGGAGATTGCATCTAAAATGCAAAAGCCCCGCCGAAGCGGGGCTCACCATGCAAATGGCGGGAAGTACGGGACTCGAACCCGCGACCTCCGACGTGACAGGCCGGCGCTCTAACCAACTGAGCTAACTCCCCAACAGCGTGTGCTGCTGCGAGAGCTATTATACGCAAAAACATTCGAGAAACACAACAACTATTTCTAAAAATTTTCTGCGCGCCGCGCGCCGCACCGATTAAAGCTCGATGATCTCCGCAGACACCAGCGCGCCATCGGCCACCCAAGCGCGAGCCATCGTGGCTCCGCGCGCCGTACGGGGGAACGTCGGCGAGCCGGGGTTGATCAGAACGCACGAACCCATCTCGGTCACGACGGGCACGTGGGAGTGCCCGCATACGGCGATATCGACACGATCGAGCGGCAGGTCCTCACGGTAGTGCGAGACGGCAAAACGCAAGCCCTCGTACTCGAACTCGTTCAACCTCGTCACATCGGGCCCGTAATCATAGAAGAAATGATCGTTGTTTCCCAAAACGGCCCGCACCGGCGCGATAGCCCTCAGATGATCGAGGTCCATATCGGACGTGATGTCGCCCGCATGCACGATCAGGTCGGCGCCGGACAGCTCGGCAAGAAGCTCGGGCGAAAGCCGCCCGTGCGTATCGGAAACGATATCGATGCGCTTTTCGCGGCTCGCCATCGCCTCTCCTCCCCACATATCGCCTACAGGTTGAGCGCCTTCTTGAGCGGCACCACGCGGCGACGGGAAACCGGTATGCGGTCCTCGACGCCGGACACGCCCAGCTGGATCGCGCCGGAAGGCATGGTCTCGACGTCCTCCACGTTCGCCAGGTTCACGATATAGCGGCGATGAACGCGGAAGAAGCCGAAATCGCCGAGCTTGGACTCGAACTGCGCCAGCGAGGTAGTGGAGAGATAGCGGTCGTCCTCGGTGAAGATGCAGGAATAATCATCCTTGGCCATGATATAGCGAATCTGGTCCACCGGAATCAGGACCTTGCGACCGCCCTTTTCGACCGGAATGCGCTCGATGGAGCTCTTGCCGCCATCCAGCATGGGCTTCACGCGCGCGATGACCTTGTTGATCGCCTGGTCCAGGCGCTCTTCCTCGACGGGCTTCATAAGGTAATCCGTCGCATCGACCTCGAAGGCCTCGACGGCGTGGTCGCTGTATGCGGTCACGAACACCACGGCGGGCGGGTTCTTCAGCTTATGCAGCGCCTCGGCAAGCTGCAGGCCGGACGCCCCCGGCATCGAGATATCCAGGAACACCACGTCCACGCGGTTCTCCATGAGCATCTCGATCGCGGAGCGAACACTCGAGGCTTCGTTGATCGAGCCGATCTTACCGGTCTGCTCGAGCAAGAAGCGCAGCTCGGAACGAGCGGGTGCTTCATCGTCGACGATCATGGCGCGCAGCATACAACTATCCCTTTCGTTATTTAGAAAACCGTTCAAAGCCCCATAGCTACCGCCAGCGGAGGCTCACGTTCACCTATTCTACCCCTTATGCAAGCAACCTTACGCGGAAGATGCCAAGCCGCAGACCGCGTGCGGCCCACATGGGAAAGGGGTCCGAACGGGCCCCTTTCCCATCACCCGAAGATGCTCTGCTGCAGATCGAGGTGCAAGGCGATCGTCGTGCCGCACCCGGGCTGCGAGGTGACCTCGACCGAGGAGCGCGGACCGTAGAAGCGCTTGATGCGCTCGGAGATGTTGCGCGTGGCAACTCCCGCTCCCCCGCCCTGCGGCGCCTGGGAGTCGGGCTTGGGAAGCGCCTCGTTGAACAGGCGCGCGGCGGTCTCGGCATCCATGCCGGCTCCATCGTCGATCACGCGGATGCACAGCGCCTCGTCCCCATCGGGATGGACGCTCACGGTGATATGGAGCGCCCCCTCGTCTTTCATAGCGTGGCGCACGGCGTTCTCGACCAGCGGCTGGATGATGAAAGCGGGCACCGGCGCATCCTCCACCGCCTCGTCGATATCCATCGTCTCCACGATGCGCTCCTCGCCGAAGCGCGCCTTCTCGAACATGAGGTAGCGCCTCGTCTGCATGATCTCGCGCGACACGGGGATGAGCGAGCCGGAGTTATCGAGCGTGGAGCGGTAGAACGACGCGAACTCGCGCAGCAGCTCGCGGGCGCGCAGGGGTTCGGTCCGCGTCAGGGACGCGATGGTGTTCAGCGTGTTGAACAGGAAATGCGGGTTGATCTGGGCCTGGAGCGCGCGCAGCTCGGCGCGGGCGGTGAGCTCGTCTTGGCGCTCGAGCTCATGCGTGGCGAGCTGCGTGGAGATGAGCTCCGCAAAGCCCGAGACGAGGGCGTACTGCGTGCGGTCGACGGCGTGCGAGGTGCTGAAGTAGAACTTGAGGGTTCCCACGGACACGCCGCGAACCTTGAGCGGGGCGATGATGCCCGCCGGCACCTTCCACGCCTCGCCGTCGACGTTGAAAAACGAGGGGGCGTTGGTGAACGACTGGACCAACCCGTGGTCGAGCGCATAGCGCGTCGCCGGCGTATGGATGGGCGATCCCGGAGGAAACCTCTCCGCATAGGCGCCCACGCAGGCGAGCACGCGCTCGCGATCGGTCACCGCGATGGTGACGGCACGCGTCTCGGGAAGCAGGCGCAGGCAGATCGCCTCCGCGCTTTGCGGCGTCAGGCCGTCGCGCATGTCCTCGAGCATATCGGAGGCGATCGACAGCGTCTGCTCGGCATACTGGGAGCGCAGCGAATCCGGATTCACGTACAGCTGGAGAAAGATCGCGAGCAGGATGCCCAGCAGCACGCAGGCGGCGAGCGTGATGAGCGGCGCGTGGCCCTCGAACAGCTCGTAGATGAAGTACATGATCAGCAGCATCGCGCACGCGAACGCCAGCCAGCGAAAGAACGGCGTGAGCCGGGCCATCGAGGACGCGCCCCCTACGCGGGCGAACTCGGATTCTTCAGATTTCATGCATGCTCCAACATATCGGCCAGAACCGGATCGTTCCATAGACCATCCATGATACTCGGCCAGAAGCTCTGGAACTTCAGATATCTGCCAGCGTTGTCGCATGCGTAGCGTTCGGCCTCCTCGCGGCCCGTGCGCCAGATACGCCAGTACCCCTTGTGGTCGGCGGACGCGATCATGCGGATGAACGAGGTCCGCCGTACGCGCTCATCGAGCTCGTGGGAGATCCAGGGCCCGGGATAGGGCATGAGCGACGCGGGACTCACCTGGCAGTATTCCTTTTGGCGCGCGGCAAACGACAGCTTCGCGCGCTCGTAGTACCACCGGTAGACGTTCTGCATGAAGCGCGAGCTCCGCTCGCCCTCGTCGGGGGGCAGGTGCTTCACGACCCAGGTGTTGTCGAACCAGACGTCGTAGCCGAACAGGCGCATGTTGAAGAGGTAGTCGAGGTCTTCGCCGCGGGTGATGAAGGGATCGAAGGCGATGCGCCGGAACGCGCGGGCATGCAGGGCCAGGCATCCGCCGCACACGTAGTTCGAGCGCGAGATGCGCGTGCCCGCCAGGGCCTTCTCCATCCAACGGTTGAATTCCAAGCGCTTCGTCCACCAGCGCTGCGTCAAGCCGGCGCGCGACGTGTCGGCCAGCGGAGAGCCCGAGCGATCGTAGTAGTACCCGCTCTTCGCCAGGATGGGCAGGCGCTGGCGCGTCTCCTTGCCCAGCGCGTAGACGGCGCGCTCCACGAAATCGGCGGAGAGGACGACCTCGTCGTCGTCCAGGAAGATCACGATATCGTGCCCCAGGATGGCCGACACGGCCAATCCCATGTTGCGAATCGCGCCGTAGCCGCGCAGCGAGACGCCCTCGCCCGGCGCATGGGGCGCCAGCTCGCCCACGCGCTCCATGATGCGCGCGGCCTCGATGTTCGTCACCAGCGTGATCTTGAGCCCGGGATGCGCCGCGACGACATGGTCGAGCCTCAGGCGCACGTCGCGCGTCGCGGACAGCGGGCACACCACCAGCACGATGATGCGCGGGCAGTCGTGCACCTGCTCGAGCGAGGACAGGCAGCGGTCCAGATCGGGGGTCTCCGAGAACAGGTCGGTCGTATGGTCATAGGCACCCGGCGACAACGTCTCGGCATGATTGCCCGCCCAATAGGAGGGAATCACGATTACAGGTCTCATGAGCTCGCCCCTTCCGAACACGCTGCCCGACGCCGCGAGACGGGTCCGACGCCCGCTCGCCGCGCATCCTCGTTACGCAGCGCCGCGAAAATGTGCGCGCGCAAGAACTACTTTGCTGTTGTACCCATACTTTCGAGCTCGCGCTTCATGAAAGGAGTTTTTGCCAGCGAGCGCTGCAATGGATAGCCGAGCACATACATGATAACCGCTTCGCCGATGCCGGTCGCGACCAGACCGAAAAGGTACATGGGCAGCCAGGCGCCGTCGAGCGAGATCGAGGTGAACGGAATCGTGTAGAAGCCGATGCCCTGCAGGAGCAACGGCAGGTACGCGGGCACGATGAGCGCGTTGGCGAGCACCGGCCCCGCGAGCGCGAGGGCGGGACGGCTGCGCAGCTTCCATGTGAAGAGCGCTCCCGCGAACGTCGCGAGCGACCCGAACACCACGTCGAGCATGCCGAGCATGCCGGTACCCGAAAGCACGATGTTGGCGACGTTCGCCAGCGCGCACCCCAAGGTGAGCCCGGGCACGGCCGCGGGCGTGAACAGCGCGAGCACGCACAGGGCCTCGGATACGCGGAACTGGATGGGACCCCATGCCAAGCTGCCCAAGAAGAGCATGGCGATGAGCGTGCAGGCCGCATACGCAGCGGCGATGACGCCCACTCGGGCGATATACTGAGATTTCAAGTGGCCACCTTCTAACGAAAACGGAGGGCTTTACTGGTCGTCAGCAAAGCCCTCCGCGTCGCAGCAGCCTATGCAAAGGCGAACGCTAGGCGCGCGCCTTCTGCATGCTGGAGAGCTTTACTAACATGACAAAGCCCGCGACCAGCAGGATCCCGATGGAAAGCACTCCTAAAGAAGGATCCGCCGTGAGCGATGTCACGATAGATACTAGCAGAGTGCCCATGACGGAGGCGTAGCGTCCGAAAATATCAAAGAAGCCGTAGTACTCGTTGGCGCGCTCCTTGGGAATGAGCTTGCCGAAATAGCTGCGCGACAGCGCCTGGACGCCGCCCTGGAACATGCCCACCAGCACCGCGAGGATCCAGAACTCCACGGCGGACTTCAGGAAGAAGGCGGCGAACAGGACGATGCCCACGTATGCGGCGACCGCCACGATGATCATGCGCAGGGTACCGAACCTGCCCGCGAGGCGCCCGTAGGCGATGGCCGAGGGGAACGCCACGAACTGCGTCACCAACAGCGCCAGCACCAGTTGGGTCGAATCGATGCCCAGGGCGGCGCCGTAGCTCGTCGCCATGGAGATGACCGTATGGACGCCGTCGATGTAGAAGAAGAAGGCGATCATGAAGACCAGCAGCACGCGGTCGTGCGCGATGCTCTTGCAGGTGCCAATCAAGCCGCTGAACGTCTTGGCGATGCTGTGCAGCACGCCCCCGGCGCCGTGCTCGCGCTCCTTGCCGAAGCGCTGCTGATAGGTCCGAAGCAGCGGAACGGTGAAGGCGAGCCACCACAGGCCGGTGATGATGAAGGTGATGCGCGTGCAGGTGAGCGTATCGAGCCCCAGCAGGCCGGGACCGCCGAAGATGAGGGCGATGCACAGGATGAAGGGGATGGTCGACCCCACGTACCCCCAGGCATAGCCCGAGGAGGACACCGAGTCCATGCGGTCGTCGGTGGTCACGTCGGGCAGCATCGCGTCGTAGAAGGTCATCGATGAGTTCAGGCCGATCGTGCACAGCACGTAGACGACCAGGAACGCCATGGCGCTCATCGGAATGGCCTGCGCCAGGCACAGCACGAGGCCGGTTAGGAAGAAGCCGAGGAAGAACTTGACCTTGTTGCCGGCGTAATCGGCCAGCGAGCCCAAGATGGGCATGAGCAGGGCCACGGCCAGGGAGGCGACGGTCTGCGCGTTCGCCCACGCGGTCACGAGGTCGGCGGAGCTCGCGCCCGTGTTGATCGCGTTGAAGTAAATGGGCACGACCGAGGTGTTCAGCAAGACGAGCGCGGAATTGCCCACATCGTACATGACCCAGTTGCGTTCCATCTTGGTGTATTTCATTGCTGGCTCCCCTCGGCGATATATCTCGCACTATGGTACGGCAGCCCTCGCGCGGCGTATATCAGGATTCGGTAAATGAGCCGTTTTGGAACGGAGGTTTCGCCCCATCCGCCCCACTCAAGCGATGCCGAGCCGCTCCCGGCGGGCCGCCCGCCCCGCCTAGGCGATGCCGAGCCGCTCCTTCACCTCGGCGGTGCGACGACGCGATACCGGCACCGACGCGCCGACCCGCTCGACCTTGAGCTCCATCAACCCCGAGCGAGAGACCTCGACGTCGTGCACGTCATCGAGGTTCACCAGGTAGCTGCGGTGCACGCGCAGAAATCCCTGCGGAGCCAGACGGCGCTCCAGCGAGGAGATGGACTCGTTCACCAGATAGCTGCCCGCCGCCGTCACCACGCTCGAGTAATCGGCCTTCGCCTCGATGTAGACGATGTCGGTCACGGGGATGAACGCCCGCTTGCCCGCGCGCTCCACCGACAGGCGCATGACGCGCTCCGACCGCGGAGAGGGGTCGCGCGACGCCATCGCCGCGGAAACCTTGTCGAGCGCCTTCTCCAGGCGGCTCGTCTCCACCGGCTTGAGGATGTAGTCCACCGCATCGAGCTCGAACGCCGAGGCGGCGTACTCGGCGAACGCGGTCACGAACACCACCACCGGCGGCGTCTTGAGGTTCGCCAGGGTCTCGGCGAGCTTGATACCGCTCGTACCCGGCATCTGGATATCGAGAAACAGCACGTCCGGTCGGCTGGCCAAGATCTTGCTCACCGCTTCGGTGGCGCCTCCCGCCTCGTCGATCGAGCCTATCCGCTCATCTTGCCCGAGCAGATAGCGCAGCTCGGCGCGAATGGGAGGCTCGTCGTCAACGATCAACACGTTCCACTGATTGCTCATCTACGATCCCTTTCCGATACGTCGCCTACGCAGCGCTCGACGGCAGCAGCGTGCCCGTCGGCGTAGGCTCATGCGGCTCCCCTACCAGCTGCACCGTGATCGCGGTGCCCACGCCCTCGGTCGATTCGACCTTGATGCCCGAACCGTCGCCGAAGAAGAAGTGAATGCGCATCAAGACGTTGCAGAGCGCCAGACCGCATCCGCGCTTGATCGAGCCGTCGGCCGTCACGGTCTCGGGCTGCACCGGGCGGGCCTGGTCGGGCTGGTCGAACAGATGCGCGCGCACCTCCTCGCTCATACCGATGCCGTCGTCTGCCACCACGATCTCCATGCCCGTCGCGGTAGAGCGCGCCTCCAGGTGAATCGTGAGCGGCTCGGTCTCGCGCATCGCGTGCTTGATGCAGTTCTCCAGCAGAGGCTGCAGGATGAACGGGGGGACCTTGCTGCACCCCATCCCCTCCTCGATATGCGAGTGGATGCGCAGCCGGCCCTCGCCGTAGCGCGCCTGCATCAGGTTGATATAGCGAATGCCCTGCTCGAGCTCGCGCTCGAGCGTGGTGAGGGTCTCGGAATCCGAAAGCGTCTGGCGGTAGTAGTTCGAGAAGTCGATCAGCAGCGACCGCGCCTTCTCGGGTTCCGTGCGAACCAGGGAGACGATGGTCCCGATGGTGTTGAACAGGAAGTGCGGGTCGACCTGGGACTGCAGCGCGCGCAGCTCGACGCGGGCCGAGACCTCCTCCTGGCGCTCGAGCTCGAAGCTCGCGAGCTGCGTGGAGATGAGGTCGGCGAATCCGCTGGCCAGGGCGGTCTGCCGCATATCGATGTTGCCGAAGCGAGGATAGTACAGCTCGAGCGTGCCCACGCAGCGGCCGCGCACGGTGAGCGGCGCCACGATGCCGGCGCGCATGCGGGGGAAGAACTCGCGCTCGCGCGTATCGCTCGAATCGCGCGAGAAGACGCTCATCGCCTGCGTCTCGATCACGTTCAGCGTGGTCTCGAGGACCACCGGCTGGCCGGTGGGATACCGCTCGCAGCCCTCGCCCCAGCTGGCAAGTACCTGGCGGCCGTTGGTGATGCACATGGCGGATGCCAGCGTCTCGGGCAGGATGATCTGGCAGGCGCCCAGCGCGGCATCGGGCGTCATGCCGTTGCGCGTGTGGACGAAGATCTTGGATGCGATGGAGAGCGTGCGGTCGGTCGCGCTGGACGTGAGGTCGTCCGGGACGACGAAGACGTAGCTGAAGAAGAAGCACAGCATCACCAGGCCGGCGATGGTGACCACCGCGGGCACGGGATTGATGTTGGCGGTGAGGTCCCATACCAAAAGCGCCAGCAGGAACGGAACGCACAGGCCCAGCACGACGGTCGCCGCGCGTTGCGCGTTGCGCAGCGTGCGCGTCATGTTGCGCGCCGCGGCCTTATGGAAGGAGCGGTGCGAATCGGCCATGCGTCCCCCGTTCTCTCGCATCGACACACCAGCGCGATTCATTGTAACGAGAACGGGCTCGCAGGGAACCGTCGTACCGATGGATGTCCAACGTCCTTCGACGGACGGACGCCACCGCGGCGGGCGGCCGCGGGTACGGGCCGCAGCCACGGGCGCGGGCACGGGTCGCAGCCTCAGGTGCGGGCCGCGGCGGGTA